>CAMDDX010000108.1 GCA_945893075.1 Planctomyces sp. SH-PL62 | reverse complement strand
TGCATTCACCCGAAGATTCTCGACGGGTTTGGGCAGACGATGTCGAAGTCGAAGGGGAACGGCGTCGATCCGCTGGACCTGATCGACAAGTACGGCACCGACGCCGTGCGGTTCACCATCGCCAGCTTCGCCGGCGAGACCCAGGACGTCCGCCTGCCCGTCGGCTACGAATGCCCGCACTGCGGCCACGTCATCCCGCAAACGCTGGAGCACCAAAAAGCGGTCCCCGGCGGCGGAGCGAAACCGCGCGTCAAATGCGCGAAATGCAAACAGTCGGCGCAATACAGCAGCCCCTGGTTCGAACCGGACACCGGCGAGCCAGTCGCTCGCGTCGTCAGCGAACGCTTCGAGTACGGCCGCAATTTTTGTAACAAACTCTGGAACGCCGCCAGATTCGCGATGATGAATCTGGAGGGCTACACGCCGGGGCCAGTTGGCGGACTCAATGCCGCCAGTGACATCAGCCGGAACGCGCTAGCGTCCGGTTCGAGCGCGGATCAACCGACGGAACCGGGGGCTAGCGCCCCGCGGCTGATGGGAGCAACCGATCTGAAACTCGAAGACCAATGGATTCTCAGCCGCCTGTCGCACACATCGGGCGAAGTCACGTCGATGCTCGGCCGCTACCGCTTCGACGAGGCGACGCGCATTCTGCGCGACTTCGTCTGGAACGAGTTCTGCGACTGGTATCTCGAAATGATCAAGCCGCGCCTCCGCGACGAAGCATTGAAGCCCATCGCGCAACGAGTCCTCGTCAGCGTGCTCGACACGATCGTCCGCTTGCTGCACCCGTTCGCGCCGTTCATCACGGAGGAACTGTGGCAACGCTTGAACGAGATCGCGCCGGTCAGAGGTTTCGTAACTTGGCCGCCCTCGGCCGAGGGCGGCCAAGCGACACCCTCCGTCATGCTCGCTCCCTGGCCCGACGTCCCGACGTCGTGGCAAAACCGCGACCTCGAACGCCGCTTCGAGCGGCTGCAAGAAACGATCGTCGCCGTGCGGAATGTCCGCGCGCTCTACAACATCGCGCCGAACACTCCGATCCAACTCCACATGCGTTGCAACGCCGACATCGCTTCCGACATGCAACACGTCGCCGCGCAGTTCGAGAATCTCTCGAAAGCCCTGCTCGCCGCCGCCGGAGCCGACGTGCAACCGCCCACCTGCTCGGCCAGTTTCAGTTTGACCGACGCCGACGGCTACGTCCCGCTGGAAGGACTGATCGACCGCGACGCCGAAATCGCCAGGCAACGCAAAGAGATCGACCGACTCCGCAAGGGGATCGAATCCAACGAAAAGAAACTCCAGAACGAAAGCTTCGTTGCCAAAGCCCCCGCCGACGTCCTCCAACAAACCCGTGACGTCGTGGAGAGCTACAAGAAACAACTTGCCAGCGTCGAGCAGATCATCAAAGCGCTGGAATAAAAGACGCCGATCATGGGGCAACTTTTTCAGACGATTCAGCGACTCGTCGCCGCAGACCGATACGTCATCGGTCAGCACGCGGCTGAACGTCTTGAAGAACGCGGCATCATGGAATGGCAAGCCGTCGCAGGTCTGGAAGACGGCGAGCTTTTGTTGGAACGACAGGATGCTCAACCCAATCCCGCCGTCGAAGTCCGTGAAGAACTTCCTGACGGGACTGAGTTCAAATCAGTTTGGTCCTTGCTTCGTCAAAGTGGCGTGGCAAAGCTGGTGACAGTTCACTTCTTCGATGATTGAGGTCCGCCATGCGAATTCCTGGCAAACGAGTCACTCAAACCCGATTGATCCAGCGAGGTCGTTTTGTAGTGGCAGTTGATGTCGAGATGGTAATTCCCCTCGACGACCCATCCGAGCCGTGTCTGGAAGCGGAGACGGTCAATTTCTTGAAAGAAGTCGCCGAGCATGCGGAACGTGGCGAACGCAACTGGCTCGCGAGTCATGGCAAGGTCTATGAACTCGTGGAGCAGGCGACATGAGTACCGTCGATCAAGACTACGACGACGAAGACCTCGCCTATATCAATGATCCGGCGTTTTGGAAGATGATCAACGAGCGACGCAAAGAAGTCGGAATCCCTTGGGCCGAAGCCGAGAAGCTCCTCGGCTTGGATGATCAGGTGCCTGGTCACGCTCACTCGGCAGATGGCGAAGCGTGAAATCGGATGATGCCCTTCGTCGTTCCGCAGGCGAGCGTCTTGCTGTCTGGTGAAAACGTCACGGCCGTTGTGGCCCAAGACTCGCGGTCGATGTAGGTCTTCAGTTTTCGCCACGTCGGGACGTGCCAGACAACGGTTTGACCTTGGCTTTCTTTCTTCTTCTCGAAACGAGTGTCGCCACAAACGGCGAGTTGTTGACCGTCGGGTGAGAAGGCGACGTCCCAAAAGTCATCGGCGTCCATTTCCAGTTGTTGCCGGAGTTCGCCGGTTTGCGTGTCATGAACTTTGATGATTGGCCCACCGAGTCCCGTCAGAGCGACGAGTCGTCCGTCGGGAGAAAAAGCGAAACTCCAGACTGTGGCTGCGACCGCGAACGATGCTTGCTGCTTGCCGGTTCGCCAATCGCAGATAGCGATCTGATGCTTCGCGCTGTCGTTGCCAACGTGAATCGCGAGTAATCGACCATCGGCAGAAAATGGATTTTGCCAAACCGCATGTCCCATCTTGACGTCGTTTGAAGGCCAGGAATGTTCGATGGGAAGTCCGTGTTTGTCACAAACGCTGAGTCCGGTGTCCTCGTCGCGAGTGACAATCGCCTCGCCATGCGGGCTGACGCCGAGTACCCATCCAACGTTGCGGCGATCCAACTTATTGTTCTTCGTGTTCCAAATCACGAGCTGCTCTTCTTGGCGTTCAGCCCATGTGATGATTTCGCCGCCATCGAGAGTGAATCGAAGCGGGCCGAGCGAGCGCGATCCGAGCGAGACCGAACCAAGGTCGAGCCCATCATCGGAATTCCAACCGTCATACACTTTCCACAACCGCAACCAGCTTGACGGCGTTCCAACGCAGGAGACTCGTCTGTCGTGCGGATACACGAACGTATGCACGGCGGCGATGTTTCTCCCGTCATCCGAATACGTCACATCGACGATAGCGGCTTTCGCGGACACCGGTTCAAACGTCCGAGCATTCTCGCCGAAGTCCACGTTCTTGAGCGCGTTCGTGCAACCGACTCCCATGACAAGCAACAGCCACACGATTCGAGTCGCGCGGTCCCGGATGGTTGTTGAGGTGGCGGTCATCATCATCGGGTGAACCTTTGACGTTTGAATTCCTCGCCGCCAAGCTGTCGTCGTCGATTGCCAGCGTGCTGGCGGATAATGACAAATCCGCCAATGCGTCAAGATGAAGTGACCGACGCCCACAACTTGGAGTGCGGTGGCTCGACACCGCCCTCCATTCGATTGAAATGTCGGCGCTCAAAGTCCAAGAACCGGCGTGACAAAAATCGGCTTGATCGACGACCGTTTTCGCCGAACTTCAAGTCACTATTCCAAACGAATGGAGGGCTGCGTCGAGCCGCAGCACTCCAAGGTTTGGGAACTCGAAGGACAAATCATGCCTCTGGTGTCATCACGACTTTGCCACTTGCTGGCCGCGCTGCTTGTTGGTGGAACATTTCTCGGCGGCACTGCCGCTTCTGCCGCTGATCCTCAACCGTCTCAACTTCGGCAACTCAGTGAGTTCGGCGATGTTGGCTCCAAGAAATTGGCCGAGACGTTTCACATCGCGGTGGCGGAGCTTCGTAAGTCGGGCGGAGTGCTGTCGATTTCGGCGGAAGAGTGGAAGCAGCTCCAAGGGAAGATGGAGTCGTTGCAGGGGCTGAATCGCTCGCCGGAACCGCCGGCCGAGACGAAGCGTTGGACGACGGAGCCAGGTGTCACGGTCGTCTCGCATGATGGCAAGAGCGTGGTCGTGCAGGTGCCACCGTTGTCGGGGATGCGGATCGAGCGGCCGATTCGATTGGCTGACGGCGACAGCTTGCCGCACTGGGGGACGCATCCGGCCATCACGCTCGACAGCCAGATTGTGTCGGGGTCGAGCAGTTATCTCGATTGGCTGCAAGCACCGGTTTCGAAGGGAAAGGATCAGCGGTTCTATCTGCCGACCGTGCGTGGGATTCATCCGGGACAATTCCTGAATCTGCACGGCGGGCCGGGGTATGGCGGCGGCGTCACGCGCGGGGTTGTGAAGTCGCTCGGTTATGACCCGGAGAAGCGGATGCACTACTTTGTCGCCGACACCGATCTCGATCACGTCACCGGAGCGATCCTGCACAACAAGTCGAACACCGGGCTACTGCACATGCTCCAGACGAGCCACAACGACAACCAAACCTACGACGTGAAGGTGATCCGTAACCAGTACGCTCACGGCGACACCTACATCTACTACTGCGACTTCAACTACATGAGCAACGTGCATTCGGCCGCCGGTGACGAGAACGGCAATTGCTACGCCGCGTTCATTCGCTCGCAGGACAACAATTTCCGCAGCACGGTCGAGTCGGTCGATTGGACCACGTCGCAACTGAAGTTCGGAAACTCGAACCAGAACGTGCAGACGCTGGGAGACTCGCGGCCGCTGATCAATCTGAATCCGAAGAAGCAGATCGCCGACGGCAAGGTGCTGATCGTCACCGGCCGCAACGAATTCGATCTGCCCGACCGCAAGATGAGCCTCTTCGAGGGACACGATTACTCGACCGAACTCTTCACGAGCCCGATCACCAAATCGGCCGAGCGAAAGTTCGGCGGCCTGATTCGCGGCGACAAAGATTGCGGTTGGACAGAGGACGTCATCGGCCGCTACTTCGCCGTCAACGAACCGACTGAAAAGACGCCGAAGGGAAGTTTCCGCTGGTATCTGATCACGAAGTTCCAGGCGAATGACGACGGGACAAAAGACATCGAGATTCAACGCTTCTGGTGGGGCGCGAAGAGCGCCGGAGGCCCAACGTTGTATCGCGTCGAGAATCACACGTGGGACGGACACCTCCGCCCGCTGAGCTACATCATCGCTCCGGGCGCGTATGTAAACGACGTGTCTCGCGCGATCGTCGGCGGAGATCGTGGCGGTCAACGGACGCTCGGAGTCGCTCCGCATTCCGCGATGAACACGCCGTTCGATTTCGAGAAAGGGGATCCGATCGAACAAGCCATCGGCCCCGATCCGTTCAAGCCGCAAGTCTTCCGATCGTGGATGTGGGAAGACGTCCCCGGCCAATTCCCTTCGACGGTGTTCGACATCTCGAACAACGGAGCGGCGTCGCGGTACTCGGTGATGACGGTCGCGGGTGGTCCGCCGAATCTCGACGACGTTGCGAAGCGGCAGGAGCAAAAGCCGGCTTGGGACAACATCCTGGTCGTACGAACCGCCGCCACGGTTGGACTGAACTTCAACGCCGACTTCGCACGCGCCGCGATCCTGTTCCAGCAACCGCATCACGAGCAACCAATCCACTGGCACTACGGACTCCCCGCCGAGTCACCTGATGACAAAGCGAAGACCGGCATCACGAAAGCCGTGTCCGCTCCGGCAAAGGCTCCGCACGTCGCGTCACTGCAAGTCAGCCGGGAATCAGGCGAGTTCCAATTCACCGGCGGCGGCGTCAGCGCAGGTGGGTCAGTCTCGAACGTCGCTGGCATCTCTGGCGATGCAAAGCCCGCGAAAAACCTGCGTGGCAAGAACATCGCCGTCGAAGCGAACTTGGCAACCGTCCGCATCAAATTCCCGACACCGGAAGCCGATGCCGACTACGCGGTGTTCCTCGAACAATCCTGGCTGAGCAACCGCGCGGTCTCTGACAAAACACCGGAAGGCTTCACGGTCACGTTTGAAAAACCAGCTCCCGAAAAGGGGACCGTCGATTGGATGCTGGTACGTTAGCCCCTGGAGTGCTGCGGCTCGACGCAGCCCTCCATTCGATTGGAATAGCGACGTCGATGGCTCGGAAACGGTGATTGTTCAAGTAACTTTTGTAGCGACGGTTTCTGAACTTTGAACGTCGCTATTTCAAATGGATGGAGGGCTGCGTCGAGCCGCAGCACTCCAGGGAAGGAATCAGCATGTCCGACAATGACGTGTTTAACCGCCGGGACTTGATCAGAGTGGCTGGCGCGGCCGGCGCGATTTCTTTGGCGGGAGCCAGCACGGTTCGTGCGGCGGAGACTCCGAAGAAGGTGTATCGCATCGGCGTGGTCTCAGCCGCGATCGACGGAAAGCCTCAGACGCGCAACGGGCACACTTGGCACTTCGCGCAGTACCTGCATCCGAACTTCGACTTCGATGCTTTCAAGAAACACAACCCGCCCGCGTTCGACAGCTTTCAAAAGGTATATCGCAACTCGAAATTCAATTTCGATCAGCTTCCGTTTCCCGACACGCAGATCACGCATTACTACGACGCCGATCCGGCCGCTGCCGTGCCATTCACCGAAGTCTTTCCCGGTGTGAAGGTCGCGAAGTCGCTGGAGGAGGTGGCCGCGGAATGCGACGCCATTTGGATGGGGGATGCGTCCGGCAAAGGAGACGATCATTTCGATCTGGTCGCTCCTGGATTGGCGAACGGCTTGCCGACCTTCTGCGACAAGCCGATCGGCGGCACGGTGGCCGGCACACGCAAAATTTTGGAGTTCGCTCGGAAGCACAATGCTCCGATCATGTCGTCCAGCTTGTTTCGTCATCAGTGGGGTATGGAAGCCGCGCTGCGGATGCGTGACTCCGGCGAGTTCGGAACGATCGAGCACGTCACCGCGACTTTGCACAGCCGCTATTCGCTCCCCGGCTGGATGATCTACGGACAACACCCGGTGTGGTCTGTCATGACACTGATGGAATCGGGCGTCGAAGCGGTCAGCCTCTACGAATTCAAAGACACGTGCCACGGCATGATCACTTGGCCGGATCGCTATCCGAGCCACGTCTGGTTCGGCGAGCCGTTTGAAAAGTTCGAGTACAACCGAGTCAACGTCCACTTCAAAAAGAAGTATTTCTCGTTCACGCCGTCGATCGAGGGGAGCTTCGATTACGGCCACCACTACGAAATGTTCCGCCTCGCCGCGACGTTTCGCCAAATGGTGCTGACACGCAAAGAACCAGTGCCGCATCAGGAGATTCTGGAGGTCACCGCCATCGTTCACGCGGGAGCAAAGTCGCTGGGCGAAAAGAGCCGGCTGGTCTCGCTGGCCGAAGTAATGGCGTGACCCTGGAGTGCTGTGGCTCGACACAGCCCTCCATTCATTTGGAATAACGGCGTTGTGTCCGGTGGAACACGCGGTCGTGAAAGAGCAACCGGGCACTCGAAAATGTTCGCGACGTTTTTTGGACTTTGAGCGTCGCTATTTCAAATGGATGGAGGGCGGCGTCAAGCCGCCGCACTCCAGGGTCACATCACGCCCGCGATCGGTTCGCCGGCGTGCCCGAAGAGCACGGGGCGGTTGGTGGAGGTGTAGAGCGGTTGGTCGCGGTCGATGCCGAGCTTTTCGTAAATGGTCGAAGCGTAATCTTCCGGCGTGTGCGGCGAGTCGAGAACATAGCCGCCGTCGGCGTCGGTCTTGCCGATGACTCGGCCGCCGGGTGTGCCCGCTCCGGCGAAGACGATCGAGTACGCGTGCTCCCAATGATCGCGGCCTTGGAAGGCGTTGAGTCGCGGGGTGCGACCGAACTCGGTGATGAAACAAACGAGCGTCTCGGCGAGCAGGCCACGTTGGTCCATGTCTTGGATCAACCCAGCGAATGCGCGGTCAGTGCTCCCCATCATGACCCAGTGGCCGATGCCGTAGCGTCCCTCGCCACCGGCTTTGTTGCGGATCGTGCCGCAGGAGCCGGACGTGTAGATCAAGTCGTGATGATCCCAGTTCAAGTTGAAGCCGCCGGGGACTTCTTCAGAGAACGGCCAGCGAACATCGACCGTGACGAAACGGACGTTGGCCTCGATCAGCTTGCGGGCAACGAGATAGCAAGCTCCGCGATGCCCGTTGCCGTACAGCTCGCGTGTGGCGACAGATTCCGATTGCAGATTGAACGCGGCATCGACTCGCGAACTGGTCAGCGTGTCGAACGCCTGCGAGTAGAAGCGGTCCATGCCATCGACGTTGCGAGCGGCCGCGAAACGCGAATCAATCGAGGTCAACATTTCGCGGCGGCCACTCAAACGAGGTCCGGCGTTTTCTCCGCGAGGCAGCAGGTCTGCGACCTTCCAAGCCGGCGATGAGACATCGCTGCCGCCGGTCTTGAAGACTCGCGACGAGGCGGGCAAGAAGCCGGTCTTTGTCGAAGCGTTCTGCTCGTCGTTGCCGGGGACCATGATGTATGGCGGCAGGTCGCGGCATTCGCTGCCGAGAATCTTTGTCGCGATACACCCGATGTCGGGCATCTCCATCGGACTGGTGGGATGCGAGCCAGACAGCATGTATTGCGTTCCGTCCGGATGCCCATTGGCTCCCGCTTTCGGATGCCGCATCGAACGAACGACTGCCAGCTTGTCAGCGACTCGCGCGGTGTTGGCGAGCAACTCGGTGAATTGAATTCCGGGGACGTTCGTGGCGATCGGTTTGAAGGGACTGCGGTGTTCGGCCACCGCATCAATTTTTGGATCCCACGTATCGATATGCGAAAGTCCCCCTTGTTCCAGGACAACCAACACGTTCTTCGCCGCCGGCTTCCCCTTCGAGGTCGCGGCTTGAGCCTGCACCGCCAACCATTGCGGCAACGACAGGCCGAGCACTCCGGCAGAGCCAACTTGCAACGCTCGGCGGCGAGACCACGAACCGGTCCAGGGAATCAGGTTGCTCATGATGAGGCACCACCTTCTGGCGGAGTTTAGGCGGGAATTCGGTTCGGCAGGACATCACAGGCGGGAATCAATCACTCAGCTTGGGAGCAAAAGATAATCGGGAAGACCATCTCAGCAATAGCTTGCGCTCCGAGAAGTCATTTTGCGCGGTCTCCCAGCCCAAATCGGCGTAATGTGCGATGTTCGACGATCCTCGCCGTCAAAAAAGAACTCCGTCCTGCACGAACACGAGGATCACCCGCGTCACGGTTGGCAGAGCATCGCGCGGGGCAGACGGCCACGGAGCGAGGCGAGGACAATCTGACGCCACTGCACCGGGTCAGCGGGCGACGTGCGAGCCAGCAGTCCCTTGGCGAGCTTCGCGGTCTTACTCGATCCCGTCATCGGAGCGTTGAAGTCCACGTTCGTCGTCCCGCGTCCCTGAATCTCACTGTCGAACGCCTCGGCCGACAGATCGACTCGCGCATAGACGCCGCAACACGAACTGAATCCCTCCAGCCTCAGCAACTCTTCGCTGCTGGTCACGACCGGGTCGAGCATCCGCCACGCACCGGGAAGATAGAACCGGCTATTCACGGTGTGGGCGAGAGCCAGCAACAGATCCGCCACCATGCGTGGTGATCGGCATCGCCCCTCAAAGAAAAACGGATGAGGCAGGGCGACGGGACGAGGTGCCTCAACAACCGGCGAACGCGTACCTGCAAGACCACTCGCCGACGAACCGCCAAACGTCGCCAGCCGCAGCCCCACGCCGACCCCTCACGCTCCAACCGCGAGGCAAACGGGTAGCGATAGGTGTAGTCCAGCGTGGCGCTCATTGGCTGTCCCTCGAACTGATATTTCAGTTTCATCGAAGTTACTGCAACGCATCCTACTTTGACTCAGTTCCCCTCGAACAGTTCTCCAACAATTGACCAGTTCACGTCACCCCGAAGCCGTCATGGATCAATCACCCGCTCCGAAGTCGTGCCCCTCGCGTGTCTTCTTGGGGCTGCGTAGACTGACGGAGCGTGCGCGACACGAATTCTCAACTTAGCTCTAGGAGTCCGCTGATGACTGTCTCGATGCCTCGTTTTGTTTTCATTGCTGCAACCGTGTTGTCTTTGTTTTCCTGCGCCGGCGTCCGGGCCGAGGATGACAAATGGATTCCGTTATTCGACGGCAAGTCTCTGGACGGCTGGGAGAAGGTCGGAAACAAGGACAGCGTTTGGGAAGTGAAAGAGGGCGAGATCCGCGGATCGGGCCCGGCCTCGATGTTGGTCAGCACCAAAGGGCCGTACAAGAACTTCCGCTACCGAGCCGAAATCAAAATCAACGACGGCGGCAACTCCGGACTTTATTTTCGCACGACGCCCAAACCCGGATTCACCGACGGCTACGAGGCTCAGATCGACAGCACGCACAAGGATCCGATTCGCACCGGATCGCTCTACGGGATGTGCCACGTCTACAAGCAACTGGTGAAGCCCGACACGTGGTTCACCTACGACCTTGAAGTCCGCGACGATATCTGGCGCGGACGCAAGATGACGCGGATCAAAGTCACGGTGGATGGCAATGAACTCTACGAGTACCTCGATTTCGCGATGACGTTCAAGGAGGGACATTTCGCCTTCCAGCAACATGACCCCGGCAGCAAGGTCAGCATCCGCAAAGTCCAAGTCCTGCCGCTGGCCGACTGATCGAAGAGAGTCGACCACAAACGAACTCCCTGTCGCGGAGCGAAAAGGGACGCAACAGAGCCAGCCCGTGGGGCACGTTCTCAACGTGCCGATTTCTCTAGGCGAGTTCGAAGCCGGATATCGTTCCGTTGCTCGACCCGAAGGCATTCACGTCGGCCCCGAGTCGGCGGAGGAACTGCACATAGAGGTTGCAGAGCGGCGGGTTCTTATGCGGGTCAAAGGCGAGGTGCTGGCCATGCCGGAAGCCACCTCCCGCGACGATGATCGGCAGGTTCTTGTTGTCGTGGCTGCTGGCGTTACCGAGGTTGCTGCCGAACATCACGATCGTGCGATCGAGCAGAGTCCCCCCTTCTTCACGAGTGCTCTTCAACTTCGACAACAGTTCGCCAAAGAGCTGCATTTGCTGGATCTCGACGACCTTCAACTCGGCAAGCTTCGCGGGATCCTGTCCGTGGTGCGAGAGGTTGTGCCAGTCTTGGGTGACGCCGGGGATGACCGGCACCGCGTTCAGTCCATTCAAGGCAAATGTGATGAACCGCGTCGAATCGGTTTGCAGAGCAAGGTGCATCAGGTCGATCATCAGCCGCACACGCGAGGGGACTTCAACAGCGCTTGCGATATCGGTCAGCGGCTTTGCATCGACGTGCGGCTTGGGGCGGCGCGTCCAATCCTGCGCCTTGACCATCCGCTGCTCGACCTCGCGCACCGACGAGAAGTATTCGTCGAGCTTCTGCCGATCCTGCTTGCCGAGTCCCTTTTGAAAATCCTTCGCCTCGCCGAGCACCGTGTCCATGATGCTTTGCCCCTGTTTGAGCCGTTGCATCTGCGCATTGATCTCGTTCGGCGTGCCGTCCACGAACATGCTCTTGAAGACGCGCGACGGACGCTCCTCGGCCGGGATCGGCACGCCGCTGCGAGTCGACGACAGCCCACGACTCGACGACGACGCCAGCACCAGCGAGCCGAATCGCGTATCCGGAACAAGCTGCTCGATGGCGTATTGATCGAGCGAGATCGTGTTCTTGAAATTGTCCGCACGCGGATGCGGAGCGGAGGTGAGATAACACATCTCCGCCGGATGCCCGCCATCGACTTCGGGGTGAGAGAGACCAGAGAAGATCGTCAGGTCGTTCCGGAATTCCTTGATCGGTTCGAGATAGGGAGTGAGTTCGTAGTCCTTCCCGGCCGCGGTTGGAAACAAATTCGGCGTGTGCAACCCAAGCGTCGTGTTGATGCAAATCATCCGCCGCGGCGGCTCGCCGATGGCGGCCTTCACTCGTCGATCAGCCATGGCGTCCAACAACGGCAGTGTCAGCGTCACTCCGGCGGCCCGCAGAAATCTGCGACGAGATACGCGATTGGTTTTCATGTTTCGCCTTCGAGTTTTTTTCTTTGCGTCCTTGGCGAGCTTCTGTTTCAAATCCTGTTTGAACAGAAGCTCGCCAAGGACGCAAAGGAAAGAGGAGGTTTTGAGTTACTTATTTCGGAACAGCTCGCTTGCGATGACCGCGTGGACCAACGAGCGGAGTCCATAATCGGAAGTTTTGGAGTCTGCGACAATCTGGTTCACCGCTTGGTGATCGCCGAAGCCGACCGGATGACCCGTTGCGTAGGTCACAAGCTTCTCAGTCAAACAACGTGCGATGTGATCGGGATGTGCGAGCAGCAGCTTCTTGAATTCGGTGATGTCGGCGAATGAGCGGCCGTCGGGCAGAGTGTCTCCGGCTTCGACAGCCCGACCCAAACCGTATTGATAGCCGGCAAGATATTTCGCGAGCGGACCAACTCGGTTTTTGACCCAGTTCTTTTGATCGGTGACGATGCGATAGTTCTCTCGCCAGCCGCCGATCACGTCGTAGTTTTCGAGAGCGAAGCCCGGTGGATCGATCTTTCGATGACAGCCCGCGCAATTCTCTGTCGAGCGATGTTTGGCGAGTTGTTCGCGGATGGTCGTGGCTCCGCGAATATCCGGTTCCACCGCAGGGACATTCGGAGGTGGTGGTGGAATGGTACGACCCAGAATTCGGTCGTTGACCCAGACTCCTCGCACCACGGGCGATGTGGTCGTTCCATTCGCGGTGACTTTCAGAATGCTGGCGTGGGCGAGGACACCCCCTCGGTGATACTCAGGCTTCAGCGGGACTTTGCGAAACGCGGCACCATGCACGTCCGGGATGCCGTAGTGTTTCGCGAGACGTCCATTGAGCATCGCAAATTCCGAATCCACGAAATTCTTCACGCTGAGGTTTTCTTTCAGTAACTCCTCGAAGAAGAGTTGCGTCTCGCGCACTGACGACCAAAGCAGCATCTCCTCAAACTCTGGATAGAGGGCCTTGTCGGGAGTGGTCGCGTTGATGTCGCGTAAGCTCAGCCATTGGCCGGTGAAGTTCTCGGTGAAGGCTTTTGATTTGGGATGCTGAAGCATCCGCTCGACTTGAGCATGCAGCACATCGGGCTTGCACAATTCGCCCTTGCCAGCCAGTTCGAACAGCGTCTCATCCGGCATCGTGCTCCAGAGAAAGTACGACAGCCGCGACGCGAGCGCGTGATCGTCCAGCGGGCCAGTCGGCTCGCGGAAGTAGAGAAATTTCGGAGACGTGAGGACGGCCTTGATCCCCGCTCGCAACGAGGCGTCGAACGGCTGCCCGGACTCCAGCGACGCAGCGACCAGCGCCACGAACGGCTTCTCTTCACCTTCGCTGACCGGGCGGCGGAACGCTCGGGGCAGAAGCTTGCGCAACAACTTCTCGGCATCCGCCAGCGTGCCGGTCTTGGGATCGACGTCGCCGAAAACGCGGCGATAACTCTCCGTCGGCCAGGCTTCGGGAAATGGGCCTTCGACTTCCATCCAATGGATCTGCAAACCCGGACCCGGATATTCCTCCATCGTTTCGGGCCTGAGATAGACGAACGGCAGCGCGACCGGAGTGACCTTGATCGTGTCGTTCTTCGCGAGCAACCGTTCCTCGAACTCGATGACGGCGGGCTTACCGGGCGGAGCGTCGAAGTAGCCGAGATGCCGCGTCGGATTGCCGCTCACCACAAAGTTGCCGAGCAGCGCCGCCATCGGCAGCGGCGTCTCGGAGTGATGTGCCGAAGCCGCGATGCGAAAGCGATAGCGTCCCGGTGCCGGAGCTTTGAACTGTCGCAAGTCGGTCGCCGAGTCACCGCTGTTGCGAAACAGGATCACCCCTTCGTCCCGCTTCCACGCCCCGGCGAGAAACCACTTCGGCAGCGAGTCATACAGATCGAACCGCTCGGTCTTGCTCTCCAGTTTGTGAACTGGCACGACGGCAGCATTCAGGACCGCATCCGCCGCTTCGAGATACCGCTCAATCAGCACCGGCGAGATATTGAGCGCCGCCCCGACGTTGTCGAATCCCTGCGCGACGGCGTCCTCCGGCAACATCTCTTTGACCGAGACACTCACGTCGAAGAGGTCACGCACGGTGTTCTCGTACTCAACCCGATTGAGCCGCCTCAGCACGACGCGCCCTTCCGCCCGCTGCTTTGCGGCCGCCTCATCCAATCGAGCCGACAGACGCTTCAAAACATCCGCCACTTGAACTGGCTGCGGACGCGGCTCACCTTTCGGCGGCATTTCACCCGCTTGCACGCGAGAAACAATCTCTCGCCAACGTTCAAACGTCGTCGGCTGCGAAAGATCGTTACCCAATTGGTCGAGCCGTAATTCCCCCTTCGACTCGTCAGGACCGTGGCAACGAAGGCAATGCTCTTTGAAAAACGATTGAGCAACGCCGTTGATGCTGGTGCTGCCTGGCTCAGCAGATGGCTTCTCGACCGAGTGTGAATCAGCGATTCCGCACAGCAAGGCAACCATCAAGCCGAACCCTCCCCAACGATTCATCGAGCGTCCTTCCTCACGTTTTGAACGGCAATTCGTCATGATCAATCTCAGTCCGCTTCAAACGGCAGCGGAGCGAAGCCGCAAAACGTAGGCGAGTCGCTCCCGCGACTCGCATTCCGAACGTCAACCGACACCCGATACGACGTTTACCGGCGATCGGTGACGCATTGGGAATCTCAGTTGCGGAGCAACTGAGCTACTTAAAACCTCGAACTCTGTAGGACACGTTGATGAAGCCAGTTTTGCCGCTGCTCATGGTTCTCGCAATGACCGCATCGAATGCGCGAGCTTTAGAGTGGAAGCTGGCTGCGCCGTCTCCGTTCAAACGTGTCGAATTACCGACGGTCGTCGGCACGATTCCGGAGAAACGTCTGGCTCCATCAGCAGAGATCAATTCGAGAAGCATTGTCGTTACCGGTGGCGGCCTGAATAATCCGCGGCCACTGACCGACAAAACGTGGATGGCCCCGCTTCCAGCAGGCATCAACTGACGTCGTCCCACATGGACGTCATGATTGAAGGAATGCAGCGATGTTTTGCACCAGCAGTCGAAGGACGCACGGAAGTCTGTCAGTCTTGGTCGGTCTCGCCGCATTGTGGCTGGGAGCGTCCACTGTCCAAGCCGAGCAGTTTGTTCTGTTCGATGCCACCTTCACGTTTACCAAGAAGGACGCGGATAACTCCAAGCCAAGTCCCTCGCACTATTACGTCCGCGATAAGCTGATGAACGCGGAGCGTCCCAAGGACTGGACGAACCCCGTCGACTACCGCAACGGAACGGCCCACGTTCGCCTGGAAGTGCTGGAGAAGCCGCCGGGCAGCGAAGCCACCACATGGTCGGTGTGCTACATCCCCAACAAGGGCCAGAAGAATGGTTATGGCTGCTTCAACACGCCGGTCTACAAGGAAGCCGGTGTCTACGAGCAAGACATTCCCATGACGAAATTCTGGCAAAACGATTCGATCGTTTGGGACCAGGGGATCAAGGAAATGCACTTGGTGATCAAGGACAACAGCGGTGGGAGTGGCCACGCTCATAAGCGACAGGATCACGAAAAGTTCTTTCCCACCAAGGTCCGCATGACCGTGATCCAAGTCTCGGCGGGTTCAAAATACGACCCCAAGCTGGTACCCAACCTTCCGCCGGCCAAGGCCGAGAGTGTTCCACCTGCGAAAAGCGAGAAGCCCAGCCAGCCCGCCGCGAAATCCGAAAAGTAAACGTGCTCAATTTGTGGCCCGGTGACACTCGCTCAGCCATCAACCGGCGCGACTCAACCTGGATGGTGGTGGACGTCGCGCCCGCCGCTTCGCCGAAGCGGATCGTCACGTTGTAGTTGTCTTCCTCGACATCCACGGCGAACACCGTCGGCTTGCCGGCCGACGTGCTGGCAGCATCGAGGACCCCGAAGCACTTCTTCGATTCCTTCCAGTTCAGGTTGTCTTTCGCCAGGAAGGTCAGGCCGCGGTCGAAGGCGCTTCTCACATCTGCATCGGGATCGTTAGCACGAGCCTCAACGCTCAGGAGAACCAGCGTGAAAATGGCGACGGGACGATGCACGGCAGGCCTCCGGGTTTGGGTCGAAAATGAGCAACCACGCCGAGACAAGCACTTTCAAGGAAAAGCCGCAGCTTGGTGGAGCGACGACACCGCCATTCTATCGAACCACCGGCCATTACTCTGCGAACCCGCACTGTTCAGAAAGTTTGGCTTCACGGTATGACCGGCAGAATCAACCGGGAGGGAGAGCCGGCATCGTGGCGGATCGTTTGTGTTGCTTTCACCGGTGCGGTTTCCTCGGCAATGACGCCGCCGGTGTTCGGATTGCGGTCAAACCGTGGATAGTTGCTGCTGGAAACTTCGAGCCGGAGCCGGTGACCTTTCTTGAAAATCACACTGGTTGGCCAGAGCTCGATCTTGATTTTCGTGCTTCCCGGCTCGTCGTCGCCCCTCTGTCGGTCATAACGGCGGCGCAGAATGCCGTCGGAGATATTCCAGGCTGACCCATCGGGGAAAACGTCCACGAGTTTTCCGGTGAAATCGGTGCATGGTGCCGTGGTCGAAACGTAGAGGACCAGCTCGAGCGGGCCTGTCACTTCGAGATCGCTTTCCAACGGCTCGGTGGAGTACACGAGAACGTCCGGCCTCGATTCCAGTGCCTCTTGGTGTGCGCTTCCCGATTGGAGACCGCGCAGCATCGCGCCCCCCGCGGTTGGCACCGGATCGTTCGGATCGTACGCGAACACATCGACCGGCTCGTCGGTTTCCGGTGCGGACGTTCGCAAAATTCCGCCGCCGGAGATCGTGTTCGCCGGGCCGCCGTGCAGGTAATACGGCGTGTACCGAGTTCTGGCGAGGGGCCATTCCTGCTCGTCGCGCCAAGCATTCGCCCCGAACGTGTAGATCCGCACCGGCGGCATCGGTGGAGAATTCGTCTTGAGCAGGTGCCGGTCAAACCAGGCCACCGTAGGCGCGAGGGCGTCCAGCCGGAAGTTCCCAGACGTCGTGTTGCCGGGAAGGACGGCTGCTTCGCCATGCGCCCAAGGGCCGATGATGAGCCGCGTCTCGTCGGCGACCCGCGGATCGGCCTCATGCCGGATTTGGGCATAGTCGGACAGTTGCCGCGGCAAAAAGGGATCGTACCATCCGGCCATGAGCAGCACGGGAGCACGCAGGCGGCGCGGCCGGTCATCTCCATCGATTTGGTGCCAATACTCGTCGCGGTCCGTGTGCCCGACCCAGTCATTGAAGAATGGAATGTTTTGCCCGGCGCGATCGTCGGCCTCGATGAGCGGAAAACCGGCAAGTCCTCGCTCCATCGCAGCCTGTGAGGGAGGCACATCCTGCTTGCCGTGCGATAACAAGGCCCAGTACAGCGCGCTTTTCAGGGAAAATGCGCCTCCGGGATAAAACATGCCGTGAAAATCAGTGCTGGCAACTTGGATGTTAAGCGCCGTCGGGCCGGGGTCGGTGCAATCGGCAAGTACCCATTGTGTGTAGCCAAAATACGAACAGCCCCACATCCCTAGCCGCCCGTCGAACCACGTTTGTTTGGCCAACCAGTCGAGGGTCTCGAGGCCGTCCTGCCGTTCGCCGCGCAGCGGGTCGTATTCGCCGCCCGATTCATAACGGCCGCGCGTCCCCTGGATGACGACGGTGTAACCGCGTTCGGCCCACAGCCGTCCCGTGAGCGTGGCGAACTGCTTATTGATGATCGTTTTTGAATAGGGGATGCGGACAAGAATCGTCGGCGTTTTCGCACCGGCTCTCCGTGGATGATAGACATCTGCGACCAGGGCGATGCCGTCCGACGTCGTCAGCCGGACCGAGCGCTCGATTCGCACGGCGAACTCCGGCCCGCGGATGCCGAGTTGCTTGGCCAGCAGGGACGGGAACAGCAGATACAGCGTCCATCCGGTGATACCGAAAACGACAAAGCACCAGCCGGCCAATCGCAGAGTGCGAATCATCCAGCGGCGATGAATCGGCCGCGGCACGGCACTCGGCCCGATACGGCTTTCCCGCCAATGATGAAGACCGACCAGCAGCAGAAATACGGCCAGCACCCAATGGAAGAAAATCGGGATCGAGCCGCCCGTCCAGCGTTCGTGCGGATACAGCGTCATGCGGACGACGTAGCGGATCATCATCACCGTCAGGTAGATGGCCGCGAGCGGCACGAGCAACCGGCCGACCAGGCGCCGCGGACGATAGCTCCAGCCATCTCTCCGAGTGAAGTCGAGACCGATCTTGGCCTGCAATGCGATGATCAGGAGCTGACTCGCCAGCAGTTGTGGATAGGGAATCATCCCTGAAAACCACTCTTCGCTCGGCGGAAGAAAGCGAACGCCGAGCAGCTCGACCAGGATCTGTCCCAGCACCCGCAGACAGAAAAGCGCCATCAGGATCCAGAGGATTACGGCGGTTCGGCTGATCCCGGAGGGTATGACCATCGGAGCGGCACCATCCGTCTGTCGGCGAGCACGTGGAGATTCACGGGCGGTTACAGCTTGTCAGCGAACATCGTCCTGTAGTGGCGATACCATTCGCTTTGAAAGACGTCCTGCGGGTCGTGCTTTTTCTTCAGCCGCAAAAAATCGACGAACTGTGGATAGCAGGTCTCCACTTGTTTCCGCGTCGCCCAGCGGTGATAGGTGAGGTAATACCGTCCGCCGAATTCGATCGCGCGGTCAATGATCCGGCGGAAATCTTCGGCGGCTTTCTGTTTTCCCTCGTCCGTATGCTTCACGTGCAGGTTGCAGACGATGCACACCGACGGCTCTTTGGCCCACGCCAGAAACGTCTCGTCGTCCTTTTCGATGAAACGAATCGTCCCGTACGTCATGTCGACCTTGTGGTCGATATAGTCCTGCCGGACCTTCGCCATGAAGGGAATGAAATTCTCTTTGGAGACGTAGGCCTCGGTAATCACTTCCGTGCCGCGGCCCTTGTCGACGGCGTTTCTGTAAGCATCGAAGCTGCCGGCGAGCTGATGGGTGTCGGACCAGTAAACTTGCTCGTTCGTCGACAGATAATATTTGCTGTACTTCTCGAATGCCTTCTTCTTGTCGGTGCGCGCCAAAGTGTAGAACTCGATCCAGTCCTTTTCGCTGAGCTGCTTCTGATCCTTTGCGATCGGCGTGTCATAGGGGACCGGCCGGTAACAGGAAAAGACTCCGGCATGCGCCGCGGCCTCAGCATCGAGATCGGTGGAGTACTGGCAATCGCCATACAGGAATCCAGCCCCCAGCCGTTTCTCAACCCAGGGGAGCAAGTCTTTGACCGGGATGACCTCGACCATCCGCTGCACTTTCGCGCGCCGCGCCAACCGCAATGTGACATCGACGATGACGCCGAACAGCCCGTATCCGCCGATCGCCAGGGAAAAGAATTCC
This sequence comes from Planctomyces sp. SH-PL62, assembly GCA_945893075.1. Lineage (GTDB taxonomy): Bacteria > Planctomycetota > Planctomycetia > Planctomycetales > Planctomycetaceae > SXKJ01. Next base: position 2,880 of record CAMDDX010000108.1, on the reverse strand, counting down.
TGATTCTGTTGGCGGTTGCACGTGTGCAACTTGCCGTCGGCACCCAGCAGCGTGAACGACTCAATGTCGGCGACGATTGGGGGAAACTTCAGGCCGCGGCCATGCACATTCGACGACAGCGAGCCTCCGAGACTGACGCGATCGACGCCCGTCTGCTTTTCGCGGATGGCCCACGGATCCTTTTGCCCCGCTTGTTCGGTCAGAAGATATTCGATCAGTTCCGGCCACTCGATTCCCGCCTCCACCGTGATGCGCCCCGCGGCTTTGTCGAATTTCACAACGCGATTGAGGCCCCGAGTGTCCAAGTGCAGCGTGTCGGCACCGAATTGCTGGGTTCCCATCGCGTGGCGTCCGCCCGCCAGGCTGATCCCTCGCCCTTGACGCTGCGCATCGCGGAGGGCGATCTGAAGGTCGTCTATGGAGCGGGGTTTCCGAATCTCATGCACGCGGGTCGCATTCAATTGGGATTGAACGTCGTTGACCTCTATCCCGCCCGGCTCCGCTGCATCCGCAAAGAATCTCGAAGGCAGCGCAACGGCCATGCCCGCTTGGGCCGACACCTGAAGAAGTTCCCGCCGCGTCAGCATCATCGAATCTCCAGAGCAGGAAAGAGATGGACGCCAATATGGTACTGTTAGGTGCGGGATGGCGACACGTCGCCCGGTCTGTTGGCGGGCCAACTGGTGAAGCCCGGACCAATCACGACACGAATCCCACGGTAGATCAGTGCCAGGGCCACGGCCTGCACAACATGCGCGAGCGCGTTGTGATTGAAATAGACCGGATCAATCCCGATCCTCATGAACTGGAGAAACGACGACAGGAGCGACAGCACCGAGCCCGTCGCTCCCACCAGCAGAAATCGGTGGCCCTCCCAGCCTCGGCGGCAGAAGCCGGCCAGTAACAGCAGGGCTGCAGGCACGTAGATCGTCAGAGCAACCCAGAATTCCTGGGTAACGAGGAACACCAAAGGACAGTAAATCACGATCTGCGGAATGGCCGCCAGGGCGAGCCAATGTCCCGCTCGACCGCTCGCGACGGTGTTAGCCCCAAGGATCCAAGCCGAAAATGCGGCCAGGCCGACCGATTCGAGCGTCAGTTTCCAAAGCAACGCACACGCTGGAGATTCCCTGTCCGGGCAAAAGCCGTGGACCGTACCGCCGGTCACCGCGCCGAGTCCGAGAGAGACAAAAAAGCACATTCCCGCGATTCGCAACCCTTTCCGATTTGACGCCGTGAGGCCGAGCAAGACTGCGCAGATCGCGCATTCAATCGCCAAACCATAGTCGGTCAACGTAACATCGGGTTCACTCATCGAGAAACCTTCAGACAGTCACTCACGAATGGCCGTTGATTGACGCGAACCGATGCCAAGCTCTCGAAGTAACTCGATGATTTCCCGATATCCTTCGCGGCAGGTGTTGATCGATGGCCTTGGCGAGGGGGTCGCAGATCCGCTTGTCGCCAGCCGATTGCGACGCGTTATAGGCGCGGATGTCCTTGTGAATTGGCATGGTGTTGATTCCAGGACCACGGTGACTTCGAACCGTCCTACTTCGCCGCCGGCTTCGGAGGATCGACGGCGACGTCCGCTTCCGGCACCAATTCGATTTTCACATCGGCTCCCTTGAGGTGTTTGTCGAAAAAGTTTTGAGTCAGAACGTAGATCGCCGGTTTGCCAAAGCCGCCGCCGCCGTGACCGGAGCCGGGGAGCTTCTGAAGCCATACTTTCACTCCGTTTTCCTTCAAGGCGGCGGCGAACTCTTCGCTCTGCGCGAGTGGCACCAGCGCGTCGTGCGTGCCGTGCAGAATCAGCATCGGCGGGTTGTCCTGGCTGACGTAATGCACGGGGCTGACCGCGTCGGTCTTCTCTTGGTTGCCTTCGAGGCTCACGCCGATCAACTGCGAGTACGGGTCGCTCGGCGAGTTGAACTTGAAGATGTTCCGCACGTTTTTGTCGTCGGCGGCTTGCTTCATGACGGTGCTGAAGTTCGCGGGACCATAGATGTCGCAGACGGCCTGCACACGATCCGATTGCTCTTCGTTTCCGCCGATCGGAGCGAATGCTTTCTTGCCCCCTGCGGTGCCAACGAGCGCGGACAAGTGCCCGCCTGCCGAGCCTCCCACGGCACCGACGCGATCGGGATCGATGTTGTGTTGTTTGCTGTTGGCTCGCAGCCAGCGGATCGCGGCCTGACAGTCCTGAATCTGAGCGGGGAACTTCGCCTTCTGGCTGAAGCGATACTCGACACTCGCCACGACATAGCCCTTGCTGACCATGCCCACCACCGGGCACGGAAACTTGTTGCCCCCCATCCACCCGCCACCGTGAATGTGAACGATCAACGGCAGGGGATGTTCGGCTGGCTTTTCAGGCAGATAGAGATCGAGCTTCTGCGCCTCGTCGCCATTGGAGACGTAAGAGATGTCTCGTTCCATCTTCACGCCAGGCGGCAATTTCACTGGCGAGGCTGCGGGAACGGCCGGCTTGCTGGGGGCTTTTTCGTCGGCCAAAGCCAACGAAGAGATCAACGCGGCAGCGGCAAAGATCGTGGCCAATGTCCACGAAGCAACGAAGCGACGACCAAAATGCGAGAAGCGGCGAGGGTTCATGTTCATTTCCAGAGTGTTGAGGATTGGAAGCTGCGGCGGTTGTACGACAGAGCAACTTCCTTTGCCAATCGACCGCGTCGTGACAACCACGCTGCCTGATCAACTCACTTTGCGGAACTGGAGTTCTTCGTGGCTGGCTCGTGGCGAACTGTCAGGTGTCCCCCTGCCTGAGCACGGCTGGCTGATTTGACGGATGGGTGAAAAGGTAGGGTGGGTCGAGTCATCGAGACCCACCAAGTTTTGCGACCGATTTGGTGGGTCTCGATG
>CAMDDX010000107.1 GCA_945893075.1 Planctomyces sp. SH-PL62 | reverse complement strand
AGATCAATCCCTTGCAACTCATCGACAATCCCTTCGCACATCAACTCGCTCCCTGCGTTTGTGGCAGATAAATCTTGCCTCAAACCATGGCGCAAATCTCATGCCGTTGCGGCGGCGGAACTGTCGAAGTTGTGTATAAAGAACAGGACGGAGTCCCAACCTACGGCTTCCATTCGCGGGCGAATTGCAGGGCGCGTTGGCGGACGGGGGCGCTGAGGGTTTGGTCGGAGGTGATGGCGTTGAGCCATTCGGACTTGGGTTTGTCGTGGTCTCGCAGGAAGTGAATCAGACTCAGTGCCTCACGCACCGCTCGCTACTCCGGCGTCCACGGCCATGCGTCCCGGACCCAATCGAACTTACTCAGCGCGGGAATCCATTCTTTCGGTAAAACTCGAATTTCAAACCACTCCGATCGACACTTTTCACCTACGGAGATTTAGTTGGCGAGCCTCTTCTTATTCGATTAGAGTTCTATCGGATCGAGGGATGGCGATCTGTTCGGCAAGGGGACATTGATGGGGTTTGCAACGGCGATTTGGGATTTGGACGATGATCCGGAAGGCAACGTACAACACATTGCCGAGCACGACGTCACCAAAGAGGAGGTCGACGAAGTGTTGGAGAATCCCAGCGGGATTGAAACGAGTCGAACATCGGGACGCCCGATTGCATTTGGCGAAACAAGGACTGGCCGGTTGATTGCTGTCGTATTCGAAGAGATCGACGAAGGCACGGTTTACCCCGTCACGGCTTATGAGGTGGAATCATGAAACGAGTGACACGCGATCGTTGGCTGACTCCCGCCGAAGCGGACAAGTACAACGCCGTTCGCGCCGAGATCGAGGCGGAAAAACCGGAAATCAGTGCTCGTATCCGCCAGCGCATGGCCGAACAGCGAAAGGCGGATGCGACTCAGTTCGGCGGCCAAACGGTTGGGCAACGAATTCGAGCCGCGCGCGAAGCCCTCGGCGCATCGCAAGTCAACGTCGCCACCGCCGCTGGCATTTCACCAAGTTACTTGTCGCAGCTCGAACAGGACGAACGCGACCCCGCTCTGTCCATCGCCGCTCGGCTCGCGCGTGCCTTGCAAATCTCGCTCGATGACTTGGCGTCGGGAGCAGCCTGACTCCGACATCAGCGGGCTTGAAAAGCTGATTCGATCGGCAGTGCGCCGATTGGACGAGCACGGTTCACGCGAGCTGCGCTCTCAGCGAGAGCGGGCTACACTATTTCCACTCGCGGGCGAATTGCAGGGCGCGTTGGCGGACGGGTTCGCTGAGGGTCTGGTCCGCCGAGAGGGCGGCGAGACATTCGGACTGCGGGTGGACCTGGGATCGCAGGATGTGAAGCTGACTCAGAGCCTCACGCTCCGCTCGCAACTCCGGTGTTCACGGACGAGGCGTGACGTCCCACACCTTCACTGTCTGATCCGAGCTTGCCGATGCCAGCCGTTTCCCGTCCGGGCTAAACGCCACGCTTGCGACAACCTGGGTGTGCCCTTTCAACGTGAGCGTCTCCTGACCGCTCGTGGCGTCCCACACCTTCACGGTCTGATCTTCGCTGGCCGACGCCAGCCATTTTCCGTCCGGGCTAAACGCCACGCTATAAACGCAGCGGGTGTTCCCTTTCAACGTGAGCGTCCCCTGACCGCTCGTGGCGTCCCACACCTTCACCGTCCCGTCGGAGCTACCGGACACCAGCCGTTTCCCGTCCGCGCTAAAGGCCACGCTCCCGACCGCGCCGGTGTGCCCTTTCAACGTGAGCTTCTCCTGACCGCTCGTGGCGTCCCACACCTTCAACGTATTATCCGAGCTTGCCGACGCCAGCCATTTCCCGTCCGGGCTAAAAACCACGCTCGTGACAATACTGGTGTGCCCTTTCAACGTGAGGGTCTCCTGACCGCTCGCGGCGTCCCACACCTTGACCGTCTGATCGAAGCTGGCCGACGCCAGCCGTTTGCCGTCCGCGCTAAACGCCACGCTCCCGACCGGTTCAGTGTGCCCTTTCAACGTGAGAGTCACCTGACCGTTGGTGGCATCCCACACCTTCACCGTCTGATCGGCGCTGGCAGACGCCAGCCATTTCCCGTCCTTGCTAAACGCTACACTCCAGACAACCTTAGTGTGCCCTTTCAGCGTGAGCGTCTCCTGACCGCTCGTAGCGTCCCACACCTTCACCGTCTGATCGCTGCTGGCCGATGCGAGGCGTTTCCCGTCCGGGCTAAACGCCACGCTCGTGACGTACTTGGTGTGCCCCTTCAACGTGAGCGGCTCCTCACCGCCCAGCAGCCGGCTGGCGAGAACCACGCAGACCACGACCCAGCCCGCCGCGGCGGAGAATCCCGCCACCCATGAACCGCTGCGAAGCCAACGTGTGATCCGTGTGGTGCTCTTCTGCATGATGGCAGCTTACCTTTCCTGCGTGTCCAAATCTGAGCGGGTCCGCTGCGCGAACCTCAATCATTGGGGCTGGTCCGCCAAGCGTATCTGACATCTCTCAACTCTCAAGCAGGACGATCACGACACTCGCACTCAATGACGCGACCGCTGGTTTGCGTTGGCACCACTTTCTGGCTCGTTCCCATTGCGTGATGGGGCGGGAGTGGATTGGCTCGCCGTGGAGGAAGCGGTGGAGTTCTTGGGCGAGGGCGGCGGCGGTGGGGAAGCGGCGGGACGGGTCTTTCTCCAGGCACTTCAGGCAGAGCGTGTCGAGGGCGGCGGGGACTTGGCTGTTGAGCTGCGACGGCGGCGGCGCGAATGCGGGGTCGGGTGTTCGGTTTTTCGGAATTGGCGGAAGGTGAACGTCGTTTGCAATCCAAGCGTTCTTCCCGCCAATTCCGAAAAACCGAACACCCGACCCCTGATCTGTTGGGCGAATACTACGTTGATGACTTCGCGGCTGTCAGTTCGCGCACGTCGGCGATGAGGGCGGCGATGTCGGACTCGGCGGTGTCCCACGAGCACATGAAGCGTGCGCCGCCGGCTCCGATGAATGTGTAGAACCTCCAGCCGCGCGTTCGCAGTGCGGTCGCAACTTCCGGTCGCAGACGGACGAAGACGGAGTTCGCTTGGCGGCGCGAAATGAATTCGACGCCGGGGATTTGTTGGAGGCCCGCTTCGAGTTGCTCGGCCATGTGGTTGGCTTGCGCGGCGTTGCGGAGCCACGCGCCGGATTCGAGCATGCCGACCCACGGCGCGGCGAGGAAGCGCATCTTCGAGGCGAGTTGCCCGGCTTGCTTGCAGCGGTAGGCGAACTCGTGAGCGAGTTCCTTCTTGAAAAAGATGATCGCTTCGCCGACGGCCATGCCGTTCTTCGTGCCGCCGAAGCACAGAACATCGACGCCGACTTTCCAAGTGATCTCTTTCGGGGCGACGCCGAGCGCGGCAACCGCGTTGGCGAAGCGTGCGCCGTCCATGTGGACTCGCAGGTCGTGACGCCGAGCGGTCTCGAACAGCGCTTGCAGGTCGTTGACCGTGTAGACCGTGCCGAGTTCGGTGGCTTGCGTCAGGCTGAGCACTCTTGGCTTCGGATAGTGGATGTCGCAGCGTCGTTGCACCATGTGCGAGACCGAGTCGGGTTGAATGCGACCGTCCTCGCCAGAGACCACCAGAAGCTTCGAGCCGTTCGAGAAGAACTCCGGCGCACCGCATTCATCGGTTTCGACATGAGCCAACTCGTGGCAGAGGATGCTGTGGTACGACTGGCACATGGCCGAGAGCGCCAGCGCATTGGCGGCGGTACCGTTAAATGCGAAGAAGACTTCGCATTCGACTTCGAACAAGTCGCGCAGCAAGTCGGCGGCTTTGGCAGTCCATTCGTCATCGCCGTAGGCGGGGGCGTGTCCCTGATTCGCACGGGCCATTGCGTCCCAAGCTTCGGGGCAGACTCCGGAATAATTGTCGCTCGCGAAGTGGCGGCGGCCGGGAGAGGTCTCTGGCATGGCGTTCTTTCAAGCAGGGAGATTCATAGGTTTGTGAGCACGCCGTCACGTAGTTCCGCGCGGCGCGGGAAGCGGGCGGCCAAGTCGGCGCTGTGAGTCACGCAGATCAGCACGCTGCCGACGTCGCGGCTGAGTTCCAACAGCAGGCTGCCGATCGAGTCGGCATTCTCGCGATCCAGGTTGCCGGTCGGTTCGTCGGCCAACAACAGCGCGGGCTGATTGATCAGTGCTCGGCAGACGGCGACGCGCTGCCGTTCGCCACCGGAAAGCTGAGCGGGACGATGTTCGATTCGCTGCTGCATGCCGACTCGTTCGAGCAGCTTTGTCGCGCGGGTGATGTCTTCCGCCGTCGTGCCAGGGCCGGCGAGTCGCGGGATCAACACGTTTTCCAAGACCGTGCATTGCGGCAGCAGGTGATGTTCTTGAAAGACGAAGCCCACCGATTGCTGTCGCCACGCTGCGAGTTCCGTTTCGTTGGCGGCAAAGACATCGCGGCCTCGCAGACGCACGGAGCCTTGCGTCGGTCGTTCCAAGCCACCGAGCACGAACAGTAGCGAACTCTTGCCCGAACCGGACGGGCCGGTGACCGCCAGCGCGTCTCCGCCGCGCAGCGTGAGGTTCACTCCCTTGAGCACGGTCAAGGAGCCGGCTGCGGTGACGTACTCCTTGCACAAGTCCGTGACGATCAAATCCGATTCGACGTTCGACATTTCGTTTCGCTCTCGCCGGGAAGACCTTGTCAAAAAAAACAGCAGGACCGGAATCACCATTGGCGGTTCCGGTCCTGCAAGATGTCAACAAGTCAGCGGGACGCTGTCGAGTTACTCGAACGCGAGGCTCAGCCAGCCGCCCGTCGCTTTCACTTGGGCAACGCCCAGTTGAATCGGCGTCTGACGGTTCTTGTCGATGCTGATGAAGCGGTCAAACTTGCGAGTCGGCAGGGCGTTTTTCACTTTCGTCCGCACGACAGACCCGCGAGTGATCTGGATCGCCGCATTGGCCGGCGGGTCCACGGGTGCGACTCCGATATCGCCACTTTCGATGACGAGTTCGGTGCCTTCGACGCGGAACATCAGCGGCACGGTAATCTCCTGAGTCGGGATGTCGTCTTCGCCGGCCTTCTGTTTCAGGCCGGCCCGGATGGCAAGCGTCAGTTGGCCGTTGTTGAGGCGAATGCGAATCGGGTCTTTGTCAGGGAAGATGAACGTCGCTGGTTCCTTAGTCCCTTCGGCGGCTGATTCAATCTTTTGCGTGGCATTGATCGGACGTCCCAGCAGATCGGAGAACGACTTTTCGATCTCGCCGGCAAGTTCCTTGTCCGTCATGGTCCGGCCGGCGAATTTCAGCCGGTCCAGGCTGTTGTTGAGCAATGACTCGTGCAATGCGACCACGAACCCGGTGCTGGGGACGGTCACGAACGGCCCGTCACCGCCGGCCAATTCACGATCGGCCATCAGTCGCAAATTCGCTCGCAGGTCGTCCTCGGTCGTGCGGTAGTTGGTCGCCGAAGGCATCAAGTCCTTCTCGCGCAGCTTGGCGTTGACCTTCTCTTCCAAATCCTTGTTGAGGTCGCCGATTTTGGAATCGACATCCTGATTGAACTCCGGCAGAACCTTACTGCGAACACGATCGGCCGCGATCGCTTCCGATTGTCCGCGTCGCTTGGCGACTTCGTCCCGCGCGATGGAATCCGCGATGCCACCGAAGAGAAACATGCCGCTGTACTTCGTGGAGACTCCGGTGGTCGTGTTGCTGGGCCACACGGAAACTTCCGCCGCACCCGCCGCAAACTTGTCGCCGTCAAAGGTGACTGGTTTCGAGGCTTTGAAAACGTGATGACCGGAGGTGTAAACATTGGCTTCACTGGTGACGCCGACGGTGTTGGATTGGGCGACTCCATCCAGCACGAGATTCAATCGAATGCCGTTGTTGTTGGGCTTGAGGTCGATCCCCACCTTCACGGTCGTCGTCTGATTGCCACTGACGTTCGCGCCGAGAACTTGGTCACGTACGGGGCCTTGCTTGGTGGTCGATTCCCCGATGAGCTTCGACAGGAACTTCTCGCTGGCGACGACGCGGAGGTTGAAATTGAAGTAGTGCGTGGCCATCGCCGCGGCGATGCGATTGCCTTGATCCGGCGAGGATTTGCGGATCGTCTCGAACGACTTGCGAACCGCTGCCGCGTCCGTCGTCGACTGCGATTGCTCAAACTTCTCGACGGAGCTGACCAAGGTCACCAACTCGGCCCGCAACTTTTCCGGGTTGATCGGTTGGTCGACGGTGGCCGCGAGCGTCGTAAAGTTGTCCAACGATTGCCGGAGCGCGACGAATTTCGCACCATCCAAAAACGTGCGAAGTTCCGGCGACGTGGCTTCTGACGGCAACAGCTTCTGATGCACGGCCTTCAGCACCGGGACCGCTTCGGAACCCTTCTTGTCGCTGACCAGCTTGGTGATTTCGGCAGAGCGAACGTAGCTCAACCAGGCTTGGCCATTCTTGACGGTGTTGAGTTCCGTTTCCAACTCTTTGAGCGACTTCGCCACTTCTTGACGCGGACCGTCGAGTCGCTCGCTGGCGGCTTGTTGCGGATCGAGCGTCAGCGTGTCGAGCACTGCTTCGGCGATCGTCACACGGCGGTTGAGTGCGGCGTACAGGCTGCCAAGCGATTCGTGAATACTGCGATAACGCGCGTCCTTCAGGGAAGTCTCCATGGTGAGCAACTTCCGCTTGAGGACTTCCAACTGCTGGCGTTGCGCCGCAACATCGAGTCCTTCTGCCGAGTAGAGCTTGGCGACTTCGGCCGCGGTCGTTTCGCCCCATTCCTTCCAATTCCCGTCCAGCGCTCCGAAGGCTTCATCGTTGACAGCGGCGGGGATCTCCGCCGGAAGGACGCCTCGTAGCCCGGCCGGCTGGGCCGGTTTGGCGTCGTCCAAAGCCCAGGAAACCAAGGTGGTCCCCAATGCCAGTACGGAGGTGCCGCACAGTGCCAGCCAACGGCGTTTGGATTTGAAAGTCGCTTGGAAAAGATGTCGTTCAGTCACAGATTTCACTCCCTCAAAAAAAGTTCGATCGCATGTTGGCGAAGGGCCGCGATCAGTTCTCCCTCAGTATCGACGCTCGCTTCGAAAGACCGGTGCCGACTTGTGATGTCCGCAGGTCGCTCCACAGTCGGGAAACCGACTCGCCTGAAAACAGCACCTAACTCGAAACATTGCTCGGCGAAAGAAGTTGTGGCATCGCATACGTGCCTTTGCTGAGCCTCCGAGATTGCTCACGTTACGCAGTCTAGTTGGCCGATTTTTTCCGTGCAATCGCTATTGTCGGCAGGTGCAGAAGTTTGGACTCGGCAAGAGTTGCGGGGGTCAGGTGTTCTGATTTCTGTTTTGCTGTTGCGCTGGAGAGCGAACCGTTGATCGGGTGACTGTCTGCGAACCAAGGTTGGGGTGAATCGCGGGAGCAAAACAGAAATCAGAACACCTGACCCCGGCTCACGCGCAAAGTGCTGGCTTTCGTCACTGGCATCCGACGCTGCGCTGCCTAGACTTCGACTCCGTGTGCGACATCTCTGTGTTCGTTTCACTTCTCTCCATTCGATTCACATCCCATGGCTCAACTCATGGCCGGACTCAGCTCAACGGATGACAGTTCGCGCCCGTTTCCACTGCTTGGCGCGACGGCGGTTTTCAGCGGTGCCGGTTTACTGATTGTCCTCAAGCGATCGCCGTCGTTCACCGAGGACTGGGGCGAACCGAGTTATTGGGTGCTGTTCGCCGCGTCGGTTTTCTTGATGCTGTGGGGACTTGGCCAGTTGCTTGCGTCGGCCAAGCCGAACTGGCGCGGGACTCGATTCGCCAGTTGGAATCGGCATCGGATGGCGGTGACGCGCGAAGGGATGGCCTACATCGGCATCATGAGCGTCATGTTCATCGGCTCGATCTTGGGGCGGACGAACATGCTGATGTTTGTCTTCGCGATGATGATCGGGCCGTGGGTGCTCAACGGCTGGATCGCGTTTTCCATGCTGCGGCGAACGAATGCGAAACGGACGTTGCCGCAGCGCGCGATGGCGGGGGAAATGGTCTCGGTGGAAATCGAAGTTGAGAATCACAAGTGGCTGTTGGGTTCTTGGCTGCTGGCCGCTCGTGATCGAGTGGTACATGCTCGCGACCGATTTCAGGCGGCGGCTTTGTTTGTACGCATCCCGGCGCGGCAGAGCCGGCGTGGGCATTACTTTGTGCGATTCAGCCAGCGCGGCGAGTATTCCTTCGGACCGATCGAGCTGACGACGCACTTCCCGCTGGGCCTGATTGAGCGTGGCCTGGTTTGTCAGGACATGGGCAAGCTGATCGTGCATCCGCGCGTGGGCCGGATGACTTCGCGCTGGCGGAGCGACCTGTGGAACGCGACCGAGTTGGCCGAACAGCGGCAGATGCGGGCCGGGTTGTTCGACGATGAATTCCAGCGCATTCGCGAATATCGCTCGGGCGACAATCCGAAGGCGATTCATTGGCGGACCACCGCGCGGCGCGGCGAATTGATGGTCCGCGAGTATCAGCAAACACGAGATCGCGACCTGATCTTGCTGGTCGAGTTGTGGCAACCCGCGCAGCCGGTGGCGTCGGACTTGGATCGTGTCGAGTTGGCGGTCAGCTTCGCCGCGTCCGTGTTGTATGAGAATCTGAGGCAGTCGCGCGAGGCGCGGCTGCGTATCATCATCATCGGTGCGGACACCGTCGCCTGGGACCATCAATCGAGCATGGAGTTGGCGCTGGATCAACTGGCATTGGCGGCGGCTGCGCCGGGGGCGGATGTTCGCCGAACGTTGGACGAGACCATGCAGCGGATTTCGAGCAGTTCGCGCGTGGTGGTTGTGTCATCGCGGCCGCGTGGCGACTTGCTGGCGCGGACGCGCGACGTGATGGAACCTGCGGAGTTGTTGTGCCTGTCGGCCGAGCCGCGAGATCTGTCGCCCTACTTTGTGCTGGAGGGCCTGGCATGACAACGGTGTTGCAAGTCAGTCTGTATGGCTTGGTGATGCTGGCCAGCGGCATGTTGGCGTTTGCCGAAGGGGCAAGCTTCCCGGATGCGTTCACGATCCCGCTGGCGATCCTGGCGTTGTTTGTGACCGAGCGTTGGAAGTTGTTTTGGCTGCGAGTCAGTTGGGCCAACGTGCTGGGAATCGGGGCGTTTGGTCTGGCGGGTTGGGAAATGAGCAGCGGCCTGATTGAAGCGCGATTGCTGTCGCTCGCGCACTTGCTGGTGTATCTGACGTGGATCGTGCTGTTCCTGTCCAAGACGGCGCGGATGTATTGGACCTTGTGTCTGCTGGCGGTGCTGCACGTCGCGGTCGGAGCGGTGCTGACTTCGACGGGAGTCTTCGGGGCACTGTGCGGTCTGTTCTTGGTTCTCGCGGTTTGGACACTGACATTGTTCACGCTGTGCCGCGCTCGAGAACGCTACGCCGCCGAAGATCAGATGCTGTTCGCGACGCATCGGGAGGGCAAGGCTCTCGCCGAGCCGGATGGCGTGTCGATCGCCACGTTCCTTTGGAATCAGAGCAGCCACCCTGTCAGCACCGTGCAGATTGATCCGCGGTTGCGGTGGATCAGTGGACCATTCGCGTCGGGCGTGGTCGCGAACGTCGTGCTGTCAGCGTTCGTGGGGATGTTGTTTTTCATGTTCACGCCGCGGATTTGGGTCGGCAGTTTTTCCGCGTTTGGCGAGGGGCCCGATCAGCCGCTGCGCATCTTGCAAAGCGGGTTCGCCGAAGAAGTGCAGCTCGGAGACATCGGCCAGATTCTGGAAGGGACGCAGACGGTGATGGAGGTGCGGATGTTTGATCAAGCGACCGATCAGCCGTTGGACATTGTCGAACATGCGTCGCGGCTGGGCTTTGACGAACCCCTGTTCCGTGGCTCGGTGATGGGCGAATACGAGAAGGGCAAATGGCGCGTCGGCAACACGGGGAAGAACGACTATCGGAAATCCATGCCCTCGTCGCCCACCACCAGTGACGTCGTCCGGCAGGAGTTTCGGGTGGAGCCGATGGACTCCGGCATCCTGTTCGCCATGCCGCAGCATGTGGCGGGGCGGTTGGAGCATCGGTTGCCGCAGATCATTGAGCGGCGATTGACCGCGACGCTGTACCGCAGCGAAAGCATCACCGGACGTGAAACTCTGAAATACACGATCTATTCCGACAAGCCGCAGCCCGGAGGCGACCTGCCGTTCCCGCGCGGCACACATCCGAGCCTGACGTTGCGCAACGAGGTCGAATACTACGGTCTGCTTCCGGCGAGTGGATTGGAACGTCTGCAAAGCCTGGCGCGGCAGGTCGCTCAACCGCCGAACGCGACGAATACGACACCCACCGAGAAGGCCCGGAGGCTCGTGCATTACCTCCGCGATTCGGGCGAGTTCGGCTACACGCTCGACATGTCGATCCAAGACTCCAAGATCGACGCGGTGGAAGATTTCCTGTTCAACCGCAAGGCCGGGCATTGCGAATACTTTGCCTCGGCGCTGGCGCTGATGCTGCGGGCCGTCGGGATTCCCACGCGGTTGGTCAGCGGTTTCAAAGGGGGCGACGTGAAGCGCGGCACCGGCTACTTCGTGGTGCAAGGCCGGCATGCGCATGTGTGGGTCGAAGCGTACTTTGATGGCGATTGGCGGGTTCTCGACGCGACCCCCGCCAGCCGTTCCGACAGTGTGAAATCGCTGGCTCCGAAATTCGGCCTCTTCAACAATCTGGCGAATCTGTTCGCCGACACGTGGTCGCACAGTGTGGTGGGCCTGTCGTTTTCCGAGCAGAGCAGCAATCTCTACACGCCGCTCAAGGAATTGGCCCAGCAAGCGTGGGAGACGATTCATGAAGACCTCGATCGTGCGCTGAATGGCGAATTGGCCGATGGCTCATTTCGAGTGCGATACAGCATCCTAGGTTTGTTGTTGATTGCGATCGTGACGATCGGTGTAACTCGCCTGCGAGTGGTGCGCTCGCGCGGCAAGAACGGTTTGCGCAGTGGATGGTTCGCGCAGTGGCTGAAGATTTTGAGCTGGCTGTTGCCTCGCGAAGCGACGACGAACAACGGCGATGGTTGGCGTGGTCGTTGGTCGCGCTGGTGGACTGCACTCCTGCGGCGGCTGCGCGGTGAGTCGGCCGAGCAGCGTGTGCGAGTCGAGTTCTACGAACGCTTCCTGCGGTTGCTGCGATCCGCCGGGCTCGAACCGTTGCCGGCTCAAACGGCACGCGAATTTGTTTTGGCCTCGCAACCGACCTGGTCGCAGCGACTCTCCGATCGAGAGTTGGCGAGTGCTCCGGCCGACATCGTGGCGCGGTTCTATCGAGTCCGCTTCGGTGGCGAATCGCTCCCGTCCGACGAACTGCGACAGCTCGAATCGCAGCTTCGACAAATGGAACAAGACTGGCATCGGCCCAATGGCCAGGGCTGACGAGAACGCACGCGATGAATTTGTCTGCTGACCAACTCTCCGCCGCAATTGCTGAAGCCGTCGCCGTGGTTCGCGCCGGTTGGGCCACACGCCCACACACCGCAATCATCCTGGGCACCGGGCTGGGTTCGCTCGCTCAGCACATCGAGATCGAAGCCGAGTGGAGTTATCGCGACCTGCCACACTTTGTGCGTTCGACCGCCGACGGTCATCGCGGCCGGCTGCTGGCCGGTCGCTTGGCCGGCGTGCCGCTGATCGCGATGGATGGTCGCTTTCACGCCTACGAAGGTTACTCCGCCCAGCAGATCACATTCCCCGTGCGAGTTCTGGCCGCGCTCGGTGCCGAGTTCTTAATCGTGTCGAACGCGAGCGGTGGAATGAACCCGTTGCTGCGTTCCGGAGACATCCTGCTGATCGACGACCACGTCAATTTGATGGGAAATGTAGGACGGGCACTCTTGCCCGTCTCTTCCGCGGAGACGGGCAAGAGTGCCCGTCCTACGTTCTACGACCCACAACTCCTCTCACTCGCCGAACGTTTCGCCGCCGAGGAACAGATCCCAATTCGACGCGGCACGTACGTCGCGATGCTCGGCCCGAATTACGAAACTCGCGCCGAGTACCGCTGGTTGCGCACGCTCGGCGATGTCGTCGGCATGTCCACCGTTCCCGAAGTGTTGGTCGCTCACGAACTCGGCTTGCCGGTCGTCGCGTTCTCGATGGTCACAAACGTGTTTCGCGCGGACGACGTTCAGCAAACGACCAGCGAAGACGTCGTCAACGCCGCCGCCAATGCTGAACCTCAATTGCGCCGGCTCGTCACCAGACTTCTGACCTCGGACTTCACGAGCCGGGGTCAGGTGTTCTGATTTCTGTTTTGCTCCCACGATCTACCCCAACCTTGGTTCGCAGACAGTCGCTCGATCAACGATTTGTTCCGATTCGCAGCAGCAAAACAGAAATCAGAACACCTGACCCCACAACTCTGCCATGAACCCCATTCAACTGATCGCCAAGAAACGGGACGCCGGCGAACTGACCGCTGAGGAGATCGCGTTTCTGATCGACGGCCATGTGCATGGTCGGATTCCCGATTATCAAATGGCCGCAATGCTGATCGCGATGTTTGTGCGTGGGTTGAACGACGCCGAAACCGCCGCGCTCACCGACAGCATGTTGCGCTCGGGCGTGACACTGACTTGGCCGGAGACCAGCCTGCCGCGCGTCGATAAGCATTCGACGGGTGGCATCGGCGACAAAGTCTCGTTGCCGCTGGCTCCGTTGTTGGCGTGCTGCGATGTCTGTGTCCCAATGCTTTCCGGCCGTGGCCTGGGCCCAACGGGTGGCACGCTCGACAAGCTGGAATCCATCGCTGGCTTTCGCACCGATTTATCGCTCGACGAAATTCATCGACTGACCGAGCAAGTCGGCTGCGTCATCACCGGCACCACGCCCGAACTGGTGCCGGCCGACCGTCAGCTTTACGCCCTGCGCGACGTGACCGCGACCGTTCCCTCCGTGCCTCTGATCATCGCCAGCATCATGAGCAAGAAGCTGGCCGAAGGCTTGAACGCGCTGGTGCTCGACGTGAAGTTCGGCCGCGGCGCGTTCATGAAAACGCGAACGATTGCCCGCGAATTAGCCGCCGGCATGGTCGCGGTCGGCCAGCGCATGGGAGTCACCACGACCGCGTTCCTGACCGACATGAATCAACCACTCGGCCGCATGGTCGGCAACGCCGTCGAAGTCGACGAGTCGCTCGATTGCCTGCGCGGAGGCGGGCCGAGCGACCTGCGCGAACTCGTGCTGGAACTTGCCGAAGACGTGTTGGTCAGCGCGAAGGTCGCCGCCACACGCACGGCCGCGCGAGCGAAGCTGCTTCGCGAACTGGACTCCGGCCGCGCTCTCGAACGCTTCGAGCGGATGGTGGTCGCACAAGGCGGGCGGCTCGATGCACCTCGTCCGATTGCGCCGGCTCACGAACTGTGCGGCGAGCGTTCCGGGTTCGTCGAATCCATCGACACGGAATCGCTCGGCTGGATCATCATCGACCTCGGCGGCGGGCGACGGCAGCTCACCGATGCCATCGACCACAGCGTTGGACTCGAAATGCTCGCCCGCATCGGCGACGAAGTTTCGTCCGGTCAACCGCTCGTCCGAGTCTTCGCACCGCCCACCAAGTTCGATGAAGTTGCCTCACGCTTGCGATCGGCGATCACGATCGGTGACGAGCCAACCCACTCGCCGTTGTTGATCGTCGAACGCTTGGGATAAACTCTCGCCCGCCTTCCTGGTTCTGACTTGGAATTTCAAGGAGCCAATCATGCCGACACGCTTTGGGTTTCGTCCGTTGTGTCTGGTCTGTTCGCTGGCGTTTGTGTTTCTCGTGGCCTCGGAGCGTTCCGGAGATGCTCGGCCGAACTACAAACGGTGCTTTGACACCGCGTTCCCAAAAATCGGGAAACTGGGCAAGACCAACTGCTTTGTTTGTCATGTCGCGGGAAGCGACGACAAGAAGCCTCTGAACCACTTCGGCAAAGCGGTCGCTGAGGAACTGGGCGAGAAGAACGTCAAAGACGACGCGAAAATCATTGCCGCGATCAAGGCGGCGGCGAAGCGAAAATGCAAATCGGGCGAATGGGGTGAACGGCTAGAGAAAGGGTTGCCTCCCTGCGATTGTGGAAGCGAGGAGTGCCGCCGAGAAGCGGCCCAACAGTGACGTTCACTGAATGACGCGGCCCGATCCTCATCCGCGTTCCGAAAATTAGCCGCGCGGCGCTAGCCCCGGTTCATGCCGTGTAACCGGGGCTATCGCCTCGCGGCTAATCTCTGCGATTCCTATCACTCGGCATCAGGAGCAGATGATGAACTCACGATTTCCTGCCCAAAGTTTGACGGCCACGCTGGTGTTGGTGACGTTGGTGCTGGCGAGCCTTGGTGCTCGCGTGGAGGCGCGACCCCAATACAAGAAGGTGTTTGATGCGACGTATCCCGACGTCGCCAAGGCCAAAAAGACCAATTGCTACCTCTGCCATGCCACCGGTGACGACAACAAGAAGAAGCGCAATCACTACGGCCATGCCCTCGCCAAGGAACTCAAGAATCCCAACGTCAAGGATGAAAATACGATCAAAGAGGCGCTGAAGGCGATCGAGGACGGGGATTGCAGGACTGGCAAATGGAAAGAGCGACTGGATGAGGGCAAGTGGCCCTGCGTCTGCGGGGATGGAGGCCAAGATCCGAGTTCCTACATCGCTCGTCAATTGGCCCGCGAGCGTTCCAAGGATCGGTAGCCGCTTTACTTGCCGAACGGCCACCAGCGGCGGCGAGCGACCGCACTCCGTCGCTGCACGTCGATCAGATCGGACACTTCGCGTGAGAGCAGCCGGTCCATCAGTTCGTCGTAGCCGTGTTTGAGTTTGAACTCGGTCTCGTCAGGCAGGATCGGCCAGATGGAATAGAAGTTGATGACTCGCTCGTCCGGCGTTTCCAGACGCAGGAACTTTTCGCCGAACCGCACGGCAGGCACGATGATCGCGCAGCACAAGCGAGTGTTGTCCGCGTATGGCTGCGGGTCGTCGCCGCCGTTGGGTATCGAGTGTCCGGGGCCGAGCCACGTGTCGTACTCGTGCGGCAACCGCGCCAGCGATTTGATGAGCCGGATCGGCCAGTAGTTTTCTTCGTTGGCGAAGTCCTCTTTCGTCAGCTTCCAATCGGGCGGCAGGCAGATCACGAGTTCGGCATACCGAAAATCCTCCGCGCCGTCGGGGACGTTCATGGGCTTGTCGCTCATGCCGGTCGTGATCAGCGTGTGGAACTCGCGGCCCGGCTCCGGCGGGACGTGATGCACGTCGATGTGGACGAGGTCCGAGACGATCTCGTGAAAGACCATCGTCACCTGCCCGACATGCGATTCGATGTGCTCGACGATCGCGTCGATCTGTTCGCCGTCGCCGGTGACTAACTCGAACGGCTTCGTCCGCTCCTCGTGCCGCAGGACTGTTGCGGGCGATTCATTCGGCGGCGGAGGGACCGGCACACGCAATTCCGCGCCGCAGGTTCGGCAGGTCGCTTTCTGACCGGCGCGATCGGCGTCGACTTTGTAGTTGGTTCCGCACTTCTCGCAGTCAAAGGCGATGCGCATGGTGATGTCTCCGAGTCAGGCTACCCACTTGGTTGCGGATCGGCCGGAACCAGCATAGGTTAATTTCGATCCCAAGACCTGCACCGCTCGAAAGGGGCACTTGATGAGTTACCTCGATCCTCCGCGTCTGACGTTTGTCGGCAATTTTTTTGCCAATGTACCAACGCTGAATAACTTTCCGCCCTACTTCAATCCAGACTACCCCTTTTTTGGCGAGAGCGCTGGCGACTGGAATACGAATGGGGACTGTCAGCTTCAATTTCGCAACTGCACCGTGCGCGGCGTCACGGACAAGAACGGAGTCAATTCGATTGATCCGGCCGTCGATCCGGTGATCGGCAAAAAGGTCACCGCCAATCCCATCGGGCCAGGGACGATTCCGGGGATGCTCGGAGCGGGCAAGCTGGTGGATTTGGACGTCGATCAGCGGCGTGTCACCGGAATGTTTGGCGTGCCGATTTCGGTGGTGCTCGCGGATGACACCTGGGTGACCGGCACTCTGCAGACCTGCAACATGCGCGACTTTTGGGGTGCCAACGCCGCGGGTGGCGCGCCGCAGACCGCTCCGATGAGCGGTGTGTTTCAGTCTGTGCTGCGCGATCTGACATGGCAGGGAAACATTGCCAGCTCCCCTTATTTGACGTTGCTGAAGTCCATTGCCGCGCAGAACGGCAATCAGATTTCGATCAAGATGATTCTCGATAACTTCACGATCAATCCGAGCGACCCGCCGAACAATCTGGTGGGTCGAGTTGTCGGAGTGATCGGGCCTTATTACGTCGGCGAGCCTCGGCAGTTTGTCGCAGGACGGCGCATGTCCAAGACGTTTTGCAGCCCGCCGACAATGCCTGCGTACCTGCCTGCTCCGTCAACGACGCCCGTGTCCATCGACGCGACAATGTTTTGGCAGACGCCCTGCCGAGTCGATTCGCATCGCAAAAAGTTGATTGTCGATCTGGGCAATGCGGTGCAGTTTCAAACGACCGGTGGCAAATCCATCGTCGATCAAATGTGGGCGGCGATCATGCCGACCGAGGCCGATTATCAAGCGGGGCGGTTGCAGCCGACGTTGCTCGGTCAATACCTCGATTCCAGCCAGGTGGCCTACGAAACAACGGGCCGTATCGGGGAAGTGGACTTGAGCGATGATCAGCTCGCGCTATTGCAGGATCATCGCCTGTGCCTGTTGACGCCGGATGCACCGATCGACCCTGCGGCCAACGGTGTTCCACCACTGATTCCTGTTCCGCCCAAGAATCCTTGGCCGGTGCTTGCGGAAGAACGCGACGGCCGATTTGTGGATATCGACAATTGGATCATGCGACTCAATCCCGGTGAGACCTGCTCGACCGATTTGTACGCGACGCGATTTGGTCAGCCGCTCGCCGGACAACGCCTGAGCTTCTCTCCGATCGACATGGCCTCCACGTACATTTCGATCAACGAACCCATGAGCGCGCTCGTCGGAGACTTTCCATTGGTTGTCACGACGGATGCCCACGGCCACGCACTGGTCACCGTCACCGCACAGTCAGGACCGATCCAAGGTTTGCCACCATCGCGAGCACAGGTCTTTAGTCAGGTTTATCAACTCGGCGATGTCAGCGGCTGGCAAGCTTGGGGACAGATTGGACCACCGATCCCGCCTTACTTGCTCGCGTCGCAGAGCTTTCCGATGGATTTCAAATGCGGGGTCTTGAGCATTGTGGTCTTCAACGAGGGACCGCCGATTGCCAATCCCACTTGGAGCGATGTTCGTCCGATGTTCTCGCAATACGCGCGAATGTTTCCGGCGATGAGAGAGATGATCGACCTCTCGAACGAGCAAATGGTGCGAGCTTATGCCGCTCGTATTTCGGAAGTGATGCAGAAGCCGATTGACGATCCGTACTACATGCCGGCGACTCGCGATTTGTCCGCCTATCACCAAAGGCTCATGCTGGCTTATCTCCAGTCGGTCATCTCAGCACCAGGTTCTTCACCAACTTAACTTCAATGAGAATGTCATACAGTCAAATTACGCCCCCGTTCCTTAATCGAACAAAGTTGCTCCACCATCAATGCACCTTTAATGAGACCGCCGTCATGCAGACTTTCATTCAATCACTGAGTCGCTGCTCGTTACTCGCGTTGCTGACTGCGGCGTTGCTGATCGGTTGCGATCCCGCACCCGCACCCGCACCAACTCCGCCGAAGCCGACCGAGAACGTTCCCGCTCCGGGAGTTTCGGAGAACAAGCAACCTGATTCGGGCATGTCCGAGAAACCGAAACCGGGTGCCGAGAAACCGGCCGATGGTGACAAGCCGGCGATTCCACAATCGGGCGCAGCGGTCCTCCCGTTTTCGGTTGCGCTGCAAGCACCGTTTACTTTCGGCAAAGTTCCGGCGCTGCATTCGTATGCGTCCGGGCAAGCCGATGTGGACGGGATCAAATGGTTGTTTGTCGGCGGTCGTATCGGTGGCTTGCACGGCTTTGACGCGCCGACTCCTCAAAACCCGGCGAATAGCTTTCCACGTGACGCGGCCAACGATCGTGTGTGGGTGATCGACATCGAGCACAAACAGGTCTCGTCGATGTCCGTCGCCGACTTATGCCCGTCCGACACGATCGATCAGTATCAACTGCAATCCAGCAACGCGATCTCCTGCCAAGTGGAGGACAACCTCTACATCATGGGTGGTTATGGGTTTTCTCCGAAGGCCGAGACGGTTGCGAAGATTCAGACGTTCGGAACGCTCACGGTGATGCACGTCGGCGCTGTCATCGAAGCCGTGCTGGCTCAGCAACCGGTTGCCGCGGCCGACGTGACGCAGATCGCCGATCCCCGTTTCAAGGTGACCGGAGGAGAGTTGTTGCCCTTCTATGGCACGTTGCCCAAGTCCGCTGACAACGCCGATGCACCTGCTGGCGGAGACGCGCTGCCGGCCGCTCCGCTGCAATTGTGCGCGGTCTTCGGACAAGCGTTTGACGGGTTGTATTCGGTGCGCGTCTCGGCGACCGGCGGCTTGTTTCAGCAGCGATACACCGAACAGATTGCGATTTTCAGCCTCACCGAAACACCAGTGTTGAAGCTCGCAACTTACAACACGTATCCCACCATCAATGGCTTGCCACCGACGGAAATCGACGGCTACTCGTTCCCAGACTATACGAAGATCCGCCCCTATCATCGCCGCGATTTGAATGTGCTTCCGGCTCAATCACCGGACGGCAAACCACGGATCGCGGTTTATGGCGGAGTCTTTCGGCCCGGTCTGTTCGAGAGCTATCTCGAACCGATCTACATCGACCAGATCAAGACGCAGTCCTATCTCATCCAAGGGGCCGAGTTCTCATATCAATCCTTTTTCCCCGGCACGGACCATGCCTTTCAGCAATTGCTCAATCAATACAAGTGCGCGACCTTGCCGATCTACGACGCGACAACCAATCAAATGACAACGATCTTCTTTGGCGGGATCAGTAACTATCGGTACGACGCTGACAGCAATCAGTTGATCAAAGACCCGCTCAAGCTGACCCCCACCGGTCGCCCGATTGTGGACGGCGTGCCGTTCACGAAAGAGATCACGAGCCTCGTCGTGCGGAAGGACAAGACATCCGCCGGTTATGTCTTGCCGATCGCGATGCCCGGATTTCTGGGAACCGAAGCGGAGTTGCTGATCGACCCCAGCATCCCACAATCCCAGAACGGCGTGATTCAGTTGGATCAACTCACGGGACCGAAAACGATCGGCTATATCTATGGTGGCATCCGCGCGTTGGCTCCATATACCGGCGAGTTCGAGTTGAACGCCGGCAAACCGGTCGCGTCGTCGGCGGCTTACAACCAGTTCATTCCGGTGGTGATCACTCCCGGCAATTGGCCCGTGAAGCCGATGCCAGCGAAACCTGCCGAGAAGCCGTGAGTTGGCGATGAGCCGCAGGGCGCTAGCCCCGGTTCGAACGAGACAAACCGGGGCTAGCGCCCTGCGGCTCATCGGAAAGTTAGTACGTCAACTGCGAACCGAAGTAGAAGTTGAATCCGGGTTGAAACACCCCGCGGCCGGTGCGGAGATCGAGATGCTCGCGGTAGAACTTGTTGGTCAAGTTCTCAACGCCGCCAGTGAGCGACAGGTGCTTGGATGGTCGCCAGAAGGTGCGGATGTCGAAGGTCGTGAAGCCTGCTGTCGGCAGCTCGCCCAGCGATGTGGCCACGCGATCTTGTCGATCAACCACGCGAGCGGACAGCTCAGCCCCCCATTTGGTTTGCGGGTTCGGGTCATGGATGCGAAATCCGAGCCGTGCTTGCATCGGATAAATGCCCGGCAGCGGTTCCTTTTTCGCGCCCGGCAGAATGCCGCGGGGGGCATTCGGATCGTGAGTGAATTGAGCCACCGCCGGGTTGTAGAAGTCCTGACCTCCCTCGGATCGAGTGTGGTCGCGACCCTCGACGTAGCTGACCGTTCCGAATGACGTCAACCAATTGGTGTTGTCGTATTCGGAATACGCTTCGAAGCCGGACAACGTCGCGAAGGGCGTGTTGACGAAAGTTAATGCTCGCGTGTTTTCTTCCGGCAGCGCGCCAAACAGCACGACTTCATACGTCGTGAAATCTTTGATCCACGCATAGAAGCCGGTCGCACCCGCGCGAAAGCCTCCGGTATTCACTTTCAGGCTGACGTCGATCTGGGTGTGACGCGAGGCATTCAGGTTGGGATTACCGATGACCGAGTTGAATCCATTTTGGATGACCGACAGGAACTCGTCGGTTGAGTAAAGCTCAGTCAGTGTCGGCGGTCGCATCCCGGTGCCTGCCGCCAGGCCGGCGGTCCACTGGTCGTCGAGTTTGTAGTCCGCGGTTCCAAACAACGACCACAGATTGAAGTTCTTGTTGAAGCTGTCTGTTCGGAGTTGCTGCAAGAGAAACTGCTCGGTCAGCGGCACTTGAGTCGGCAGCGTCGAACTGAGTCCGCCTGGCATTTGATCGACGTCCGTGCTCACCCAATCGACGCGTCCACCGGCCTTCACGAGGAAGCGGTCATCGGCCGGGAGCGTCAGTTCGGTATACAGCCCGGGATTCGACCAGTGCGAACGGGGAATCGGCGAGTTCGCATCGATGAAATTGTAGATTCCGGGTGCGATGCCCAGCGCTGCCGCCAGCCCCGCATCGACATCCACCGTGAAATCGTTGGTCTCGTTGAGTCCCTGCTTCAGAAAACGGAAGTCGGTGCCGGCCACGAGGTGCATCGCATCCTGAGCACCCCAAGTCATCGCGGTCGTATAGCCGGTCGACATGGAATCGACGTCGGTCTGCAAGTTGTCCGTGACCAATGGAATCGACGGGATCTGTCTGATCTTCGCGGGGTTCCTGGCGTCACCTTGGAAGCGCGTGCGGTTGTACCAAGTCTCGGCGGTGAACCGATCGAAGTAGGACTGGTCTTCCAGCACGTAGGTCACTTCAAAGGCATCGGTCACCAAGAAGTTGATATCGAAAAATTGACCGGGCGATTGCACGTCCGTCTGATCGAGCCGCAAGTAGCTGAACTCAATATGTTGATCGGGATCAATGTCGAAACCGAGGGCCGCGTCGAAGTCGCGCGACTTAAAGCCGGTCGGCAACTTCTGGCCGTTGCCCATCTTGTAGTCGTCGCCGGTGTTGTTGCCGTAACCAATGCGAAAACCCCAGTCGTCATCGCCGCCCCAAAACGTTTGGCGGGCATAAAGTTGATTGCCGTTCGTTTTGTATTCCACTCCGGTGCTGCCATGCACTTCGGGACCATCTTCAAAGCGCGGCGACTGCATCAATCCCACATCAATGAAGTTTGTGCCCGGTCCATACAGCGCACTGTAAGGGCCTTTGACGACGATCACGTTGTCGACAATGCGTGAGTCGATCTTGCTCAGCATGGTGTCCAAGTCTTGCCGCGCGGGAACCCAGTACGAACCCGATGCCAGCAGGTTGCCGGTGCCACTTCCGCGAACTCGCGTGTCCGTGATGATCGGCGTTCGATTCTGAGAAGTGACGCCACGGGTTTGAGCGGACTTCCCTAACAGACTGCCGGTGTCAGTCGTCGATCGGAATTGAGACTCTTGGCCGTACACAACATCCGTGTTCGATCCTGAGGCTCGCGCACGGCGGACGTTTCCCAACAGGCTCCTTTCGGTTCCGCTCGTTCCAAAGACGTTATTTGAAAGCGTTCCCGCTTGTGGCGGTACCGACATGCGCGGATCAACGGCCTGCGGAGCCGGTGCCAGCGGTTGCGGCTGCTGAAAGTGAACGAGCTTCACTTCGCCGTCCAGAAAAACTTGTCTGATATTGTCGTACAAAGATTCGCCCGGCTTAGTGTCTTTCGGCTGCGGCTTGGGAGCGGCTGATTCCGCCGGTGAGGTCGCAGGATCTTCCCCGGACGAACTCAAACTCCAAGCCAGCAGGAGCGCTGCCGCCAAGGCCACATGGAATCGACGCGACATCCTGGCACCATCCTGGCTGGGGAAAGTCTTCCGTGTGTGATCGTTAGACACAACGTGCCGGTCGTATCGGCAAAGTCAATCCGGAGCCTCGCTTTCATCTGACACGCCAACCAGCAATGAGAACCGATCGGCGTCCGGTTCACGGCCAGCGCGCATAGCTGGGTAGTGTGGGCGAGCTGGCGCGATTGCTGTTTGTATGGTATTCCTCTCCTGGAATTCGTCTGCGTGAGTTTGCTGGTCGTGTGACTGCGGACCGGAGCGCAGGAAACCAGACCAGGAGGTGTCGC
>CAMDDX010000106.1 GCA_945893075.1 Planctomyces sp. SH-PL62 | reverse complement strand
GCTCAGCGAAATTCTGCAAATCCTGAGTCTGACTTTGTTCGAGAAAACCCCGCTTTCTAAGGCTCTTTCGATCAAAACAGAACACGATTCGACAAGTGATTGCCATAGGCAGTTGATGCTCTTCGATTTATAGCCGGACAGTTGTGATTTGAAATCTGAAATTCTGCGTCAGCGAGGTCCAAGGATGGACATGTTCGTGATTCGCGGCGGCAAGCCGCTGCATGGTCGAGTGCGAGTGGATGGCGCGAAGAACTCCGCGTTGCCGATCATGGCCGCGGCGTTGATGGCCGACGGTGAAACGCTGCTGCGCGATGTCCCGAATCTCGTGGACGTCACCACGCTCGCTGACTTGTTGCGATCGTTGGGCCTGCGTGTCGAACGACAACCCGATCGATCGCTGGCGATGGAAGTAATTGATGCCCGCCCGGTGATCGCCGAGTACGAACTCGTGCGCAAAATGCGAGCCAGCTTCTGCGTGCTCGGCCCGCTGCTGGCGCGGCGCGGTCGAGCGTGCGTGTCGTTGCCCGGCGGTTGCAACATCGGCGACCGGCCGATTGAGTTGCATCTCAAAGGACTGCGGGCGCTCGGTGCCGAGATTCGTGTCGAGCGCGGTTACGTGATCGCCGAGGTCAAACGTCTGCACGGCAATCGCATCTATCTCGGTGGCCCGTTCGGCAGCACGGTGACTGGCACCTGCAACGTGATGTGTGCCGCGACGCTGGCCGAAGGGGAAACGATCATCGAGGCTGCCGCGTGCGAGCCGGAAGTCATTGACCTCGGCAACATGCTCAACGCGATGGGTGCCAAGATCAGCGGCCTCGGCACACCGTTCCTCCGCATCGAAGGGGTCGATCGGCTTACCGGCGTCGAACACACCGTCATCCCGGACCGCATTGAAGCCGCAACGCTGATGATTGCCTCGGCAATCACCGGCGGCTGTGTCGAACTCGAAAACGTCAACCTCACGCACATGACCGCCGTCGTCGAGAAGCTGCGCGAGATCGGAGTTCGCATTGAATTGGCGGACGATTCGCCGACGCCGCTCGATCAGCTCAACGCGATTGACGCACTGATCGGTTCATTGGACGAGGACGCGACGCTGCTCGTGCCGCCGCCGCGCCGCCGCGTTGCGGACAATCATCCGGTGCTGCGCATTGAGGCTCCGCTTGAACTGCGGGCCGTCGATGCGACCGCACTGCCCTATCCCGGTCTGCCCACCGACGTGCAGGCGCAGTTCATGTCGCTGCTCAGTCTGGCAAGCGGCATCAGCGTGGTGACTGACAAGGTCTTCCCGGATCGGTTCCTGCACGCCGCCGAACTGGTCCGGCTGGGAGCAACCATTCGTCGCGAAGGTCCAAGCGCGATCATCAGCGGCGTGCGACAACTCAGCGGTGCGTGCGTCATGGCTTCGGACTTGCGAGCCAGCGCCGCGCTCGTGCTGGCTGGTCTCGCCGCGGAAGGGGAGACCGTCGTCAAACGCATTTACCATCTCGACCGCGGCTACGAGTCGCTCGAACGCAAGCTGAACTTTCTCGGTGCCGACATTTCTCGCATCGAGGACAAGCCGGAGAACATGCCGCGCAGTCTGTGCCTCACAGAAACGACGGGCGAACCTCCCGTCTCGTTCAACGCGCCGCACTTCCTGAAGTTGCCCACGCGCGAGTCCAGCAATTCGAAACAGCCTCCGGCTGAATCCTGAGCCGGTTGAGGGGCAAGCTCATTATCTGGTGCAGAGACAACCTGCGGTCTCGAAGATTTTCGCAGACGCCCCATTCGCTGTCTCCCTAAATTCGCTGTCGATCTCTCATTCAAAACGAAGAGTCGACAGCGAATTTAGAGAGGCAGCGAATGTGAGAAGCGGCACAAAGTTCAGCAGAGGCACCAGCCCATGCGGTACTCGCGACGGATGAACCGCTCCGCTTCCGGAGCGTTCGGGCAACTCAGATCGGCGGCATCCCACTTGATCTTCTTGCCGAGCCGATAGGCGACGTTGCCGAGATGATTCGCTTCGGTCAGCCAGCCGGAGTACTCGAAGTTGCAGGTCGTCGGTGCTCCGGTCTTGCAGGCGATCAGCCACTCGTGCATGAGGCCGGGAGATTTCGGAATCGAGGGCGCGGGACGTTGATAGCCCTCGAAGTCCTTCTCTGGCAGCAAGAGGTGTTTGCCGTAGTCGGACAGCAACATCCCTTTGTCGCCAATGAAGAGCACGCCGCTGTCCCACTTGGGAATTCCACCGTTGGTCCAGATGGCAGGCTTGTTGACTCCCTGATGCCACGTCAGTTTGACCGCCGGCATGTCACCGCGCGGACCGTACTCATAGGTCGCCTGCATCGAGGCCGGCGCAATCTCCGCATGAGCCGGCGGGCCGAACGCTTCAATCGTCAACGGAGCTTTCAGCTTGAGAGCCCAGAACGGCAAGTCGTTCCAGTGACTGCCAAGATCCGACATCGTGCCGCTGCCAAAATCCCACCAGCGATACCACTTCGGCCCCGGAAAATAGACGTTGTGAAACGGCCGAGGCTTCGCAGGGCCGAGCCATAAATCCCAATCCAAACCCTGCGGCACCGGCTGCACTTCGGTCGGACGCTCTTCAACGTGGACGATGTCGCCAAACTTCTTCGCGTCCTCGGCGCTCTGCCGTCCCCAAGCTCTGCCGACCCAGACGTGAGCTTCTCGCACGGGGCCAATCGCTCCAGCTTGAATCAGCTCGACCACGCGGCGGTAGTTCTCGTTCGAGTGAATCTGAATCCCCATCTGCGTGGCGACTTTGAACCGCGCGGCGGTCTCGCGAATCTGTCGCGCTTCCCAGATGTTGTGAGTCAGCGGCTTCTCGCAATAGACGTGCTTGTTGAGCAGCAGCGCCGGATACGTTGCGAAGGCGTGCGTGTGCTCGCACGTGCTGACCACGACGGCATCGAAGTCGCGGTCCCGTTCGAGCAGCTTGCGAAAGTCGGCGAACTTCTTCGCCTGCGGATATTTTTCGCCGACTTTGCCGAGCGTCGGCTCGAAGACATCGCAGATCGCGGTGACGTTCTCGTCCGCCAGAGCCGGTAGATGCGATCCGCCTCGCCCACCGACGCCGATGCAGGCGACGTTTAACTTCTCGTTGAGGTTCTTGGCTCGCAGGATCGCCGGTGCGGCAAACAGTGAGGCACCAGCCGTCACGCTGGATTTGACGAAGCTTCTTCGGGTGATTTGATTCGACATGAGGTTCTCCAGCTTATTTCTTGGTGGCAGCCTTCTTTTCGACCGGCTTGATCTCCGCCGCTTTGAGAACTGTGACCTGTACGTCGTCGAGTTGCACGTCTCCGCCGATGACTCGAAAGACGACGGTCGGCTTCGCGACGGCGAACGTCGGATCGCTCGCTTCCAGTTTGGCCGTCTTGCCGATCGTGACCGAGACCTTCTCGCCTTCCGTGCGCAGTTCGATATCGATCCACTCGCCGGCTTTGGCATTGAGCGACGCGGTGGCCAGCGTTTGATCCTTGGACGCCTCGTCGGCTTTGTCTTTGTGCTTCTTGATCTGAGCCTGCGTCGGCGTGACGATCAGCGAATAGAGGTGGCCTTCTTTCTTGAGCTCTCCCGGCGCGGGATCGAAGCCGAGATGAAATCCGGTGGCTCCGTCGAACTTCAGCCGCAGCTTGATGACCGCGTCCTTGAGCGGAATCTGCCAACGTGATGCGGCGGCATGATTGTCCTTGTCTAACTGCCGGCAGACCAGGACGCCGTCCTTCGGTTCCCAATGACCAAAGTTCACGGTCCATTTCTCCGGCCGCTTGGCTTCATCGAACTTGGCGATCAGAGGCTCGGCAGCAGACAGGGAGTGACCGGCGGCGAACGTCAACAGGGCGACAGCGAGCACCGACAGAACTATGCGATGAGCGAGCGGCATGGGGGCTTCCTTTTCGTTGTAGCCTGACTCTCTGAGTCGGGCGTTTTTTCCAACATTCCCGACTCGGAGAGTCAGGCTACAAAAACATGTCACGCGATCAACCACCAATGATCGACTGCAAGGAAATCTCCAATCGAAGACCCAGATCACGTCGGCACGCGAACTCGGCGGAGGACGTCGGTGATGATTTCAATCTTCGTGATGCCGCCGTATTTGGCTTGCGAGGTCAGGATGACTCGGTGAGCCAGGACGTAGGTGGCAAGCTCTTGAATGTCATCCGGCAAAACGTAATTGCGACCCTTGGAGAATGCGGCGGCTTGAGCGGCTCGGAAGAGCATCAGCGAGCCACGCGGGCTGACGCCGAGTTTCAATCGCGGATCTTTACGTGTCTCGTGAACGATCTCGACGAGATAGCGGGCGACGGTCGGCTCAACGCGCACGTGATGCACTTCGCGCTGTAGCGCCAGCAATTCGTCACCACCGAGCACCGGTTGCAGGTGCTCCAACGGATGCTCTTCTTGCTGCGAGTAGAGGATGCTGACTTCGGTGTCCGGATCGGGATAACCGAGGTCCAACAGAATCAGAAACCGGTCGAGCTGCGCTTCCGGCAACGGATATGTGCCGTGGAACTCGACAGGGTTCTGCGTCGCCAGCACGAAGAACGGAATCGGCAAGACATGGCGTTCTCCTTCGATGGTGGCTTGCGATTCGCCCATCGCTTCCAGCAATGCCGACTGCGTGCGCGGCGACGCGCGGTTGATCTCGTCGGCCAGCAGCACATGGCAGAAGATCGGCCCGTTGCGGAAGTGAAAGGTGCCGTCATGCGGGTTGTAGATCGACGAGCCGAGAATATCTGCCGGCAGAAGATCGGGGGTGAACTGGATGCGATGAAACGTCAGGTCCACCGATTTCGCCAGCGCTTTTGCCAGCGTCGTCTTGCCGACACCTGGGACGTCTTCCATCAGCACCGACCCGTTGGCCAGGAGCGCGATGATCAGAATGTCGAGGCAATGCGGTTTGCCTTGAATGACCGTCGCGAGGTTTTGTTTGAGGCGATCCAGTTTCAAGCGGGCATCAGCCAGAGCGGTGTCGGTCATGGTGAAGATTTGCGAATTGAAAATTGAGAAATGCAAAATGAAACACAGAACTGAGTCCATCAATTTCAAATTTCAAATCTCAGATTCAAATTTGAGATTTGAGATTTGAGATTTCAAATTTGAGATTTCAAATTTGAGATGCCACCGTCACATCGCCGCTTGCTCGATCAGCTTCTGAGCTTCGCCCGCGGCTTCCGTGCCGGGATGTTCGTCGATCAGTTTCTGAAGTTGCTTGAGCGCCCCTTTGCGAGCGGATGGCGAACGGGACGCGGATTGAATCGCGAGATCCAGTTGTTTCATGGCGGCTTGCTCACCTTTGATCGCGTCGTCGGACGCCAGCTCTTTGATGTTCGACGTGACTTCGGGGGGCACCGTGAAACCTTTGAACTTATTCGGAATCGCCGAATACCGTTTATAGGCGTCCCACTTCTTACTCTCGTCGAGCGACTTCTTCGCGTCCTCAAGTTGCCGGTTCAGGTCGTCCATCACGACTTGATTGAGCTTGGCGGCCCACTCTTTGACGTCTCCCTTCCCGAACTGATTCTTCTTCAGCGTCTGCGCGGCGTCGGGGTACTTGCCGAACTCGATGGCCAGCCAGGCGGATTGCAGCACCGGCGGGAGGTTGGCCGGCTCGACTTTCCATTTGGCGTCGCGCGATGCGTCCACGGCCGTACCTTCGAGGTTGTTGAAGTCACCGGTCTTGAAGCTGCCGTCCGGCATCAAGAGCCGTACCTGCCGCGTGTTCTCTGGCGAGACCATGAGGTCAAACTGCCGCTCGAACGAACGATCCGAATCACAGATGACCGGCCAATTGACTTTGTTCTTGCGGAGATACGCTTCCAACTGCGGCCGTGGTGAGCCGGAATTCACGCCGATGAACATGACTGGCGTCCCCTCGAATTTGGACGCTTGCGGCAGCAGTCTCGGCCAGTCGACACCGGTGCCGGATTCCTCGAAGAAGAACAATACCGCCGCTTTGCCGGCGAGCATCTCGTTGGTGATCGGCGGCGAATTGATCCAGACCCCCGGATTGGCCGGCAGCTTTTGAGACGGCTTGTTGCCGGCTCCTTCTTGAGCCAGCCCAATGCCGCTCGACGTGAGCAACGTCCAAATCAAACACTGGCCGATGAACTTCAATCGCATGGTGGTCTCCGTCATAAACACTAACCCGAAGCGTCAGCGAGGGCGGACGCTCCACAGATCAAACAATCGCGGATCGGGATTTTAAGAAGCGTTCGCCCTCGCTGACGCTTCGGGTTAGTCATTTGGTCGCGCGGATTATGGCCGGAGTACTCGCCACACGAAACCGCTGGCTTGGGAAATCGCTCGATGCCCCGCTACAAAGTCGAACATGGCTCAGTTCTTCAAAGATCATTGGGAATTCTTGCGGCAGTTCCGACAGCGCTTCGAGACGACCGGCGCGATTGCCCCCAGCAGCCGGTTTCTCGCGCGAGCGATGACCGGCCCGATGGCCCGCCGCGACCGGCCCGGCCGCATTCTGGAAATCGGTCCCGGCACCGGAGCCGTCACGCAACGCATCGTCCGCCTGTTGCGACCGGAGGACCGCTTCGATCTCGTCGAACTCAACGAGACATTCGCCGGATTGCTGCGCGACCGATTTGAGAACGACCCGCATTACCGCGCGGCAGCGGATCGCTCGGCCGTGCATGTCTGTCCGATTCAAGAATTCGCGGCGACGGAGCCTTATGACGTCATCATCAGCGGCCTGCCGCTCAACAACTTTCCCGCCGAGCTGGTCCGTTCGATCTTCGAGACGTACTTCAAGCTACTGGCTCCCGGCGGCACGCTGAGCTACTTCGAATACATGTATGTCCGCCCGATGCGAAAGCTCGTGGCCAACGCGAGCGAGAAGACGCGATTGACCGAACTCGACACGATTGCCAACGGTTACCTGTCGAAGTACCGCGTTGACCGCAGTTGGGTGTTCGTCAATGTTCCTCCCGCGTGGGTGCAACACCTGCGAAACCCATAGCCGATTGCCGTGACTGCCTCACCTCCACGCGATGAAGTTAGTTTTGAACTTTCGGCCGAAGCCATCACGGTCCGCATTCGGTGGTTTGGTCTGGCGTTC
Organism: Planctomyces sp. SH-PL62; assembly: GCA_945893075.1. Taxonomy (GTDB): domain Bacteria; phylum Planctomycetota; class Planctomycetia; order Planctomycetales; family Planctomycetaceae; genus SXKJ01. The sequence continues at coordinate 15,278 of CAMDDX010000106.1, read as the reverse complement.
GGTTATGCGCTGGTGAATTTCCTGGGGCGCGATGCCGGCCGACCGCACTCGGCGCTGCCGGAGTGGCTGTCGAATCAGCAAGTCTTGAACGGCATCCTGACTCTGGGGGCCGGGTACGCGATCGCCGACACGTATTTCAGTCTGCGCGGCCGAGTGTTTCTCAGCCGTGTGCCGATGGCGATCTCGGTGATGGAGGCGTTGTTCATCGGACTGCTGTGTCACTTCGATGCCGGTTTGGAAAGTCCGTTCCGGTTTTACTACTTCCTGTCGCTGCTGGTGTGCGCGTTTCGGTATTCGCAGTGGATTACCTATTCGACGTTTGGCCTGCACGCGGTGAGTTACTCGGTGCTGGCGTTCGCGACTTCGCCGGAGTCGTCTGACAATTCGACGCGCGTGCTGTTGATGCTGGTCTGGTTGGGTTGGATGACGTGGGCCAGCACGGCTCTGGCGGGGTTGCTGCAATCGGCGGGGCGGCGGCTATCGTTCCTCAACGAGGAACTGCAGAAGCATCAACACGAACTCGAAGAGCGGATCGAGGATCGCACCCGCGATCTGCGTGAATCTCAGGCGCTGGTCGTGCAGCAGGAGAAGCAGGCCGCGTTCGGATTACTGGCGGCGGGGATCGCGCATGAGGTCGGCAATCCGTTGGCAGGGATCAGCTCGGTGATCCAATTGTTGAACCGTCGCGACGTCGATGATTACACGCGCGAACGGTATCAGATGGTCGATGACCAACTCCGCCGCATTCAGCGCACGTTGCGCGAGTTGATCGACTTCAGCCGCCCCGCCACGCTCGAACGGAGTCAGTGCGATGTGCAGGAAGTTCTCGACGCCGCGTTGAACATCGCCAAGTACTACAAACGCCGCAAGAACAAGCAGATCGTGACTCATTACGCTGAGAGCCTTCCCAAGCTGAACGCCGTCCGCGACCAGTTGGTGCAGGTCTTTCTCAACCTGATCCTCAACGCGATGGACGCGACCGCTGAAGGAGGCACGATCGAAATCGCGACGCAGCTCGATGCCGCCGGGCTGCGCGTGTCCATTCGAGACAACGGCCACGGCATCGCCGAAGCCGATCAGATCCGACTCTTCCAACCCTACTTCACCACGAAAGAGACCGGCACAGGGCTAGGGTTGTTCGTCTGCAAATTGATCCTGGAACGGGGCGATGGCCGAGTCGAATTGACCGAGACGTCCTCGAACGGGACGACGTTCTCCGTACTGCTGCCGGTCGGCGACGCCCCTTGAGTGTAGGGTGGGTCGAGTCATCGAGACTCACCACTGTTCAGGATTGGTTTGGTGGGTCTCGATGACTCGACCCACCCTACGATTGTGTCCCCCGATCCGCGGCTGCTCGACCCCGTTTCCGCGACGGCTATAATCCTCCGCTGTTGTCACCACTCATCACGTTTATCACACCGCCTCGCCGAGCCGCCTCATGCAGATTGTGCAGTATGGTCATCCCGTGTTGCGCTGGAAGTCGAAGCCGATCCAGTCGATCAACGCAGAACTTCGCTCCACCGTGCGCGAGATGTTCGACTTGATGTATTCGGCCAAGGGGATCGGTCTGGCAGCCAACCAGGTCGGATTGCCGTTCCGGTTTTTCGTAGTCAACGTGACCGCCGACCCGGAGCAGCCGGATGAGGAATTCGTCTTCATCAACCCGCGCATCCGCCGGCGCAAAGGAGCCACGACGGGCGAAGAGGGTTGTCTCAGCCTGCCTGGCTTGTATGCCAACATCGAACGGGCCGAAGAGATCGTCGTCGAAGCCTATGATCTCGACGGCGAAGGATTCGAGATGGAGTTGGATGAACTCCCCGCGCGCGTCGTGCAGCACGAGACCGATCATCTCGACGGCGTGCTGTTCGTCGATCGGCTCGATCCGGAGGAACGGTTGAAGCTGGAGCTCAAGCTGCTGGGCTTTGAATCCGAATTTCGAAAGCAACAATCGTCCGGTGAATTCCCCGCTGACGACGAGATCAAGCGACAGCTCAAGGCATTGGAAAAAGGCTTGGTGGCCAAGTAAGGCGAACGGCAACGAATAAGTTTCTCGTAGCCGCACTCGCCAGAGTGCGGGGCACCCGCGTTCTGGCGAACGCGGCTACGATCGGCGAGGAGTCTCCTGTGACGCTGCGGATCGCGATGCTTGGAACCGGATCGTTCGCGCTGCCGACGTTTCAGGGATTGCTCGATTCGCGGCACACGCTCGTCGGCTTGGTGACGCAGCCGGACAAGACGGGAGCCGGACATCATCAGCATCGTAATCCGCTGAAGGAGTTGGCGGTCGCTCGCGAGCTGCCGGTGTTTCAGCCGGAGAAGGCGAGCGCCCCCGAATCGTTGGAGGTACTCGCAAGCTGGCAAGCCGATCTGTACGTCGTCGCCGCCTACGGGCAAATCCTCTCGAACAAGTTGCTGAGCATTCCGCGTCTGGGAGCGATCAACGTGCATGCGTCGATCCTGCCGAAGTATCGCGGCGCGTCCCCAATTCAACACGCCGTCTGGCTCGGCGAAGCGGAGACCGGCATCACGATCTTTCAGATCGTGCGGGAGCTCGACGCGGGACCGGTGCTGGCGATCGAACGGACTCCGATCGGGCCGAACGAAACATCGGGCGAGCTGGAAGAGCGACTTGCGACGTTCGCGGTGCCGGTGCTGCTGCGCGTTGTCGAGCAACTCGATACGGCGACCGCGACACCGCAGCCGCAAGAGCACACGCAATCAACGTATGCTCGGCGGCTCAGCAAAGCGGACGGGCAGATCGTCTGGACGCAGACCGCCTCCGAGATCGCGTGTCATGTCCGAGCCATGCAGCCGTGGCCTAAAGCCTTTTCGTTTTGGCAGCGACCGGACGGCTCGTCATTGCGAGTCATCCTCCCGCGGGCGAGCGTCGTGGCGGATGACAGTTCCGTACCCAGCGGCAGCGTGTTGCCGTCTGCTCCGGGGCGGTTGCTGATCAAAGCGGGCCGGGATGCGGTCGAACTGGAATCGCTCCAGCCGGAGGGGAAACGCCCGATGTCGGCGGCCGAGTTTTTGCGCGGCTATCCGGTCCAACCCGGCGAGCGGTTTCAGTAGTTCGGACGCCTACGTCCGAACGATCGAACGGACGTAGGCGTCCGTTCTACGTTTTGTTCGGCGACATCGCCGAAACCTGTCGGCCCCGATTGCCGGTGTCACGAAGCAGCGACATACTCCGGCAGTTTTCAGCCCTGAAGGGGCGCGACTCGATAGCCCAGGGCATCGCCCTGGGTTAGACATTTCGAGAAAACATTTTCAGCCCTGAAGGGGCGCAACTTGCAGGGATGTCCTACAAGTTGCGCCCCGTTGGGGCTAAACCACGGTTGGTGTCTACTCACCCAGGGCGTTGCCCTGGGCTATCGAGTCAGTCCCCGTTGGGGCCAAGACCGGAAGGCCGGTTACACCCAAGTCTCTTCCTCACGGTGCGGCATGACGAGCGGATTCCTTGAATCTGGCGATCTGGGCGGGCAGCGCCCCACCGTCCACTACGTCATGGTGGTGGATGACGATGCCGAGTCCGCTCGCGAAACGGTCGCCACCTTGAAGCAGGCCGGGTTCGAGGCCAAGGTCGTCAAGGACGGCGGGCAAGTCCACGGCAGCCTCTCGCTGGATCGGCCCGACCTCGTGCTGCTGAAGCTGATCCTGCCGGGCGAGAGCGGCTTTGAAATCTGCGAGCGGCTCAAGAAGCAAGACCGGTTTCTGCCCGTCGTGGTCTACTCCGAGATCGTCTTAGAGGCCGCGCAGACTCTGGCCGCGAAACTCGGAGCCGACGGCTACATCCTCAAACCGTGCCAGCCAGGAACGCTCGTCGCCGCCATTCGAGAAATCGCCAACCTCGTGTGGGACCGACAGGCGGGCGAACGCGAAGGACAAGAGAAAGGCGAGATTCAATTCCGCTGCACTTGCGGCCACCGCATGAAAGAGCGGCTGCTCAATCGCGGCAAGCTGGTGACTTGCGGGCAATGCCAGGCGATGGTGCAAATCCCCGAACGCGCCGTCCACGACATGATCGTCAAGCTGAGCGACACCGCGAACGCCAACGCGCTCGGCGATCCCATGCGGTTCCTGTCGGTCAAATGCCAGCACTGCGAAACGTATTACAAACTCTTCTCGAACGACCTCGAAAAAGCTCGCACTTGTCCGCAGTGTCAGAAGCGGCAGATCGGCGCGTTGTCGATCATCGGCGCGCCGCTGTCGCGAGCCGCGCTGGCCAGTTCGTTGCGAGTCCTCCGCATCCTGTCGGGCCAGCTCAAGGGGAAGAAGCTGATGCTGCCCGACCTGGTCATCACACTGGGCAGCGATCGAACCTGCCAACTGAAACAACACGGCGAAGGGATCGCCCCGCAGCATTGCACGCTCAAGCCGACGCCACTGGGAATTCTGGTCAACGACCTCAACTCCGAGACCGGCACGTTCATCGACAACGAGCGTATCACGGGCGAAACGCTGCTCGAACCCGGCGGCCTGCTGAAAGTCGGCTCGATGCTCTACCGCCTGATTGGCCAGAACCGCGACGTCAACTCCACTGACTTCTACGACCCCAAGCAGGCCAAGGCTCAGCAAAAGGCGGCGGAGAAGGGAGTCAGGCTGTTTCTCTCCGACAAGCCCACCGCCGAAGAAGCCGCCGACGTCATTCAAGCGCACTGGGACATCGTCCGCAAGAGGTCCGCGATGTCGACAGACTCCGCCGACGCGTGAGTGCCCGACCCCTTCGCGTTCACAAAAAAACGAGCGGCTTGTCCCACCCGAAGGACAAGCCGCTCTGACCACCGCGCGAAATCGCCACGGTGATGTTCATGGCGGCGATGTTCGTGGCAGGGATGTTCACAACCGCGATGTGCCTCACGTCTGCCAGCGCACGTACTTCAAAAGATCCAGGCTGGCGAGTTCCTCTTCCAGCGTTTCCGGTGTGACGGCACTCATCGTGCGCGCCACTTCGTTGATCAGCAGTTCGCCAAATTTCCTCCGAGCACGGCTGAGTTGTTTGCGAAATGCCTCGGCGGTCAGCTCCTTTCCCGTCGCGCTGGAGACGCGCACGGCCAGCATCGAGGAATCCTCCTCGCCGTGCTTAACCGACGTGCGCAGCACCGTGTGAAACAGATTGCCGGCGTTGCATTGCTCGTGCTTCCGCAGCGCGAGCCAGGCACCTTTCATCACGCACTCGCGCCACGTGCGGTCCCACGCACGATCCGCAATCACGGCCGCTGGGATCGAGGACAGGTCAGCCACGCTGATCGGCCGACGGGACTTCTTGCGGAAGTAGCCCAGCGCGGCGTTGCGGACGACCGTCATCAAGTAGTACCGAAACCTGCCACGCCGTCCCATGCCATCGGGAAAGCCACGCTCGACCACTTGCAGAAGCAGATCCTGCTCGACCTCGTCGGCATCATGCTCATTAGAGATCAGAGCTTGCAGGTAAGCATGAATCGCCGCACCGTAACGCCTCACGAACCGTGACGGATCCGCCAGGATCGACGTGTTGGTCGTGATCGCGTGAAAATTACGCTGCAAACCAGTGCTGATACCCGATGACATGATCCCCTCACCTCCGGCCCGGAGGGTTTTTGACATTCAAGACAGTCGGCACCTTCAGTTTTGTGACTCAACTTCGACAGCTTAGCGGTCCCCAAGCCTCTGCCCCGAAACCTGGAATGCGGATTGTGCCAGACAGTCTTGAGAGTCCGGATGGAAAGAACCGGGCATGTCGATCTGTCTGTTCTTCTCGCGTCTTGGAAATTCTCCAGCACCACGATACGTTGCTCGCACCTTGGTCCGGCCACGTTCGTTCCTGTCTGCACCGGACTTCCCCAATTGACTCACGGAAGGAGTGACTCATGCTTGCCGAGAAAAAGACCGCCACGAACATCGGTGTCGCCGTTGGTATTCTCCTGCAAATCGTTGGCAATGTGCTGCAAAGCAGGGTGAGTCGATGGCGATCATCGGCCTCGTCGTGGCTCTGGCAGGGACCGCCGTCTTCATTTGGGGATGCGTCAATTACGCTCAGGGCAAAGGCTACTCTGGGGCCTTGGGCTTGCTGGGCCTCTTGAGTTGTCTCGGTCTGATCGTGTTGGTGGTCTTGCCCGATAAACACAAGTAAGCCATGTCCAAACCCGGTTTTGATGGTCCGCTGATTCGGCTCAACGACTGCTGTTGGAAAATTCCGCGGTCGTACAAGCCCGGCATGCGTGTCGATGGTTTGATCTACGCCAGCGACGAACTGATCGAACAAGTCCGCCACGATCAAGCTCCCGAGCAAGTCGCCAATGTTGCCACACTGCCCGGCATCCAGATTGCCAGCTTCGCCATGCCCGATATTCATTGGGGCTACGGCTTCACGATCGGCGGCGTCTGCGCGACTGATCCCGATCAAGGGGGCGTCATCTCTCCCGGCGGTGTCGGTTACGACATCAACTGCGGCGTGCGGTTGGTCCGCACCAATCTGACCAATGCCGAGGTCCAGCCGCACCTGACACGCTTGATCGACGAGCTTTTCAAAAACGTGCCGACCGGCGTCGGTCGTTCCGGCAAATACCACTTCGACATGGTCGAACTGCGCGAGTTGATGGCCGAAGGAGTTGGCTACCTCCAGCGTCGCGGCTTGGCGACCGAAGAGGACATCGAGAATACGGAAGCTCGTGGCCGGCTCGACGGAGCCGCCCCCGGCAACGTCAGCGACCGAGCGATTCAGCGTGGAGCCAGTCAATGCGGCACGCTCGGTTCCGGCAATCATTTCATGGAAGTGCAAATCGTCGAGTCCATCCACGACGCCGACGCGGCCGCCGTGCTCGGACTGTCGAAAGACCAAGTCTGTGTGATGATTCATTCCGGCTCGCGCGGCTTGGGTTATCAAGTTTGCGACGACGCGCTCATGCACCTGCGCGGCGTGCCAGAGAAGTACGGCATCGTGCTGCCGGATCGGCAACTCGCGTGTGCTCCGGCGCTCAGCAATGAAGGCCGGCACTATCTCGGCGCGATGCGTGCCGCCGCTAACTACGCCTGGTGCAATCGCCAATTGCTGATGTGGCAGGCGCGCGAAGTCTTCGAGTCGGTCTTCAGTCGTCCGTGGCAAGAATTGGGGATGAGCCTGATGTACGACGTCGCTCACAACATCGCGAAGTTCGAGGAACACTCCATCGACGACGAGCAGCGCAAAGTCTGGGTGCATCGCAAAGGGGCGACGCGCGCGTTCCCACCGGGTCATCCGGAAGTCCCGGTGCAATACCGAGCCGTCGGCCAGCCGGTCCTCATCCCCGGTGACATGGGCCGCGCAAGCTGGGTACTCGTCGGCCAACAGGGGAGCATGGATCAAACCTTCGGCACCACCTGCCACGGTGCCGGCCGAGTCCTCAGCCGCACCAAAGCGGTCGCGCTGGCACAAGGCCGCCGTATCGACAAGGAATTGCTCGCACGCGGAGTCGTCGCTCGCTCACAAGGCTGGAAGGGACTCGCTGAAGAGCAGCCCGATGCCTACAAAGACGTGAATCTCGTCGTCGATGTGGTCCATCAGGCCGGCCTGTCCAAGAAGGTCGCCCGCATGAAACCAATCGGCGTCATCAAAGGCTGAACGATGCCAGAGTTTTTGTTCGACGTCAGCAATCGCACGCAGATCGAAGTCACCGGCCGCGACCGCGTGAAGTTCCTGCACAGCTTCTGCACCAACGACATCAAGAAGCTGCAACCGGGCCAAGGCTGCGAAGCGTTCGTGACCAACGTGAACGGCAAAGTGCTCGGCCACATTTTCGTCTTCGCCGAACGGGATTCGTTGTGGCTCGAATCCGTCGCCGGCTCGGCTGCGACACTGCTGCCGCACCTCGATCGCTACCTCATCACCGAAGACGTCCGCTTCGCGGATCGCTCGGCCGAGTTCGCGGAGTTGTTGCTCGTCGGCTCGCAATCGCCCGAGTTGCTCGAACGGCTCGGCCTGATCGTTGCTGCATTGCCCCGTTACGGACATCTCGCTGACGGAACCGCGACGTTGCCGCTGCGATCCATTCGCCGAGTCGATTGGCTCGACTCGCCAACATGGCTGCTGTCGATCCCGACCGATCGGCGCGACGAGGTCCAACGAACGCTGACACAAGCCGGCGCGCAACCGGCGACCGAAGAAGAGTTCCACTCGTCGCGAATCGCCGCTGGGTTTCCGCTTTACGGCATCGACATTTCGGAGGAGAACCTCGCTCAAGAAGTCGGCCGCACCGCGTTGGCAATCTCGTTCACGAAGGGCTGCTATCTCGGCCAAGAACCAATCGCCCGCATCGACGCGATGGGACACGTCAACCGCCAGTTGTGCCGCCTCGAACTGTCATCCGGCCCGCTGCCAACTTCCGGCACACCGATCCTCGACAAGCCGGCCCCGGACGGCAAACAGATCGGCACGATGACATCGTGCGCTTGGAACCGACTCGGAGATGCTGATAAACCGCTCGCGTTGGCGTACCTTCGCAGTGTGTTTGCAAAGATCGGAACTCAAGTCATTGTTGAAAGCCGCGAAGCCAACGTGTTCTGAGAATGCCATGAAACGCCGTCGAAAGATTCAACCGGTCCTCACAATTAGCCGCATCGGTGAGGAACGCAGAGACGTCGCCTATTGGCGAACGCAAACGCCACAGGCCCGACTGGCGGCCGTGGAAGAAATCCGTCACGAATATCACGGATGGAAGCCTGGAGCTGAGCCAAGAATTCAAAAGGTATTGCGGATCATTGACCTTCAATCCTACTCAGTGGACTGAGCGTGTTAGCTACCCCGCTCGCCTCAAACAGAGGTTGGACGCTCGCGAGGCTCGTTCCCTTGCGATAGCTTGCTCGCCTCGCGCTTCGACGTGATGCGCCGCGCCCTTCCCGCCTTGAGGAGTCTCCCGCCATGACCCACTCGCCGAATCCGCAGACTTCGTCGTTCGATCGTCGCGACTTTTTACAGGCGAGTGCCGTTCTCGGCGCGGGGCTGTGGGCGTCGGGAGTAACAAAACTCTCGGCGGATGACGCGGAAACGAGAAAGCTCAACGTCGGTGTGATGGGCTTGAGCCGCGGACTCGGCCACGTTGATGCGTTGCTCAAGATGGCGACCGACAAGAACGTCGAGATCGCGTATCTCTGCGAGGTCGATAGCAACCGGCTGGAACGCGGGCAGAAGATTGTCACCGACAAAATAGGGAAGACTCCGCAAGGAGTTCACGACTTCCGCAAGATGCTCGAAGATCCGACGCTCGACGCGGTCTTCATCGCGACCTGCAATCACTGGCACGCGCCGGCGGCGATTCTGGCTTGTTCGGCCGGCAAGCACGTCTATGTCGAGAAGCCTGGCAGCCACAACGCGGCCGAGGGAGAGATGATCGTCGCGGCGGCTCGCAAGAATAAGCGCGTCGTGCAGATGGGCAATCAGCGCCGCAGTTGGCCAGTCGTGCAAGAGGCGATCGAGAAGCTCAAGGCCGGAGCGATCGGCAAAGTGATGATGGCTCGGTGCGTTTACAACGGCGCTCGCGGCCCGATTGGTAAAGGAGTCGTGCAGGCTCCCCCCGCGCATCTCGATTACGATCTGTGGCAAGGCCCGGCTCCCGACCGGCCGTACAAGTCCAACTTGATTCCGTACAACTGGCATTGGCATTGGCACTGGGGCGGCGGCGAGATGGCCAACAACGGCATCCACGGCCTGGATGTCGCCCGCTGGGGCTTGGGAGTCGATTGCCCATCGACGGTCTCGTTCGTTGGTGGTCGCTACGCGCACGATGACGATCAAGAGACGCCAGACACCGGAGTCGCGATGTTTCACTTCGGTGATAAGGCGATCTCGTGGGACGTCAGCAGTTGTCATCCCCGTCGCGGCGAGAATCTGCCGTTCGTCACCTTCTACGGCAGCGAGGGAACCCTGCAACTCGAACCCGGCCTGCGAATCCTCGACCTGCAAGGCAAAGAGGTTGAGAATAAAAAGAACGAAGTCGGCAACGGTGACGTGATTCATATGGGCAACTTTTTGGATGCGATCCGCACGGGCAAGACACCGAACTCCGAAATCGCCATCGGTCAGGCGAGCACGCTGCTTTGTCATGTCGCCAACATCGCCTATCGCACTGGCCACACGCTGCATCTCGATCCGCAGACGAAGAAGATCGTCGGTGATGCGGAGGCCATGAAGCTCTGGGGCCGCGAGTATCGCAAAGGCTGGGAACCAAAAGTGTGACACGGCTGCTCAAGAGACACGTTGAGAAAAGTAGACGAGTCACTCCGTGACTCGAACATTCCGGTCACGGAGTGACCGGACTACATTGGCTGACCAATCGAGACCCACTCACCGCTGGAGATTGCCATGTCCGACACCACCAATCGCAGAGATTTCCTGTCCGCCGCTGGAGTCGCCGCCGCGAGTGTGTGCGTCGGCTCAGTCATGCCGCTGGCGGCTCAAGAACAGAAACAAAAGCAGCTCTTGCAAGCGGCACCGAAGAAAGAGGGCACCGTGAATCAGACTGACTTGGCGATTTGCGACACGCATCAGCATCTGTGGGATTTGACCAAGCTCAGCTTGCCGTGGCTGAAAGGGGACGCGGTCCAGAAGATCAACCGCAGCTTCTTGATGTCGGACTACCTGAAACTGATCGGAACACACAAAGTCGTGAAGACGGTTTACATGGAGGTCAACGTCGATCCGAAGCAACAGACCGCCGAGGCCGAATACGTGCTCGACCTGTGTGGTAAGAAGGACAACCCGATGTGCGGCGCGATCATCGGCGGCTCACCCCAGTCGGCCGAGTTCGCGAAGTACATGGACCCGTTCGCCGCGAACTCGCGGATCAACGGCGTGCGGACGGTGCTGCACGATCCCGATCGACCGAAGGGGATGTGCCTCGAAAAGACGTTCGTCGACAACGTCAAACGGCTCGGTGACATGGGCAAGAGTTTCGACCTGTGCATGAGACCGGACGAGATCGGCGACGGCGCGAAGCTCGGCGAGCTGTGCCCCAAGACCACGCTGGTCGTCGATCACTGCGGCAACATGCCGGTCCACACAGAAGACAAAGCTCTGCGCGAAGCGTGGATGAAGGGGATGAAAGCCGCGGCGGCTCGGCCGAACACGTTCTGCAAGATCTCCGGCATCATCGTCACCGCGAAGCCCGACGCTTGGAAGGCGAGCGATCTCGAACCGAACATCAGTTTCTGTCTGGAAACGTTCGGCATCGACCGCTGCTTCTTCGGCGGCGACTGGCCAGTCTGCACGTTGACCGCTCCGCTGGCCGATTGGATTTCCGCGCTCAAGGAAATCGTGAAAGACAAGCCGCTCGATTGGCAGAAGAAATTGTTCCACGACAACGCCGTGCGGGTCTACAAGGTGGCGGAGAAGTCGTCTTGATTTCCAATGGAGTTTGAGACGACCACCGCACGCAGCCGGATTGGATCTTGGATGATGGGAAGCTCAATGTCTTCCGATGCCGTTTCTGAAAGTCGACTGGCTCGAGCAAGGCTGGCTTTGGATGGCTTGTCTGTCGGTGATGCTTTTGGGCAACAGTTTTTTTCCTCAGCGATGCGCGAATGGTGTCTTGAATCCAAACAGCCTCCCCCCGGCCGTTGGCATGTGACAGATGACACCGAGATGGCAATCTCCATTTTTGAGACTTTGGTCATTTTTGACTAAATCGACCAAGACTCACTGGCGCGTCGATTTGGCGAGCGATACCTCAATGAACCATCGCGCGGATACGGCCCAGCAATGCACCGGCTGCTCAAAGAACTTGGCAAGGGTGGCGACTGGCGTGAACACTCACGTTCGCTGTTTGACGGTGCGGGTTCGTTTGGAAACGGCAGTGCGATGCGTGTCGCGCCGGTCGGAGCCTATTTTGCAGATGATCTCGGAGCTGTCGTGCATCAGGCCGCGTTGTCAGCCGAAGTGACACACGCACATCCTGACGGGATTGCTGGCGGAATTGCGGTTGCTATCGCGACGGCTTGGTGTGCTCAGCGGGAGGGAAACCAGAATCTCAACGGAAAGGAGCTGTTGGAGACGGTGATTCATCACACACCTGACGGAGCAGTCCGCGAGGGAATTCGAACGACGCTCGATGTTCCGTTAGACGACTGGGAATACACGGCAGCCAACCTCCTGGGAAACGGAAGCCGAATCACAGTGGCCGATACGGTGCCATTCTGCTTGTGGTGCGCAGCCGCGCATCTGGATTCGTATTCCGAAGCGCTGTGGGCCGCCATCCATGTCGAGGGTGACATTGACACAAACTGTGCGATCATCGGCGGGATCGTTGCGAGTGCCGTGGGACATGCCGGAATTCCTTCAGATTGGCTTCGGTCGCGCGAGGGCCTTTTGATCGCGATGGAGTCCTGAGAATTTTTGATAGAAGTACTTTCACATTCGCGGGAGGGTCTGATGTTTCGTTTCTTTAGCCGACGGCACGCTGTCTTGCTTTTTGCTGTCTTGAGTTGGCGTACCGTTGATTGGTCGGTGCCTTCATTCGCGGACGATCCGAAGCCTGACCGCACAACGGCCGATCTCGTCGCGGAACTCAAGCCGTCCATCGTCGTCATCACGTTCACCGGCCGAGACGGCAAACAGGAAGGACTCGGAACCGGCTTCGTCGTTTCGGAAGACGGGTTGATCGCGACCAACTATCACGTCATCGGCGAGGGACGACCGATCTCGGTGCAGTTCGCGGACGGAACGAAGCGCGAGGTCATCGAAGTGCGGGCTTCGGATCGGCAACTCGACTTGGCGATCGTGAAGATTGACCAGAAGGGTTTGAAACCGCTCGGACTGGGCGATGCGACCGCGGCGAAGGACGGTCAATCGGTCGTTGCAGTTGGCAACCCGCGCGGGTTGAAGCACAGCGTGGTCGAGGGAGTCATCAGCGGCCAGCGCGAGATTGAGGGGCGGCCGATGCTGCAACTGGCGATGCCCATCGAGGCGGGCAACAGCGGCGGACCGCTCGTGGATCGCGATGGCCGAGTGCTCGGCATCATCACGCTCAAGTCGCTGGTGACGAACAATCTGGGCTTCGCGATCTCGGTGAACTCGCTGAAGCCGCTGTTGGAGAAACCCAATCCGATTCCGATGTCACGGTGGCTGACGATCGGGCAACTCAACCCGCGTGATTGGACGACATTGTTCGGCGCACGCTGGCGACGACGCGAAGGCCGCATCGCCGTCGAAGGCTTAGGACAAGGCTTCGGTGGTCGGTCGTTGTGTCTGTCAAAGCAAACGGTCCCCGACAAACCGTTCGAGGTCTCCGTCAACGTGAAGTTCACGCCGGAGGACGGCGCGGCGGGACTCGTCTTTCATGCGGATGGTAACGACAAGCATTACGGGTTTTATCCCAGCAATGGCGGCTTCCGGCTCAGCCGCTTCGACGGCCCGGATGTGTTTCAATGGAAAGTCCTGCACGAAACTCGCAGCGAGGCGTATAAGCCCAATGATTGGAACGAGATCAAAGTCCGCGTCGAAAAGGAGCGCATCGTCTGTTTCGTGAACGGCACGCAGATCATCGAATCGACCGACGACGAACTGCGCGGCGGACAAATCGGCCTCGCGAAGTTTCGGCATACCGAAGCCGAATTCCGCGGCTTCCGCATCGTGTCCGAAAGCGGCACGAAAACTTCCGCAGAGACAGCCCAGCGGATCGGCGAACTCATCAAGGACATCTCCGCAAAACAAGCCGCCCCGATGAAGGTGCTCGATCAGCTCACACCAGACGGCGCGGCGGCCGGAGTGGTCTTGCGCGAGAAGGCGAAGGAACTCGAACAGCAGGCCGAGCGACTGCGACAGCTTGCGACCGATGTGCATGTCAAAAAGGTGCAGGCCGAGTTGCGCAAGCTGGTCGAGGACAAAGCGGACGACAAAATCGACTTGCTCGCCGCCGCGTTGTGGATCGCCGCGATCGACCATGAAGAATTGGATGTCGCCGACTACTGCCAGGAGATCGACGACCTCGCGGCCGAGTTGAAGAAGTCGCTCCCCGCCGATGCCGATGACACGGCCAAGCTCGCCGCGCTCAAGAAGTTCTTCTTCGAGGAACTTGGCTTTCACGGCGGACGCACGAACTACAACGCGAAGGCGAACAGCCACATCAACTTAGTCATCGACGACCGCGAGGGGATGCCGATCACGCTCTCGATCCTCTACATCGAACTCGGCCGCCGCATCGGCCTCAACCTCGTCGGTGTCGGAGTTCCCCGTCAATTCGTTGTGCGGCATGAGCCGAGAGAAGGATCCCCGGTGTTAATCGACGTCTTTGAAGGTGGCGGCACGGTAACTCGGCAGGAGATCGAAGAACGTCTCATCAAAAGCAACCGTCCGATCGTTGCCCGCGACGAACACTTCGTCACCGCGAAGCCCCGCGACATCCTGATCCGAGTGATCACCAACCTGATGGGCCGAGCTGAGGAAGATCGAGACGTCGAGGCGATGTTTCACTACATCGACACGATCCTCACGCTCAACCCCACGTCGGCCGAACACCGTGCCATGCGATTTGAGATTTCTGCATTCACGAAACGGCTCGACCAAGCTCGCGCGGATGCCGACTGGCTCATTAAGCAGCAGCCCGATGGAATCGATCTGGAGCGAGTGCAAGGGATTCGCAATCAGCTCGGAAAGTGATCCGCATCCTGAGCGGCACGGCGCTAGGGGTCGGGTGTTCGGTTTTTCGGAATTGGCGGGAATCGATTCGGTCTTACTATCAACGCTCAGCCCCGCCAATTCCGAAAAACCGAACACCCGACCCCGGACCTTCACCGCTCAAGCAGAGCGTGTGTGACGAACCATTCCTCGCCGTTGGCGTAGCCGAACAATTCCGCGACGGCGAGGAAAAACATCCGCCAGCGATGGAACCAGCGGCGAGCCTCCGCGCGGCCGTAGCAGGATTCGAGAATCGGCATGACCGCACGCCGCCGCTCGTCGAGATTCTTCAGCCAGGCTTCCGACGTGCGTTGATAGTGCTGGCCGTTCCAACGCCATTGCTGCGTGACCTGCAAGTGCTGGTCGAATCGCCGCAGCAGATGCTCGCTGGGCATGATGCCGCCGGTGAAGAAGTAGCGGCCCATCCAATTCGAGTCGCCATCGGTCTCGAACGGATACGCGAAGCAGCGATGACAGAAGATGTGGATGAAGAGTTTTCCGTCTGGCCGGGGTGTGCCAATTTTGGCTGGCGCGATGAATAAGGAGCTGTCAGAATGAGGTTAGAAATGTTCGGAACCTCTTTCTGGAGTCGATCATGGATGATGTGCCACAAGTGAAATCAGGGTTGTTGATGCCAGCGGTTCGGGAGCAGGTG
>CAMDDX010000105.1 GCA_945893075.1 Planctomyces sp. SH-PL62 | reverse complement strand
GTGCTCATTCTCCCGGAGCTTGGCCACCAAGAATTGCAGGGACGATATCACTTCGACGAACCGTGGGACGGGCCGCGCAACCGCCAATTAATTCCCGAAATGCCGCCGGTCTTTGGCTGTCCGGCAGATTCGTCGCGGCCTCGAGGTCAAACGAACTACGTGGCGATTGTTGGTCCCACGACGATTTGGCCCAACGAATATGCGGCGACGAAGCGCAATGTCACAGACGGATTGGAAAACACCATTCTTGTCGTTGAGAACAACGACTTGAACATCACTTGGACTGAGCCTCGAGATTTGATGTTTGACGAAGTCAAACGCCGCGTGGATTCCAAAGAACCGCTTGGTATTGCCAACTCGCATGAAGACCGTGGTCATGCCCTTCTTGCGGATGGGCATATCCGGCTTGTCAACACGAGCATCAACGGCGGAATCTTCAAGATGCTCGGCACGATCGCCAGCGGACTGCCGTTGCCCGGCGTTGATTGGAAGTTGCCGATCGAGTTCACTCAGGAATCGTTCACGGAGCTACGGTCTGCGGAGAGTTTTCAGCACACGTCCGTCGAAGCCAGCTTGGAGACGCCGCTGAAGTCTGGCCGAAATGTGATCTACTGCGGCACGTTTCAGTTGGCTTGGGATGCGCTTCGAGACGAACTGGCGATCAACGAAGTCCGGTTGGCAGGAGAGCCGCCGCTGGTGACGCTGCTGAATTCCCAGCGATTTCCCAAAGGAGCGCTGTCGCCCAACGATTACCTCGCGATGGCAGGTCGCATCGACCAAGGCATCTTGAAGAAGATCGCCGACGCGCGTCGTGCCAAATTTCCCACGGCCACATTTCCGCTTCCGCAACCGACGGCACTGACCGAATTGCTCACCTATTGCTACTTGCAGAAGCGACTGCCGTTCGAGGCCAAGTTTGACCGGATGAAAGACCCGTTGCGGTTTCACGGTTCGCTCGGCGAGCAACCGGTCGTCAACTTCGGCATTCAACATTTTAAGAGCACCGATCCAGGCGACGAACGGTTGCGAGCACAAATCGACGTGCTCGATTACGTCAACGACAACAACTTCGTGATCCGCTTGAAGACGCTCAGCGACCACATCCTGCTGGCGAAGATTCCGCCGCACGACACACTGGCCGCGACTTGGGAGTCGGTGGCGAAACGCCTGAAGAAGCCACAAGGGGGAATCACTCCGCCACCGTTGGTTCCTGAGGAGCCCTTCGCGATGCCGAACCTCGCGTTCTTCATCGAGCGGAGTTTCAACGAGCTACAAGGCCGCGCGGTCACTCATCCAGCGATCGACTTGCGGTTGGCCGTCGCCAGGCAACTCATCAAGTTCCAACTCGATGAATCAGGAGCGAAGCTCGAAGCCGCTGCTGAAATCCTGTTTGACAGTGGTCCATCGGGGCCGCCTCGCCCACCCGATCCGCGACGCTTCCTGATGGATCGCCCGTTCTTGCTCGCATTGCACGAACGCGGGATGGAAACGCCTTACCTCGTGCTGTGGATCGACAACGCCGAACTGATGATCGTTGCGGCTCCGTAAAACTCACGGATTGGTTGTCAGCTCGCCCAGCAGCGTCTTGTCCTTCACCGACCACACATGCAGCTTGCCGGTAAAGTCACCGGCGATCAGCCGATTGCCGTCATGCGTGAAGACGACACGCGAGGGGATATCGGTGAAGCCTTCAAATTTCGCGACTTGATTCGCTCCGCTGTTGTTCCACAAGCGAGCCGTGAGGTCTCGGCCGACGGTGGCGAAGTCGCCGCTGCGCGTGTAGTTCACGGAGAGTACGCCGGGAATTTTGCCGCGCGGAAGCGGCGTTGGTGTCGGGCCGGTGTGGGCATTGATCGAGCGTGTTGGAAAACCGTCTTCGGCGTACCAGAGGATGACTCGGCCGTCTTCGCTGGCGGTGGCGAGCATTTGCGAGTCGGCTCGCCAGCTCATGTCGGTGATCATTTCTTTGTGGTCGCCGAGCGTGAAGAGGATGCTGCCGGTCTCTGGTTCCCAGACGTAGACGCCGCCGTTGCGGTCGCCGCTGGCGAGCATCTCGCCGTTCGGACTGAACTCGATGGACGTGACCCAGTCGGTGTGCTTCTTGATCTTGTGCTTTAGTTCGCCAGTTTCGGTCGAGAAGATCTTCACGAGCTTGTTCGGACCGCCGAGCGCGACCCACTTCTGATTCGGGCTGATGTCAGCCGCGAGCACGCTGTCGGACTCATCACCGATCTCCGTGATCCGCTTGCCGGTCGTCACGTCGAACAGCACGGCCTTGCCGACATCGGCTCCGCGTCCGCCTGCCGCCAACAACAACTTGCCGTTGCGGCTGAATTTCAAGACGTGCGGAATTCGTTCCGGGAACGGCAACACGCCGATCAACTTCAGGTCGTCCGTGTTGTAAAGCAGAACCCGCTCGTGCCCCGCGACGGCAACGAGTGGTGCCCACGGACTGGCCGCGAGCGCGGTGACCGGATGCGGCCGCTTGGTGTGAGGCAGCGACACTTCTGGCAACTTCTCCGGCATCGGTGGCACATCAGGCTTGCCGGTCGAGACCGAGGCCAAGTCGAGATCGACTTTGCGAGTCGCATTCTTCGCCGCGCTGACCGATGTCTCCGGTGCGCCGAGTTCAATCCACTTCTTGATGATCGCGATGTCCGCGTCCGGAATCTTCGCCGCCTTCGGCGGCATGAACGGCTCTTCGATGTGCGCCACCGCTTTGTACAACCGGCTGGAATCGGGACTCCCCGCCGCGATCGCCTCGCCGCTGCTGCCACCGGACATCAGCGTTTGATACGTCATCACGTTGAAGTCCGACGTCGCTTTGTCCGGGTTGTGGCAGTTGCCGCAATGCTTCCGCAGAATCGGCGAGACGTGATCCTTGTAGGTCACGACCTCTTTGGGTTTCGCGGCGTCGGACTTGTCTTGTGCGAACGATGAAGTGGCGAAACATGTGAGAAGAGCGACGAAGAATAGGCGGGAGTTCACGGTAAGCTCCAAGAGGGTGACACGATCTTTGGAGTGCGGTGTGTCAGCACCGCTTTGGATCGTGTCCGCAGCAATGAATCGCGAGAACTTGTTAAAGGCTTCGCCAAAAATCCAAAGCGGTGCTGACACACCGCACTCCAAATCAGTGGTTGAACGCAAACTCGGTAGAGTTGAAGAGTCCCCACAGGATGTCGCCGTAGACCATCAACGGGACGTTGCCGGCTTGGCGGGCGCGGGCTTCGGCGAGTTGCTTTTCGGTTTGAGTGATTTGCTTTTCGAGGTTGCCGAGTGCTTCTGCTTCCTGGCCGTCTTCTTTGAGCTTCTCGTATTCGGCCTTGAGCGACTTCGCTTGGTCTTCGAGGCGGCGATAGGCCTGGTCGATTTGTGCTCGCAGGCCGGCGAGCTTATCGACGCGTGTCGGATCATCGAGTTCCTGATTGATGAGTTCGACCAGCTTCGTGGTTTCGTCGGCGGTCGGTTTGCGGGAGAGGGCGAGGATGTAAAGTTCTTCGACGATCTTCGCCGGCGGTTGCTTCGCGGCGAGCAGTGACGGGATCAAGCGGCTGCCGGCGACCTTGAGCGTGATCGTGTCGCCGTTGACGAGGTGCAGTGCTTGCGAGAGGTTGGCTTCCTTGTTGACCTCGCACGAGCAAGCCGATTCGCGCGGGGCGCGGCCGAACGTCGTGAGGAAGAAGTTCGTAACGTTGCCGGCATAGAGTTGGACGGCTCGCGTGCCTTGCGGCGATGACTGGAAGCGGTCCTCGGTACTCGTGATCCGCGTGATCGTGTCGAGCAGCACTTCCGCTTGCAGACGGCGGACATAGCTGTGTGAGAAATACGCTTCGTCGAGTTCGTTCGTCGGGTTCGTCGCGGCGGAGAGTTGATACGTGCGCGAGTTGCAGATGTCGCGGATCAGTTTCTTCTTGTCGAAGCCGTATTCGGCCAGCTTCACGCCGAGGGCTTCCAGCAGTTCTTTGTTGCTGGGGGGGTTGCTGATGCGGACATCGTCAACCGGTTCGACGATGCCTCGGCCGAAGAAGTGCGACCAGATGATGTTGGCCATCGACTGGCCGAACGCGGCGTTGTCGGGTGAGGTCAGCCATTTCGCCAGCGAGACCCGCGGGTCTTGCCCTTCGACGTCGGGTGCGTCTCCTCCGAGGAATTTCGGCTTCATGCGGCGGCCGTTGACCGGGTGCTCGACGGTGTTGTTCGCGTTGTTGTTGAAGACGATGACTTCGCGGCCTTCGACGCCGCGCTTCATGTTCACGCCGGCGAAGAAGCTGGCGAATCCGTAATAATCATCCAGAGTCCAACGATCGAACGGGTGGTTGTGGCACTGCGAACATTGAATGCGTGTGCCGAGAAACGTCTGCGCGAAATCTTCAGCGGTCTTCTGCGGCGTGAGCCGTTCGGAGGCGGTGTAGAGGTTCGAGGTCGGCTGCTTGATGTTGCTGCCGTTGCCGACGACCAGTTCCGCGACGAATTCATTCAGCGGCCGATTCACCGCCATCTGGTCGTGAATCCAACCGGCATACGACCACATCGCCTTCGCGTCGCGGCCGTACTGTGGCTGATTGTTGACGGCTCGAACACGGAGCAGTTCGCCCCACTTCATCGCCCACATGTCGATGAACTCTTCGCGGTTGAGCAGTTGGTCGATCAACTTGGCTCGTTTGTCTTTGTCGGTGTCGGCGACGAAGCGGTCGTATTCTTCGCGTGTCGGCGGCAGGCCGATCAGATCGAGAGAGACTCGCCGCAGGAACGTCTCGTCGTCGCACAATTCGGACGGAGCGAGATGCAGTTTCTTGAGTTTGTCGAACACCAGTGTGTCGACGAAGTTCGTTTCGGAGGTGTTCGGCCAGACGAACTTGTCGTCGGTGGGGAGGACGAGAACTTCGCCGCCGACAGTGAACTTGTTGAACCGCGCGAAGACGAACGCTCCGCCCCGATTGTTCCCTTTCGCGACGCCCTCCTTATCGATGCTGACGACCGCGTCGTTGTTGGTCATGAACAACGCCAGCTTGGTGACGTCGCGCACCGAGCCGTCGGAATACCGCGCCATCACGACGGTCTTTTGAGTTTGATCTTTGCCCGCGAAGACTGTCTTCGATGGCAACAGCTCAATGCCGAGCGGTTCCGGAGTATCACCCTTGTCGTCCGGCGCACCGGCCTCGATCCAGCGAAGCATCGTGCGATAGTCGTCGCTGTTGGCGGTGAAGACCTGGCCGCCGGTGTGATCGACCTCGCCGGTCGCTTTCTCCAGCACCAAACTCTTTTCAGGAACCGCGACATCAATTCGCCGCCCGACCAACTGCCGCGTGAGCTTGTAGTAGTCGCCCGCCGGGTCGTACCCGAACAGCGAAAGGTGGAACCCGTCCTTGCCGCGAGCCGCTCCGTGACAGCTTCCGGTATTGCATCCAGACTTCATGAAGATCGGCATCACGTCCAGTCGGAAGCTGACGTTGCGTGAAACCGTCGCCTCTTTGACCGTGACCGGCACCTCCGCTTTGAGTTGTCCCAACTCGACGAGCAACTTCGTCTCGCCGTCGGCTATCGGCTTGAGCGTCTGCCCGTCGAGGCCAACGACCTTGGCATCTGCGACGTGCAGCTTGACCGCGCCGGTCACGTCCCGCGTGATGCCTTGGTCATTAACCACCTGCACCGCAATCGTCAGCCGATCGCCTTGACCTCGCAGCGAAATCTCCGACGGGAAGACTTTCAGTTGCGTGCCGGCATCAGCGAGGCAGACAGCGGTTGACGTCAGCAACGTCGCGAAACAAATCAACGGGAAGTTCTTGAGTTTCATCGGATCGCCTTTTCAATCGGATCGCCTGTAACACTTCGATTCTTTATGAACCTTCTGGCTTCATCGCGGCCATGCGTCGTTCAATTTCTTCGGAGGAGACATCTTCAATGTGTGTGGAGACCGTCCATTTGTGGCCGAAGGGGTCTTCCACGGTGCCGGAACGGTCGCCGTAAAACTGGTTTTGCAGTGGACGAAGTTCTTTGGCTCCGGCGGCGATCGCTCGGTGGAAGACCTCGTCAACATTGGGCAGATACAGCATCAGCCCAACCGGTGATCCGCCAATGGTCTTCGGGCCCAGAGCATCCATCTGTGGGAACTCGTCCGCCAACATGATGATCGAGTCGCCAATCTTGATCTCGGCGTGCATGAGCACACCATTCGGACCCGGCACCCGAAACAACTCGATTGCGTCGAAGGCTCGCTTGTAGAAGTCGATTGCTTCGGCTGCGCCTTTGATAATCAAGTACGGCGTCGCGGTGTGATAGCCATCGGGAATCGGTTTGACGGACATTCAAGTCGCCTTTATCGCGGAATCTCTACAGATGAGGTGGCAGTTTTCGAGCGCCATGAGTCACAGCCACGACGTCAATGCGGTCGGCGAGGATCTTGTAAACGATGCGGTACGACTGTTCGAAGACTTCACGAATTTCCGGCGAGTCAAACTCCGGCACGATGCTGCCGGATTCGGGAAACCTTCCCACGGTCTGAGATTTTCGAGTGAGTCGATCTACAAATCTTTTGGCGTTCCGTATGGAGTCACGGGCAATGTAGTCGTGGATCGCTTGCAAGTGCCCCAGAGCGGTATCAGTCCAATGCACTTTCATGTCGGCAACCCAAACCGAGCGCGGACCTCCTCAACAGGGGTTGTCCGCCCCTCGTCGCTGTCTCGAATCCCGTTTTCGATGGCGATGCGAACGTAAATCTCTTCCATCAGATCATCCCAATTGGCATCGTCCGGCAAACGATCAATCAGCCGCTGGGCCTCTTTTTTGAGCGTCGTTGTGGTAGTCATGGGAAAGACTCTGATTCCTGGGTGATATCTGATTTCGTGGCGTGACGAAGTTACTTCATCGCCGCTTTGACACCCCGTTCGGCGTCGATGCGGAGCGTGCCGTAACCGCTGAGTTGGCGAACGGCTTGGCCCTCTTCCGTGACGGTGAGGTCCAGCGTGATGCCTTGATAACCGCCGGTGAGGCATTCGTCAGTGGCTTTCAGGGTGAACGTGACCTCTTTGTCTTCGGCAGTGATCTCGCGGAATGGCTCGACGAGTTCGACGCCACGCGGCAAGCGAGCCAGCGTCGCTTTGGCTTTCCCCTCAAAGGGCTTCAGGTGGTTGAGCTTCACGGTCAAGTTCGCTGTCTTGCCTCGTTCAATCGACGCGCGGGCGAACTTGGCGTCGATGTGCGGCTCGGCGACGAGGAGAGTGATCGGCTTCGTCGAGACATAGGTGCGATTCGCTCCGTCGCGATACGCCGGCCGTTGAGCACCGCTGACGGCGGACAGAGTCACTTGATACGAGCCGGCCGTCGCATTGCGGGCCGCACCCAGCAGGTATTCGCCTTCCGGTTTCTCGGTGCGAATCGTGATCGGAGTGCCCGTCGAGACTCCGTTGGGCTTCCATTCCATCGCGACGCTGACCGGTTCGTCGAAGCCCTCAGCGCGTACGATCTTAAACTTCAAAGAAATCTCGCCGTTCTGCACAAGCGCGGACTTCGGCTCCTCAACTTCGATCGAGAACGGAGCCGGCTCCGTGACTGCGATGGCCAGCTTCTCAAACGTGTTGAAGACGTAGTAGTCATTGTTGCCCGACGCGCTCATCGGGATGGATTGGCGGAAGCCAGAGACCAGTGAAACTCCCTCTTTGGCTTCGACGGGCCGCGCAACAATCTCGATGAACTTGCCCTGCAGCTTCGCGTCGGGTGCAGCTTCAAAGACGACGGGGACTCGCGGCATCGCGGGGGTGACTCGCGGAGCGTGCATGGTCACGCCTTCGGGCAAGCCAATCGCAACCAGTTCGAGATCACCGTTGAAGGGGCGGTTGGAGTTGAAGACAGACAGTTGAGTGTTGTACCGCCCGCCGCTCGGAATGCTGATCGACTGCCGCGACTGCGGCTGAAAAGCGGCTTCGCCGTCTTGCGGGATGTAGACATAAACGGCGTCGGACTCCGGTGTGATTTCGACGCGATAAACGAAATCCGCACCGCCGTTGCCACGATCGTCTTCGACGCCGAGCACGTACTCGCCGTCGGCCGCCGCGGTGAAATCGAGGATTGGGTCGAGCGTGTCGCGGTTCATGCCACCGAACGGCGGATAGCCCAGTTGATTCGGCCGCAAATCGGTCGCTCGCTGTGGGTTGCCTTTGGCTCCGACTTGCTTGATCCAAATCGTCGGGTCGAGCGGTGAGCCGAGAGCGTTCGCGAGGCAATGCACTTTGAATCGCTCCCCTTTCTTGGCGGTGAAGCGGAAGCAATCGACGTCGGCCGACTTCTCGATGATGCCGTTGAAGGCGATCGGCAGACTCGACGCTGACTGCGACTTGATGGCGTCTTCCGAATCATTGGGCTCGGCTTCGAGCACGTTGTCGAACGGAGAGACTCGCAGTGTGTTCGGAGTTGGCGCGGGGACGTTCGATTCCGCATCGACCGCGACAAAGCGGAAGTCGCTCGAAGTTTGAGTTGCCGGCAACGTCACCATCTGAGACCAATCGCCCTTCGGATCACCGAGCACTCGCACGGACAGTTCCTTTCCCGCCGGGCCACCTGCCGGATACAGACCGGTCGGCCGAGCGAACGTGCCAACGTGCAGGCGATAAACGTCGTTCCCTGCCGAGTAGGTCGCATGCCGGATTTCCACGAAGTACGTGTCGTCCTTCGGCGCGAGCAGCGACACGACCGGGTCTTGCAGGAACAGTGCCGAATCATCGGCTGCGATCAACCGCTTGCCATCGGCATCGAGCACCGCGATGTGCAAATCCGGGATGCCTTGATCGACTCCCAATCGCACCGCTTCGATTTCGGCCGAGAGCCGCTGACCTTGCTTGGCCTCGACGCGGAACAGATCCACGTCGGTCGGGTCCATCATCCGTCCGAGCACCGTGCTGTTAAGCGGCACGGCCTGGGCTGTCTCGCGCTTGTCATTCCTCGCTTGCTGCGTTCGTTCATCTTCTTCGATCGTCGCGAACGGCCCGACCGAGAAGCGTTGATATTCGCTGATCCCTGCCGCCGTCCGCAGCCGCATGCCATGCACGCCGAGCGAACAGTCGTCCGCGATCTTCAGCTTCACTCGGACGCCCGACCCGGCTTCGACTCGGCCGCGATATCCGCGAATCTCGATGTTCCCTTCGATCGACTCGATCGACTCGACCGTGATGCCCGGCTCATACACCAAGACCTCTTCGGGCTTTTCGAGATACCGGCCCTGAAGCATCACCTCCACCGTCGTGCCTCGTTGCCCGCCGGGTGGAACGACGCGAGTCAGACGTGGCGTCCCGGCCTCGGCGATGAACGCGGAAGCCAGCACAATCAAGCCAGCCAGGAACGAAACTCTTCGCATGGCGATTTCCTTGAATTGAAGCCAAATGTCGCAATTGAAAAGCATCTGACGCAAAGCTGCGGAGTCGCAAGACTCGCAAAGGATATCTGTCCTTTCCGTTTCTTGGCGTCTCCGCGACTTTGCGTCAGAAACGGGATCCGGGATTAGCTGACCAATTCCTTGATGACTTCGCCGCCGTCGATGATTTCGATCGGGCGAGCACCGGGGGCCATCAATTCTTTGTCGGCGTTGATGCCGATTTGTTGGTAAACCGTCGTGAGCACGTCCTCGATGCGAACGGGGTTCTCTTCCGGTTCGCTGGCGGTGCTGTTCGACGAGCCGTACACGAGGCCGCGTTGCAAGCCGCCGCCGGCCATTGCGACGGAGTAGACTCGCGGGAAGTGATCGCGGCCGGCGGTCGCGTTGATCTTTGGCGTGCGGCCGAACTCGCTCGTCACGAGCACCAGCGTGCTGTCGAGCATTCCGCGCTCATCGAGATCGCTGATCAATCCGGCCAACGCTTGGTCGAGCGTCGGAGCTTGACGGCGCATCGCGTTCTCGATGCCGGCATGATGGTCCCAGCCACCGAAGCTGACGGTCGTGAATCGCACGCCCGCTTCGATCAAACGGCGAGCGAGCAGGAATCGCATCCCCGCTTCGTTGTTGCCGTACTTGGCCTTCGTCGCGTCGGATTCTTTGGTGATATCGAACGCTTCGCGCGCGGCGGGCGACGAGATCATCGCATAGGCTCGTTCGTAGAACTTGTCCATTGCGCCGAGCGCCTCGGCCTTGCTGGCGATCTTGCGGAAGTGTTCGTCGACCGTCTCGCGAATGCGCTGACGCTTGTAGAAGCGGTAGTCGTCGACGCCAGCCGGGAGCATCAGGTCTTTGACTTGATAGCCGGATCGACCTGGATCGCTGCCGATGCCGAACGGGCCGAACTGCGAGCCGAGGTAGCCGGTCCCGGCGTACTCGGTGGCGTTCGGGACGGCGACGTACGGTGGCAGGTTCTGCTTCGAGCCGAGTTCGTGCGAGACGACCGCTCCGATGGCGGGATGCTCGATGGCCGGGCTCTTGCGATAGCCGGTAAACATCGCGTAGCTGGCTCGGCCATGATCGGCCTCTTTGCCGGCGATAGAGCGGATGATGGTCATCTTGTCCGCGATCTTCGCGACGTTGGCGAAATTCTCATTCAGCACGACGCCGCGGACATTTGTCTTCGCGACACCGAACGGCCCGCGGTATTCAAGCGGAGCTTCCGGTTTTGGATCCCACGATTCCTGGTGCGCCATTCCTCCGGGCAAAACGATCTGAATGACCCCCTTCGCTTTGCCTTCTTTGCTCTCGTAGAACTTCTGCTCCGCCTGAGCTTCCAGTCGGAAGAAGTCTCCCAGCGTTAGTCCCAGAGCACCCAATACGCCGACTCGCAGGAAGTCGCGGCGGCCGGGCTTGGCAAAGTGAGCGGGGTCTTCGTTCCAGGTGACGATGTCTTTGGTCGCGTTCATTGCGGCGTCCTTTGCAGATTGAGGAGGGCGTACGGATTCAGTTCAGCGAGGGGAAGTTTGCAGCAGCAATCGATTCGTCAGCCCAGACTGAGCAACAGGTTAGGGCTGGGAAAACTCAAGTGAGGAATCAGGAAGGCATTGAGGCGGGCGAAACGGAGGGCAGCGTAACGACGCTGCCCTCACATCGGCAACAATTTATTGGAAAAAGCAGTCGGTTCGGGAGGGGGCGAGCGGCGGAGATTGAAGCGGCCGAAGATGACGATCCGCAGGCTACGTTTATTCTCTGGTCGGTTCAAAACGTAGCCAAGCTCGCCAGAGCTTGGGGCAATTCGTGGCAAGACCCCAAGCTCGGGCGAGCTTGGCTACGAAGCCATGAATAATCTCGACTCAGTGAAGCTCGGTGGCCAAGTGGCCGGTACATTCTGGCGAATTTGCCTGACCGATCCGATCTTCACGTCTCAGGAATGGAGTGCTTGCCATGTTTCGTTGCGGGCTGCTGAGTGTGCTGGTTGGTATTTGGACGATGTGCTCGGCGGCGTTTGCTGAAGACACCTTTTTCCGGGTGCGGCTGACGGAGATGGAGTTCAGCGACGGCGAATTGCCCCACTATCGAGGGCAACAACCGGAGCAGCAGGTTCGGCAGCGAGTCGTGCAAACGCCACCGGACGTGCAGCTTGATGAGCCGGGCGAGGCGTATTTGCAGCGGGGCGATGTCTGGAGTTCCGTGTGGGACTGGACGCAGCCGGACCGATTGGCTCCGGTGCATGTCGTGATTCGTGTCCCAGATCGCAAGGACGTCACCGGCCGGGTCGTGTTGCCGAAGCCGGACGGCAGCGGACTGGTCGCGTTGAAGTTTCGGCTCGCGGCGGATTCGGCCAATCCCACGGCCGCGCGGAATTTTCAGTTCGCCAAGATCGAGCACTACGAACGGCGGCTGCGAGTCAGCAACGTCGGTGCCGCCTGGTATCGCCATCAGATTGGCCTCGCGAACAAAGCTCTGGGTTTCCTGTCGGTGGACGAAGGTTCGCGAATGCGGCAGATCTCTTCGCGAGTGGATGGCAACTTTAACCGCAATGAACTGGACCGGACTTACGATTTGTTCTCCGGCGGACAGGCCATCAGCGAGAACTTGCAGTTGGATCGCGAACTGTTGTTCCCGCGCGGAAATGGCGAACCGGCAAAACCGGTGCGGCTCGATTCGATCACGGGGATCACCGTCAAGGAGATCGACTGGCAGCCGCTCATCAAGGACGCAAAACCGACCCTCGATTCGCTGGCGAGTTCGATTCCGGCGGATCAGCACGTCGTTTTCTTTCCGACGTTCGCGGCGGCGATGAAAGTGGCCGACGAAGCCAAGCTGCAAGGGACGGCAATCCTGCGGCGCACCGAACTCTCTTCGCAAGACACGCACTTGGTCGATCGTTACGAGCGGCAACTCGGTTTATCCCTGAGCACGCTGGGGCGGTTGCTCGGACCACAATTCGTGTCGAGCGTCGCGATCACCGGCGGCGATCCCTACTTCGCGACCGGCAGTGACGTCGCCGTGCTGTTCGAGTCCAAGCAGGCGACAATCCTTGCCGGTCTGTTGCTGGCGAAGATTCGTGTTGACGCGGCGAAGGTCACGGACGCGAAGCCGGTCGAGGGAACGATCGACGGCATCAAATACATCGGCAGCCGCTCGCCGGATCGCCGAGTTTGTAGTTACGTCGCCGAATTGGATCGTGCGGTCGTCGTGACGAATTCACTCGGCCAGTTACAGCGACTCGCCGCTGTGCGAGCCGGCAAGGTCGCGACAATCGCTGCGTTACCGGAGTACGTCTTCTTTCGGCAGCGATATCAACTCGGCGATGCGTCCGAGTCCGCGCTGCTGTTCATCAGCGACGCGACGATTCGCCGTTGGTGCGGACCACGTTGGCGGATCGCGTCGTCGCGACGAACGCGCGATGCGGCCGTGCTGACCCAGTTGCAGGCGTCGCATCTGGACGCGCTCGTCATCGGCAAGGAATTGAAACTCGGAGCGATCACGTCGGACCTGCCGACTTCGCAGCAGGCCGACATGCAATTGACCTCGGAGGGCGTGATGTCGCCGTCGCTGGGCCGAACGGACTTTCTGACTCCGATTTCCGAACTGACATTCGATTCCGTGACAACCGCCGAGCGAGACTCTTATCAACGCTGGCGCGACGGGTATCAAAGCAACTGGAGCGTCGCGTTCGATCCGATCGCGCTGCGGATCGGCACCGACGAGAAACGCCTCTCGGCCGATCTGTCGATCATGCCGCTGATTGCTCGCAGCGATTATCGCGAGATGCTGCAACTCGCCACCGGCGTGAAGCTGACCGCTGAGTCGGGCGATCCGCACGACACGATCGCGCACTTCGTTCTGGCTCTGAACCGCGAATCCAAACCGATCCAGCAATACAGCACGTTGTTCTCGGTCGTCACGGCCGGGAATCGACCGGCGGGACTCGGAGCCGACAAGCTGATTGATCCGCTCGGTTGGCTGGGTCAGTCGTTTGCGGTGTACGCCGATCGCGATCCGTATTGGGAGGAGTTACTGAAGCTCGAACCGGCAGAACGCGGACGCAGACTTCAACAAGACGGGTTTCGGTTGCCGGTCGCGATTCGCATTGAAGTCGCTCAGCCGTTGAAGCTGGCGTTGTTTCTGACGGCCGTGCGTTCGACGATTGAAAATGCAGCACCGGCCCTCACGAAGTGGGACACGCTGACGCATCGCGAGCACCCGTATGTCAAAATCTCGGCCGCGCGTCGCGGAGCCGCGGGAGTTGCCGAGCTCGATAACGCGGCGGTGTATTACTCGACGGTCGGCGATGGCTTGATCTTCACGCCGAATGAAGACGTGCTCAAACGAGCCATCGACCGGCAATTGGCTCGCGACGCGAAGGCCGACGAGGACAAGCCCGCTGAAGCGACGACTGCCGAAGCGAAACCGGCCAACCCTCCCAAGGCCGACGTCGCTGCTTCTGGTTGGCTGGGTGACAGCGTTGCCGTGAAGTTCGATCATGTTCTGCCATCGTTCTTCCTCTGGTTCGCGGAAGTCTCCGATCCTCGGCAAGCCGCTCAAAACAATTCGTGGAGCAACCTGCCGATCCTCAACGAATGGAAGCGGCGCTATCCCGATCGCGACCCGGTCGAAGTTCACGCTCGCTTCTGGAACACCGAGTTGGTCTGCCCCGGCGGAGGCCGCTACGTCTGGAACGAACAATGGCGCACGATGGAATCGACCGTCTTCGGCCACCCCGGCGAACCGAAGCTGCCGGAGAAGTTCGAGGCCCCGCTGTTCCCGTTCGCGAAGGCCAGCTTCGGCCTGACGTTTGAACTTGATGGGTTACGTTCCCGATTGGAGTTACTACGGGAAGCCAAGTAGACCGGACGCCTACGTCCGGTCAGCCGAACCGACCGGACGTGGGCGTCCGGTCTACTCATCTGCTGGCAGAAGACGGACGTCGTACCTACGATCCCCGCCCTTCTCGCCCAGCGTTGTGAGCGGTGGCGAAAACGAAGCACACTCAATCGAAAGGTCTCTCTCGTGGCCAGTTTTGGAACCAATCGCCGAGCCGAAGTGGACGCGGCGCTGAAGGATGTCGATTTCTCGAAGAACACCTATCAAGTCGAGTTCGAGACGACGATGGGAAAGATTCTGCTCGACGTGTATCCCGACGTCGCACCGGGCCACGCCAACAACCTGATCGGCTTGACGAAGATCGGCTACTACAACGGCATCATCTTTCATCGAGTCATTTCCGGCTTCATGATCCAAGTCGGCTGCCCACAAGGGACCGGCACCGGCGGGCCGGGCTACACGATTAAGCAAGAGTTCAACTCCAAACTGCATGACGCCGGAGTGCTTTCGATGGCTCGCACCAGCGATCCGAATTCGGCAGGCTCGCAGTTCTTCATCTGTCTCACCCGCGACGGCACGAGAAGTCTCGATAACCAATACACCGTCTTCGGCAAGACCGCCGATAAGACGAGCCTCGACGTGGTGCTCAAAATCGGCAGCACCCCGACCGGCTCCGGCGACCGCCCCAAGCAAGAGGTGAAGATTACCTCTAGCCGAGTGATCGTCACGCCGAAGTGATATGTGGGACAGATTCCCTGGAGTGCTGCGGTTCGACGCAGCCCTCCATTCAATTGAAATAGCGACGTTCAAAGACCCAAAATCGCGGCCAGCGAAATCGGCTGATCAACGACCGTTTTCTCGGCAAACAACGTCTCTATTCCAACCGGATGGAGGGCTGTGTCGAGCCGCAGCACTCCAGGTATTCCTTCGTCCGATATCGGGAAGGAGAAGTTCGATGATGCCGCAGATTCCTCATCAAGTCCCTGTTGATCGCCGCGCGTTCTTGGTCGCAGGCGGCGCGGGTTTTTGTGGAGTCAATCTGGCTCGCGCAGCGGAGTCGGTGGCGACACCACGCACCACTTCACGCGGCAAGCAACCGGCCAAGTCGTGCATCATGATCTGGCTCAGCGGTGGTGTTTCGCACATCGACACCACGGACATGAAGCCCGATGCGCCGTTGGAATATCGCGGCGAGTTCAATCCCGTCGCAACGAGTGCTCCCGGATTGGAACTGTGTGAGCACTTGCCGTACACGGCGAAGCAGGCGCATCACATCGCAGTCGTGCGATCGCTGGGAGACTTCGGCCGAGGGACCGGCGACCATCATCACGGCTATTACTACAACCTCACCGGCCACGCGGGCGATCCGTCGTTTCGACAGTTGCTGAATGCTCGCAAGCCGTATCCGACCGATTGGCCGTCGATGGCTTCGACCATCGCCTACAAACGGCCGCCGCATCCGTATTTGCCGTCGGTGATCTCGCTGCCGCAGAAAGAGGGTGCTCCCGAATACACTCGGCCCGGTCAATTCGGAGCGCGTTTGGGTTTGGAATTCGATCCGGTGTTTGTCGATGGCTCGCGCGAGAAGCCGCTGAAGTTCACGGCTCCGGCATTGCAACTTCACGGCGACATCGGCCTCGGTCGCTTGCAGTCGCGGCGCGAGTTGTTGTCGTCGCTCGATGGCACGACGCGGCTGGTGGATCACTCGTTGGCAGCGGGCGGCTACTCGAAGCAGCAGGAGAAAGCATTCTCGCTGCTGACCGCGCCGCAGACGAAAGCCGCGTTCGATATCTCGGCCGAGCCGGAGTCGATTCGCAACCAATACGGCAGCTCGATCACCGCGACCAGCTTCTTGATGGCTCGTCGCTTGGTCGAAGCGGGCGTGCCGTTCGTCACCGTCTTCTGGAAAGGGAGCGACCTTCTCAGCAAGCTCTGCAAGAGCGGCGGCGGCTGGGACACTCACGGCAACAATTTCGGTTGCCTGCGCGATCACCTGTTGCCGGAGTTCGACCGCCCGTTTGCCGCGCTACTGGCCGACCTGCACGAACGCGGGTTGCTCGACACAACGTTGGTTCTCGTCAGCAGCGAGATGGGGCGCAAGCCAAAGATCGGCGACCCACGCTCCGGCGGCGTTGGTGGAGCCGGCCGCGATCACTGGACCGCTTGCCAATCAGTACTGCTCGCCGGTGGAGGCATCCAAGGGGGCCAAGCCTACGGCACCACCGACAAGGTTGCCGAATATCCCGCCGACAATCCTGTCGGAGCCGAAGACATCGCCCACACCGTCTACCGAGCAATGGGCATCGACGATTTGAACGCCATCGACGCCGAGGGCCGCCCATTCCGCCTGATGGAAGAAGGCCAGCCGATTGCCGCACTGTTCTAATACGCATTCCGAAATTAGCCGCGCGACCCAGGGAGTTCCCAGCGGTTGCGCGGCCTTCTGTTCGCCGTAGCTGCCCCCTTTCGCACCCAACGGATGCGAGCCGAAGAAGCGCGGATCGTCGGCGGGATCGGCCGCTGGCTGGTAACGCACATCGACCGATAACCGCACTCGGCTCAGCGGCGAGTGATTGTCGAGCGAACCGTGCATCGTGAAGCCGCCGAAGATCATCGCGTCGCCCAATTGAAAGTGCGTGGTCAGCAGCCGAGTCTGACGCGAGCAAGCGAACTCCAACGTATCGGTTGCCGACGACTGATAGGCGATGTCCTGCGCGGCGGCGAATGCTTGGGGATCACCTGTCAGTCGCGCGGATCGCATCGGGTGAATCAAATCCTCGAAGCGCTGCGAATGCTCGACGACCACCAGTGGACCATCGCAAACAGGAATCTCTCCGAGCGGCAGCCAGCATGTGACAATCTGCGACGCGCCGCCCGCGAAGAACGGATAGTCGTAATGCAAGTTGGTCGCGTTGCCGACCGGCGCTGGCCGCAGGAAGAGATAATCATGCGGCCGTGCCGGAGCATCGAACAACATCCCCGCCAATTCTCGCAGTCGAGGACCGTGTGTGACGCGCCGCAGAGCCGCGCCCTCACTGATGGATTTCCAGAACGCTCCCAGGTCGGGTGAGCGTTCGCGCCGACGGCTCGTGCCGGTGGCGATGCCGGCCTCGACCGGAGGCTGAATCTCGTCCATCTCCGCCAGTCGAGTGAAGACTTCTCGTCGCGCGGCCACGACGTCGTCGCGCGGCAGCACATCGCGGAGCAACACGTAACCGTTGTCTGCGAACGAGCGGCGCAGCATCTCCGGGTCGTGCAGACAGGACGTCGCCTCGATCAGCGGGCCGAGGAATTCGTCGGGGACGGGATGCTGTTGTGTGATTCCGTTGAGCATCAGGCTACTCCGCAGTGATGGCGATGACGTTGGCCGCTCCGCCGTCGATCGGGATGGTGCAACCAGTGACATACGCGGCGGCATCGCTGGCCAGGAACACAACGACGCCCGCCACATCGTCGGGTTCGCCCCAGCGGCGCAGCGGCACACGCTCCAGCACTTTGGCCGAGCGTTTGGCATCGTTCTGCAAGGCCTGAGTCATCGGCGTCCGAATCCAACCGGGGGCCACCGCGTTGACGCGAATTCCTTGCGAACCCCATTCGGCCGCGAGATCGCGAGTCAGCGACACGATGCCTCCCTTCGTCATCGCGTAGATCGAACCACCGCGTCCCAGTCCCACGATGCCGCCACCCAAGGCCGAGACGTTGATGATGCTGCCGCGCTGTTGAGCCAGCATCACCTTGCCGACTGCTCCTGCGACGTGGTAGCAGCCGACCAGATTCACGGCGAAGACGTCCGCTAAATCCTGCGGCTTGTAATCAGTGGGTGTGCCACGACGATGAATGCCCGCGTTGTTGACGAGGATGTCGATGCGACCAAACCGCTCGGCGATGTTCTTTACGCACGCTTCGACTTGGTCTTTCTCGCGAGTGTCACACGCCAGTCCCACGGCATCTCGGCCAGTGTCGCGAATCAATTGCGCCGCCGCGGCAGCGACCGCTTCTGCTTGCAGGTCGAGCATCGCGATCGTCGCCCCGTGATCGGCCAACGCGCGGGCGATGCACGCACCCAGTCCCTGCGCTCCGCCCGTGACCAGAGCAACTCGTCCCGTTAGATCAAAAGGAGTAGCCATTTGGACTCGCTTGAAGCAATTTCAAAACCGTAGCCGCACTCGCCAGAGTGCGGGCGAATGTCGTCAACCCCCGCGTTCTGGCGAACGCGGCTACGTCTAAAATTGGTCTTAAACTAAGTGCGGTGACATCACAGCGGCGGCTGGAACAGTTCCAGCGTGTAACCGTCGGGATCGTAGAAGTAGACCACCAGTCCTCCGGCGTTTGGGCCGGCGGTGATCGTGACCGGCTCCGACTTGAACCGTACTCCTTTGGCGGCGAGTTCGGCATGGCACGCTCGCAGATCGTTGACCGTGAGACACAGATGACTGTTACCCGATCGGTTCGTCGCGGTCTCGGCGGGCGTGCCGGAGTGATTCATGTACTGCACGACTTCCAGCGATTGCGGACTGTCGGGCGAGACCTTGAACGAGGCCACGTTCAACACGACGCCGGGATATCCCGTTTGCAACGCGACGTAATCGTTATCAACGTGCGGCCGGCGACGATGCAGCGTCATGCCCAGCAGGTCGCGATAAAAGGTGATCGAACGCTCGATGTCGGCGACCGTCAGGCCGAGATGATGCAGATCACCCAGCCGCCAGTTGGAAGACGCGGTTGCGTAAGTCATGTTGTGCTCCTGGTGATCGCGAAGGGGTCGGGACGGCCATTCAGGAAACGGATCGCGATAATGTTCGTAGCCGAAGTCGTGAGACTTCGGTCCGAACTCTCACGAGTTCGGCTACACACGGTTCAAAACGCCCCCGCATGGCGTCCGGATCGTGCGTCGCCCGCCGCATCGAACTGACCGGCGGGGTCGATGCGAATCACGCTGGGTGCCCACAACGCGCCGGCGGTTGCTTGGACCTTATGTCCCAACCGCTCCAGCGCGCTGATGGTCTCTGGCGGAGCATTCGCATGGATCAGCAGACTTCCCAACACGGGAGGCGTCTGGCGGAACGAACCGAGATGATGATTGGTCCCGAATCGCACGGCCTTCATCGATTCGGAGGCCGACAAGCCGAACTCGATGTGATTCAGCACCGCTTGCAACCCCGCCTGATCTTGGCCGTCTCCACCGGCGACGCTGACGGCCAGCACCGGTTTCGCGTCTTTGAGGACCAACGTCGGCGTCAAAGTGATGCGCGGACGCTTGCCCGGTTCGATGCAGTTGGGATGACCTTGCCAGGTATTAAAACTTTGCAGGCGCGTGCCCAGCCAAATACCGGTCTCTCCCGCCTGCACTCCGCTCCAACCGCTGGGGGTGGCGACGACGACGTTGCCCCAGCGATCGGCTGTCGCGCAAGTGGTCGTGTCGTGGACGGGACCGGCGATTCCTTTCCGCTTCTCGATGTCAGGCAACAACGCTTGACCGCGACGCGGATCACCCGGACGTTGTTCGAGCGATGCGTGCTCGCGGTCAATCAGAGCACGACGCTGACTGGCGTAAGACTTTGACAACAGCGACTCGATCGGCACGTCCACGAACAGCGGGTCGGCGTAGTACACGTCGCGATCGGCCAGAGCCAACTTCATCGCTTCGAGCGTGACGTGAATTGTCTCCGGCTGGTTGTGTCCCAGCGCGGCGAGATCGAAGCCTTCCAGCAGCCGCAGCGTTTGCAGCAAGTACGCTCCTTGAGTCCAAACTCCACATTTGAAAACCGTGTGACCTCGGTAATCGACCGCGAGCGGTTCCTCAATGCGAGTCACATGCGTGGCGAGATCTTCATAGCGGATCAATCCGCCGTGTTGCTCAGACCACAGAGCCAGCTCGCGAGCGAGCGGCCCGCGATAGAAATAGTCGCTTGCCAAACGCAGGCCGCGACTGCGATCGCCGCCCCCTGCGGCTTCGGCGGCGATCAAGCGACGCAGCGAACGCGCCAGCAGCGGATGCCACTCCACTTTCGCGCGATCGAGCAATCGCAACGTCGGCTCGGCGACTTCGGCGAGACGCAGCGTTCCGTAACGATCGAGCAACGTCACCACCGCATCGAACGCCGCCGGTACGGCAGCAGGCGTGAGTCCCGTCGCTGGTATGCCTCCGCGCAGGGCAAAGTATTCGCGCGTCGCCAAGCGCGGAGCGGTTCCTTGCCCGGCCAGCACCTCGACCACTTTTCGGCGAGCGTCGTAAACCAGAATCGGCACCTCGCCACCGAAACAGAAGCCGCCGGAATCGGTGACGCTCAAGGCGAGGATCGTCGCCGCCGCGGAATCAGCCGCATTGCCGCCCCGTTTGAGAATCTCCAATCCCGCCGCGACCGCTTCGGCACCACCGGCGCTGACCGCTCCTTGACGGCCCGTGCCTTCCGAACCTGGCAAGTCATCCGCCGCGCTCGACGTCGGCAGTCGCACGATCAACAAGCCAATCAGAGACACCCAAGTCCAAGCACGCAATTGGCGACACATGTTGTTGTCCTCCGTCGGCCACCATAAATGTCCGCGATGAGACTTGCCAGCGCGTCGCGCGGAATTCGGAGACCGTGTTTGATTCTCCGCACGGCATCGAATGAGCGATTTCGCCGTAGCCGCGTTTCGCGAGAACGCGGGCCTAATTCGCATTCGCCCGCACTCTGGCGAGGTGCGGCGACATTTCCATCACTAGCGAGCCGGGGTGAGGTGCGAGTTCGCCACCGTCGGGCCTGCCCCGGCGGAGCGCTGACTGGCCAGCTACAAGAGCCGCTCGCGGCATTTTCGCCCCCGTGGGGCTTGTCCCCACGGAGCGAATGACTGTTGAGCTCGCAGTCGTTGCTCCCGTGGGGACAAGCCCCACGGAGAGCCTGAGATCCGCCGATCATTTCTGGTAGCAGTCCAGTCATGGCCCCGCCGGGACAGGCCCGACGGTGGCCGCACCTGGCCCTAATCGGTTCGTAGCCGCGTTTCGCCAGAACGCGGGCTGGATACGCATTCGCCCGCACTCTGGCGAGGTGCAGCTACGGCTCGGTCACTTGTCGGCTTGCAGGAGGCGGGCTTTGGTGGGGTCGTTTTTCCAATGGAACTTGGCGGCGAAGTTGGCGGGGGAGTCGGTCTGCTGGTGGCCGTCTTTGGTGAGGGCCACGTAGACGATGTGCTGTTCGATGCCGTTGCTGCCGCGGTAGTGGCCGTCGGCGCTGATGCAGACGTGGTGGCCGCCGACGATGTGGGGAGACCCGCGACGAGCGCAGTCGTGCTCGCGCCTGGCATTCGGTCGCTAGCGATGGTGAACAAGGCCGAACACACTGCTCCGCGTTCTTTTCAAAGGAGCGCTCGCGTATGTCCGACGTTCGCACGATTCGCGTCTTCATCGCCTCGCCGGGTGATTTGGCGGTGGAGCGGGCGGCGTTCCAGCAGGTGCTGGAGGAACTCAACGCCGGCTTCGGCGACGCTCTGGACATCACGTTCGAGCCGCTCGGCTGGGAGGACACGTTGGCCTCGACGGGGCGGCGGTCGCAGGAGGTGATCAATCGGGAGATTGACCGCTGCGACGTGTTCATTCTGGCGATGTACCGCCGGTGGGGTCAGGCGGCTCCGGACGCCCAGCCGTACTCGTCGTACACGGAAGAAGAGTTTCACCGCGCGTTCGCCCGTTGGCAGAAGAAGCGGCGAGGGAAACCGCAGGCCCCGGAGATCTTCGTCTTCTTCAAGCACATTGATTCGGCGTCGATGGCCGACGCAGGCCCGCAGCTTCAGAAGGTGCTCGACTTCCGCAAGTCGCTCGAAGAGTCGCGGCAGGTGCTCTATCACGGGTTCGCGAATGAGGCCGAGTTCAAAGCGGAGGTGGACCGTCA
Organism: Planctomyces sp. SH-PL62; assembly: GCA_945893075.1. GTDB lineage: Bacteria > Planctomycetota > Planctomycetia > Planctomycetales > Planctomycetaceae > SXKJ01. The sequence goes on along the minus strand of CAMDDX010000105.1, from coordinate 382 downwards.
CCTGCGAGCGTTCGCCAAGGGGGAGTTGCCGCCAGCCAACGCACCGCGCGACAAGGTGCTCTTGCCGCTCGCGGTCCTCGCCGAGGTGCAGAAGGAGAAGGCCGAGAAGGAACAAGCCTTGGCCCGCGCCGAGCGTGGGCATAAGTTGGCGGCGCTGGCCTGATCGAACTTGATAGACTGAGTCAGCGGCAGCATTTTGATGCCACTGCCGATCAGACCAAATTTGGGAGCGATGATTTTGCCAAAACAAAAACTTGAGAAGCCCACTCTCACCGTGGAATTGTTGCAGAGTGAGGCAGCCTCATTTGCTGTCGCAGAGTCGGCGCATGCAGAGCCGCTTCTCTTTGGCGTCACCGATGGCAAGGCCGTTGGGACGTATCTC
>CAMDDX010000104.1 GCA_945893075.1 Planctomyces sp. SH-PL62 | reverse complement strand
TGTAACTCAGTGGTAGAGTGACAGCTTCCCAAGCTGTACGTCGCGAGTTCGAATCTCGTCGCCCGCTCTTGTGAATGTCAAAGCTGAGCCACAACTTGTGGCTACCTGTCAAAAGTGAAGTGGTCGAAGAACGCGGTTTACTACCACATTTTTACCACTTTCCGAGGCAGTGCAGCGTGAGACCCGGTTGAAGACCGAGTCACACGAACCCTCTTTTCAGGGAACCTGCACATGCCGAAGCTAACGAAGCCCGCCTATCTCTCGCACAAGGCGACTGGCCAAGCCCGCTGTCGCATCAACGGCCGCGACCACTACCTTGGCCCGTATGGCTCGCCGGAGTCCCGCGAGAAGTACGATGAGCTGATAGGCGAGTGGTTCGCTTGCAACGGCGACACGTCGCGGCACAACCTGACGATCGACGACCTCGCGTTGCTCTTTCTGGAGTTCGCCGAGAACTACTACCGCCGCGAGAACGGCGAGCCGACCGGCGAGGCCCGCAACATGCGCGATGCGTTGCGACCGCTCATTCGCTTGTATGGCTCGACCCGCGTTCGCGAGTTCGGCCCGCTCAAGCTCAAGACCGTGCGCGACGAGATGATTCGAGCCGGACACTGTCGCAGTCACATCAATTGCGAGATTCACCGCGTCCGGCGCGTTTTCAAGTGGGGAGTGGAGAACGAGTACGTCCCCGCTCCGATCCATCAAGCTCTGATTGCCGTGGCGGGACTCAAAAGCGGTCGCTCGGATGCCGTGGAGTCCGCGCCGGTTCAACCCGTGCGAGAAGCGACCGTCAGCGCGACGCTCCCGCACTTGTCCGCCGTGGTTGCGGACATGGTCCGGCTGCAAATGCTCACCGGCTGTCGGCCGGGTGAAGTCTGTTTGCTGCGTCCCTGCGACGTGACCATTCAATCCAATGGCGTTTGGGCCTATCGACCTGAACGTCACAAGACCGAACACCACGGAAAAGAGCGACGCATCTTCATCGGCCCGGAAGGGCAAGCCGTCCTGCGCCCGTACCTTGCCCGCGACGCGGAAGCCTATTGCTTCTCGCCGGCAGAATCCCAAGCCCAGCGGAACGAGGCGAAACGAGAGAACCGCAAATCGCCGATGACACCCTCGCAAGCCGCGCGTTGGCCGAACCCCAATGGACAACGAACGCCTCGCGACCGGTACGACGCCAACACCTACGGCCGCTCCATCGTGCGAGCCTGCGAACTCGCATTTGAGATCCCGGACGAACTGCGCAGGATTCCCGCTGACGTTTCGGCAAAAGAACGGAAGCGACTCCAGCAACTCGCGACCGAATGGCGAGCGAAGAATTGTTGGTCTCCGAACCAACTCCGTCACACCCGCGCCACGCGCATCCGCGAGAAGTACGGCATTGAAGCGGCGGCAACCGTGCTCGGTCACAGCGATCCCCGCGTCACCGAGATTTACGCCGAGCGAGATTTCGAGATGGCCGCACGCATCATGTGCGAAGTCGGCTAAACTGATCGAATCGCGGGATAGGGCATCGAACCCGAACATCGGCATCCTGACCGACCTCCCGCGATTCTTTTCTCATCAGGACCGGACAGGAACCGGAGCATGGAAGAGATCATTCAAGACACGGGGATTTTCCGTCGCATCACTCGGCGAATGAAAACACCGGACGACGTGAAAGCCATCGTCGAAGAGTGGCACGACGACCACGACGTCGAGAAGCGACTCGGTGATGTTGCCATCACGCTGCAAGAGATTGTTGCAGCGTACCGAGACACAAATGCTAAGACGTTCCAAGTCATCAAAGGCAAGCGGTACAAGTTCGGGCACAGATACGGCGACTTGGCGAATGATGCGCCGCCGGAGGCTTTCGATGCCCGTGATGCCTTGAAGCTGATGGACGACATCAGAGCCTTGATTGCCCAAAAGATGATCGACCGTGCCGTGATAGCGGCCTACGAATTGGGATTCACTTGCTGCCAAATCGGAGTCAGACGACACGAAGCGACCGTCAAAGGACGTGCGCGAGGCCCCGCGAAGCGAAGGGAAAGCGCAGAACAGACGAAACGGCTCATTCGCGAAGAGTTCGTCAAAATTCGTGATGAAGGAATGCTCGGCACGCAAGAAGAGATCGTCGATAGACTGTTGGATCGACCGACGCTCCCCGATGGTTCCAAAATGCCAAGGCGGCGAATTATCGAGGAAGCCACCAAAGGATTGACGCCTCACAAAAAGTCGCCAAGGAAGCGGTGATGCGGCGGAGTGGTGATGCCACTTTTCGCAGGACTGGCCATTTTCGTGCCACTTCTCACCCGTGACCGTCTGAAACTCGCGCACCTGAAATTTACGCCGCGACGACGCGCAATCAACCTCATTGCTAGTGAATCTTTTCACCATGCGCACTGAGGTTTTTTATGGCCAAAATCGACGGTTTTGTCATGGCGGCAATCAACATCGAAACCGATGCACTGATCCCGCTTGGCGAACTCGCAAAGCAACGACTCGGCAAGCGGCCTTCGCCAGCGACTTTGTGGCGCTGGAGATTGCGTGGAGTGAACGGCGCTCGCCTCGCTGTCGTGAAATCGGGCGGATGCTGGATGACAACCGCCGCCGCGTTCGCGGAATTCCTTCGCGCACAAACCGCGAATTGCCAGCCCGCACCGCTCGACACAGACGTTCCGACTGAGCGATCGGCCGCGACTGCGAAAAAGCTCGCCGCCGCTGGCTTGCTGTGACCCCGCACCGCGCCCACCGTGTCGCCGAATGAGGCAGGGGGCGCATGAAAAGAAGCCCATCGCGTTGATGCCGCCAAGCGTCGCGAAGGGCTTCGGAAGGAACGACGTGATGGTAACGGAAGCCACGATGCAACGCCCGACCTGTTCTCCGCCGATTTTCGGAACGATTCCTATGTCGATGAGGGCCGAGCGTCGTTGGTGTTGCTGGCGATACGAATGGAAGAGCAAGGAAAACAAATGGGCGAAGGTGCCGATCGACAAAATCGGCAAATGGATGAAGTGGTCGTCCCAAGACAACTGGCTGACGTTCGATGAAGCCGTTGCGGCATATCGACGCCACAAGACCAGCGGCATTGGCTTCTTTCTTGGCGACGGCTGGGCAGGCATCGACTTCGACGATCACTTCGACCCGATAACAAAGCTACCGGATGCGTTCGCCAAGTCGGTTCTCTCGCGGCTCAATTCAAGGTCGGATATTTCGCCAAGCGGTGAAGGCGTCAAGGTGATTGTGCGAGCGACGATTCCGCGTGGTCATATCGACCACGAAGCCGGCATCGAAATCTATGGTCAGGGGCGTTTCTTTACGGTCACGGGACATCGCCTCAACGATTACCCCGCCGACGTCGCTGATCGGCAGAACGAATTGACGGCGTTGCTGGGCGAGTTGTCGCCGCAACCCGAAAAGAAACCAAAGCCGAAGACAACTTCTCAAACTGGCGGTCAATCGGATCGTGACACCGCAATCGCTGCAACTCAGGTCTTGAATGATGCGCGATGCGACGGATACGCCGACTGGCTCAAAGTCGGTCAAGCTCTGCACTCGATTGATTCGTCGCTGCTCGGCGAGTGGGACTCGTGGTCGCAGCGGTCGAATAAATACGTCCCAGGTGCCTGCGAGTCGAAGTGGACCTCGTTCAACGGTGACGGGGGAGTGGGCATCGGTTCGCTTTGCCTTTGGGCGGATCAAGATTCACCGGGTTGGCGTGAGCAGTACCGAGCCAATGGAGCGACGCACAAGAAAACGACTCGTAAGACAACGACAACCGACAACGACAGTGCTGACAACACTCCCAACGAAGCTCCCGATGATCCGCACCGACTCGCGCGATTGTTCATTGAACAGCGTGGCACGTCACCGACTGGTGACATCACGTTGCGATTCTGGCGAGACGAGTGGTCGATATGGGATGGTGCCGCCTATCGCGTAACGCCGCCCGGCGAATTGAAAGCCGAACTGGCCGCGACCATCAAACAGGAATTCGATCGGCTGAACTTGGAAGAGTTGAAGCGACCTCGTGAGGATGACGAAAAGCCGCCCACAGTTCGCAAGGTGACTACCGGCCTGCTCGCGAACGCGATGACCGCGTTGTCGAGCGTGTGCATTCTTTCCGCGACAATCAGACAACCGAGCTGGCTGACCGAGGAAGAGTTGTTCCCCGCGTCTGAAGTGCTCGCGACACAGACGGGACTGATCCATATTCCGAGTCTGGTTGCTGGTAAGCCCAGCACGTTGCCACCGACGCCGCAATTCTTCTCGGCGGGGTGCGTCGATTACGGATTTGATGCTGAGGCTGAATGCCCGATGTGGCAGGCGTTCCTGCAATCGCTCTGGCCGGACGATCTGCAAAGCGTTGAAGCCCTGCAAGAGTGGTTCGGCTATTTGCTGTTGCCGGACACTCGGCAGCACAAGCTGCTTACATTGATCGGCCCCCCCAGGAGCGGCAAAGGCACCATCGCGCGGGTACTCAAGGGGGTCATCGGTGAGCGGAGTCTCGCGAGTCCGACGCTGTCGAGTCTGGCCGGACCATTTGGGCTTTGGCCGTTGAACGGGAAGACGGTGGCACTCATTCCAGAAGCTCGGCTCGGTCGCAATGCCGATGCGATTGCTGTGGTCGAACGGCTGTTGTCGATTAGCGGCGAAGATCCCCAAGACGTTCATCGCAAGAATCTGCCGACGATCACGGGAGTCAAGTTGGCGACTCGATTTGTATTGATGACGAACGAATTACCGAATCTGCGCGATTCGTCCGGCGCGTTCTCAAATCGCGTTGTGCTGTTGCGGACAACGCAAAGTTGGCTTGGAAAAGAAGACACCAAACTCGGCTCGCGGCTTCAACACGAACTTCCCGGCATCCTCAATTGGTCAATTGAGGGTTGGCAACGCCTGCAAGAGCGCGGCCACTTCCTGCAACCTGACTCTGGGCGTGAGTTGCTGGCCGACCTCACCGATTTGGCTTCGCCTGTGTCGCAGTTCATCCGAGAACGGTGCGCCGTGGGACCGGAATTCTCCTGCGACATCGACGACCTATTCGCCTCGTGGCGGAACTGGTGCGAGGAACACGGCCGAGAGCACGCCGGCACTCAACAGACCTTTGGCCGTGACCTCCGCGCCAAACTCCCTGGCTTAGCTGTCACCCAACCACGGACAGATTCCGGTGGCCGAATTCGCTCCTACAACGGCATCGGACTCCGCTCTGGCACGCCCTGGCACGCGGTCCACACTTACGCACGCGATGCTCAAGAAAGTGATGTGACGTCATGCTCGTGAGTATGAAGCGCAATGGAGTGGCTCGCGTGCCAACTCGTGCCAAGCTCGCCCCGACCGTGGCGGCATGGAGGCCGAAGAAGCAACCAATGCCAGCCAGTGAGCCGCGATGCGAGACGATCGACAAACAACAAGCAGCCCAGGTTGCATTGCTCGCCACCGCCGACAATCTGCCACCGATGCTGGTCAATTGTTTTGAGCGGACAACGGCCGCCGACGGCTCGCAGGACTGGACGTGGTTCCCGCTTGTCCCAGAACCCAAACCTCGAAAGGAATCGAGACCATGACCAAACCAACCTGTCCCGCTTGTGGCTCGACCGACTTGCGAATCGAAGACACGGCATCAGGCCGGCATCAGTGCAACCGCTGTGGCTGGCGTTGCCGCATCGGAGCGAACGGCAAGGCAGTCGATTGGCTGCGCATCGGAACGGCCGGCACTCGGAAGCCCCGCCGCCGCCTGACCCACCCCTGAGTCAAGGTTCTCCGACGCGAAAAATTCGTAGGCGCTGCCAGAGGGAACCACCCGAAAACTAGAATTTCTTTACTTCTTAACCCGTTGACGGAATCTCATGAAATTGAACCGACGCGAACAGTTGATCTTGGCAGGCGTTTTTCGCGACCGAGAACACTGGGCCAAACAAGACTGGGACGGCTCTGGACTGCGTTCTACGTCGCAGTTAGGGGCCTATCGCATCCGCATCAAGGACGCTCGTGAAGGTCTTGTCGCAATGAATTCGGCCGACTGGCTTGGAAATTCTCCAACACCCGGCGATTCGGTTTTGATGTGCCGAGCGTACGCGCGACTTGAAAAACTCGGTTTGTTGGAACGCTGCAATCTGGGCTACTCGGATCGAACCTCACATCTCAAGTTGACCGAAGCGGGCGATGAGATGGCGAAGGAACTGGCAGCGACCGAAAGGAAACCAAAGTGACCGACCAAACAAAACTGGAAGCCGCCATCGCCAATCTGAAATCTGAGATCGACGCTCTGGCCGCCTCGACCGACCGCGACTTGCAACGGCTGGGAGATCTGGTTGAAACGATGAAACGCCTCGACAAGCAACGGACGGAGCCACGCGCATGAAGACCAGCACGATCACGGCCGGCATCCGCTGTCCGTCTTGCGGTTCGTCGGACCTCCGTGTTCGCCGAACCACACCGTCGAAAGATTACATCCTTCGTCGCCGAAAATGCGCGGCTTGCGGAACGAGGATCACTACCACTGAGCGCGAGTTTCACACGCCCCCCGTCACCGGTGACGGTCTACTGAAAATCTCTATCGGTCAGATTCGCGAATCACTCGATTTGCTTGCAGACCTGGCTTCCGGCAATTCCGCCGAGCCGAAAAACTGACCCCCGAACAAAAAGGACCGCTGACATGAATCTCCGCGAAGTCGATCCCCGAAGCCTGACAGGCCAAGACGCCGCCACGCTGGAGCATCTCTCGCGACAGCGAATCGGCGAGTGGTGGAATCGAGCCGACAGGGTCGAGTCATACCCCGCCTGCGACGGCGATGCTGTCTCGCTCTGCCGAGCGGTTGAGTATTCAATCACCGGCGAAGAGTTGGTTCGCTTCATCGACGTCGGCGCGTTCGATGGTGTTTCTGTGAGCCACGGCTGCCGAGTGTGGTCCGCGACAGACATCGTCCGCCTGGCCACGTTTCTCGAATGCCGCCGCCAATGGCAACCCGGAAGTGAAATCCATCGCGCGAAAAAAACGGCCTACGAACTCGCGCTCGAAAACTTCCGAGCGACCGGCGAAGCGCACGAGTTGTTCAATGACCTCGAAACGTATGACCTCCGCGCATTGCTGTTGATGCTCACGGAAGCCGACAACCGCCAGCAGCGTGAAGCGCTCAAAGTCGCCATTGAAATCAAACTGGAATCGTTCGACATCACCCTATGATCGCTGACCAAGAACTACTTTTGACCGCCGCAGACGTCGCGATCGTCGCCGCCGAAGGGCACCGATTGCCGCGCGTGTCGATCCTCGCCTACTCCGGCGACGTGATGACCGTTCCCGGCTTTGGTCCGATCGTGCTCGACCTGAAGGGCATGACGCTGGCCGCCGAGATCCCGCTCTTGGCCGATCACGCCAACAGCATTGGCTCGATCGTCGGGCAAGGCACGCCAGAAGTTCGCGCCGGTCAGTTATTCGTGGATGGCACCGCCAACGTGACGACCGAGGCCGCGCGGCAAGTCGTTGACCTCGCCAAGAGTGGCCACAAGTTCCAAGCCAGTGTCGGCGCGACACCGCTCGAAAGCCGACGTATCACCGCTGGCGAGACCATCCAAGCGAACGGCCGCACGATCAAGGCCGCGACTCCGTTTCTGTTCGTCACGAAATCTCGACTCCGCGAAGTGACTATCTGCGCGCTCGGCTGCGACGCCGCCACTTCCGTTTCCATCGCCGCCAAAAAGGAATCGACCATGACCACCGCGACCATCGACGCAAACGACATCCTTGCCGCCGAGCGGCAACGAGTTTCTGAAATCAACGCCGCGTTTGACGGCTTGGAGTTTCTCTGCGACATGAAGGACCGCGCGGACAAGCTCCGGTCGGAAGCGATCAACGGCGGGATGGCGGTTGCCGACATCCAAGCGAAGCTGTTGAAAATCCAACGCGATGACATCCAACTGTATCGGATTCGCGCCGAACGCCCACAAATGGGTTCAATGGTCCGCGCATCCCAACAGGACGGCAGCAGTGCCCAGCACATCGCCGCCGCGTTGATGGTCAAAGCGGGGTTCGAGTCCGCCGCCGCGAAGTCATTCGGCGAGCACATCATGGAACAATCGCGGCAGTTGCACGGTCAATCTCTGCCGGACCTCTGCCGCGCCGCATTGATGATCGACGGGCGCGACATTCCGCCAACACGCGATGCGATGATCCGCGCGAGCCTCTCGACCGGATCAATGCCCGTCGCGCTGGGAGACAGCGCGAACAAAGTTTTGGTCGAAGCGTACCGCCAAGCTCCGGCAAGCTGGCGCAGTTTCGCGACCGTGAAACCGGCCGCGAATTTCAAAACGCAAACCGGCATCCGGCCGACGTTCGCGGGCGACTTGGAAGAGTTGCCACCGGGCGGCTTAATCAAGCACGGCACGTTCGGCGAAGAGACCTACAGTTGGTCGGTCGATACATTCGCGAAGCAATTCGGCATCGACCGCCGCGACATCGTCAACGATGACGCGAGCGTGTTCAGCGACGTGCTCCCCGGCCTTGCTCGCGCCGCCGCACGCACGTTGAACAAGCTGGTGGCGACGACGCTGCTCGCGAACGCCGGTACATTCTTCGGCAGCGGCAACGCGAACTATTTTGAAGGTGCGCTCACAAACCTGTCAGCGTCGTCACTCGCAACCGCCATCAAGATGTTGCGGCAGATGAAAGACGCCGAAGGAAACTTGCTCGACCTGGAACCCGCCGTCTTGCTGATTCCGCCAGAACTGGAACAGACCGCGCTCGCGTTGCTCAATTCGACGGAGGTAGCGCGAGTCTCGACCGGAGACCAGTTGCCAACCGGCAACACGTTCAAGGACATCGCACAACTCGCCGTTGAACCGCGACTGTCTGACTCCGCCTTCACCGGATATTCCGCCGTCGCGTGGTATCTCTTCTCCAACGCGATGAATGCCGCCGTGGTCGTGGGCTTCCTCGACGGAATGCAGACACCAACGCTCGAAACTTTTGGACTCGATGCCGACATCAACCGCCTGTCGTTCGGCTTCCGAGTGTATTTCGACTTCGGTTGTGCTCTCGGTGACTTCCGCGCGGCGATCCGCAGCAAAGGCAAAGCGTAGCCAGTCCCGTTCAATCAGCCGCGTGTCTTTCGTCTCGCGGTTGTTTCGCCCCGCTTCACTCTCGCCGTTCGTCCATAGCGGTCGGGTTTGAGGCGGGGCTTTTTCGTTGGTGTCATTCACTTCGCCGGCATCGTCCGCACCGATCGGTTGCAGTGCCGACAGACTTCTTTGTCCGTGCCGCCGATCCGTCGCCAATCTCGACAGGCGCATCGGGGACAAGCTCCGTCCTGGCCGTTGGCCGCGAGCTGCGCCAAGCTCACCGTCCGATTCGTTGATGCCGTCGCCATCGGAGCAGTTTAGCGGACGTGCTCTGAGTCAGACCGATGGCCGCGCGTCGATCCTGCGCAAACGTAGGCGGTCGGTTTTCGCTGATGACGACCGAGATCACGCCAGCAACCGCCGTGGCCGTGAGGGCGAGGCATCGTTGGCCGCGACGTGGAAGTCAAACACGATGACTTCCATCGGCATTGCACTCGCCGACCGCAACGATTTTTGAGTAACGGGGCTTTGGACCGTCACTCGCGACCTACCACATTTTGGACCGAACGCGCGACGTAGTTTTTGAAGTCGAACGCGCGACGTATAGTGCAAAAACATGCGACGTAGTACTACCACTTGGCTACCACACTTCTACCACAATTGATGAAAAACAACCGAAAACGCCGAGAATCGATGAACGATCTTGAAACCTGCAAAAAGCGGGATAAACTCGGCTTTCGTCGAGGTTTCATGCTGTGTTGCCCAACGGCAATTTGATGTTCCCAAGCTGTACGTCGCGAGTTCGAATCTCGTCGCCCGCTCTGGTGAGATGCTTGAAGCTCAAGAAGTTGCGACTCTCGTCCAAAACCGATCGAAATCTCGGGAACGGAATCCGGGGCACAATTTGCATCGAAAACTGACGAAGCTGCACTGCCCTGCGGCAACCGAATGGGATGGAAATCGATCCTCTCTGATTTCGGATCGAGTACAAACAGGGCACGGCATCATCCTCTGCAAGAGTCGCTGGATGCGCCCGGCACCGGTGGTGATCAGTGCGGCATCCCCGATGACCGCCATTTCGAGAGTTCCGATATGCCGCAGCGAACTTCCATCGGAGCCCGGCCGTGGCGAGTGTTTCTCGTCATGCTGGCGGTGATCTTCGTGGTGGAAACCGCGATCATGTTCTTGCTGCCGAAGCTCGTGCCGGAGCAGGTCGATTGGGCGACGGAGTCACTGCTGGATGCGTTTCTGCTGACGACGATCGTCGCTCCGATCTTTTGGGCGTTGCTGATTCGTCCGCTGCGTCGGCTGGCGGAGTTTCGCACCGAGATGCTGGCGCAGATTCTGGCGGCTCAAGAAGCGGAGCGGCGGCGGATCGCACGAGATCTGCATGACGAAGTCGGACAGACGCTGACCTCGCTGTTGATCGGGTTGCGGACGATCGCCGAAGCTGACGCGTTGGACGTGGCTCGCGCCCGCGCGCTCGATCTTCGGGAAACTACCTCGACGCTGTTGGAGGACATCAAGCGGTTGGCTCGTGGGTTGCGGCCGAGCGTGTTGGATGACTTGGGTCTGTTGCCCGCGCTGGAGCGGTTGACGCTCGACATCAGTCGCGTCCACGATGTGGAAGTCGCGCTGGTCACGTCGGGCCTGACTGGGTCGCGTCTGGGAGAAGCGGTCGAGATCACGGTCTATCGCATCGTCCAAGAAACTCTCAACAACACGGTCAAACATGCCGAGGCCCACACGGCTCGCGTGAGCATCTCGCGCGCGGGAGATGAGCTGGAGGTTGTGATCCAAGACGACGGTCGCGGCTTCACGGCACTGCCGGCTCAGAAACTGATGGCGGACGGACACCTGGGACTGGCCGGCATGCGAGAGCGGGCCGCGCTGCTGGGCGGGTCGCTGGTGATCGAATCGAAACCGGGAGCGGGAACGCTCGTGCGAGTACGGCTGCCGCTGTCCTCGGGAACCACAGGAGAAGTGACATGAAACAGATTGGCGTGATGTTGGTGGATGACCATGCGGTGCTGCGCGCGGGATTGCGAATGCTGATCGACTCGCAACTCGATTTGCACATCGTCGGCGAAGCCGCTTCCACCAAAGAGGCGCTGCCGCTGATTCGCGAATTGCGGCCGGATGTGATCTGTCTGGATCTGTCGATGCCCGGTGGCAGCGGCTTGCCATTGATCGAGCAGCTCAAAGCCGAAGGGATTCCTTCACGCGTGCTGGTCCTGACGATGCACGATGACCCGGCCTACTTTCGCTCGGCGGTTGCCGCGGGCGCGGTCGGCTATGTCGTGAAGACCGCCGCGGACAGCGAACTCTTGACCGCCATCCGAGCCGTCTACGAAGGCCGTCTCTTCATCAGCCTGCCCAGTGAGAACTCGGAGAACTTGCTGCAAGCCGACGTTGCCAACGCTCCGCACAACACGCTGAGCGATCGCGAACAACAAGTCCTGCAATTTCTCGCCGAAGGTCACACCAACAAAGAGATCGGCGTGAAGCTCGACCTCAGCGTGAAGACCATCGAGACCTACCGAGCGCGTATTGCCGCGAAGCTGCAACTTCGCACCCGCGCCGACATCGTGCGCTATGCTCTGGAAATGGGACTGCTGAAGCACGAGCCAACCAGCGTGACGTGAGCCTGATGCCTTAGCGAACGACACCTGTCCTTCGTCAAAACGTGACGGCATACCGAGCGCCGAAGACGTCGATGTGTTTTTGGCCGATCGGTCGCCAGATTTCATGATTGAACATGAACAAGCTGTTGGACGTCACCGCGTAATTCAGACCGTAGGTGAAGCGCTGCACCTCGGTGATGTTCAACGCCGACGGAGCAACATTGCGGTTCATGTGATCCCAGCGGCCCACCACGCTGAACTTCGAGTCATTGCGCAGGCGACCTTCCGCCTCGAAGTAATAGCCACAGACTTTCTCCACGCTCGTGATCGCTGCGACCGGAGGCGCGGCGGCGGTCACGAGGTAATCCGTATTGCGCTGAGCGTACTCGAATTGGAACCGCAGCAGGTTTTCGTACCGAGCGGTCGCGTCGAAGCCGTAGATCAAATAGTTCTGCCGTCCGGGATAGTCGTCACTGGACGGCTTGTCGTTGAAGCGTCCGCCGATCACCGAGCTGCCGATACGTGCCCAACGATTGCCGATCGTCACGCGGCCACCGACCGACGGACTGTTGTTCTGCGAGACGATATCGCGGCTGGCATCGAAGTTGATCCCATCGGAAGCCCCCTTCAAACCATTCACGACGTAGCCATTGTAGTTCAGCGTGATCGGGTCCAGGCCACCGTCGGAGAACATCGTCATCGAACCGTTCAAGCTCGCACCTTCATCCGAGAAGGGCATCGGCAACACCGGATCGCCGATGTCCCCTTCGATGACGCGCTGTCCCATGTTGAACATCAGCGGTTTGGAGACCGTCCGATACACGCCGGGATTGACCTGCGCCGAGAACGCGCCAAACGGCACGATGAAGCGACCCGCATCCAGCGACATCTGCAACTCGCGCGAGCACGTTCCAGTGAGCAGCGTGGCGATGTCGAGTTTCACCGCCGCTTCAACTAATTCAACACGGCTGAGATAACCGGTGTCTTCGCCAACGCCGTGACAAGCCGTGCAGGCGGTGACTCGCGCGGAGACCACTTTCCCTTTCCACTCAGCACCGAGAAACATCTCCGGAAAGAATTGGTTGTATTGCACTCCCGGTCCACTACCTCCGCGCCAGACGGGCGAGATCGTCCCGAAGACGGCGAAGTTGGAATCCGCTTCGTCAATCGTTTTCAGATCGGCGTTATCACCGCTGTTCACCGGCGAACAGATCGAGGCGATGTAGGCCGTGATGCCGTCCACATCGCTGGGAGCGATCTCCGCACCATCCTTGGCCGCCATGCGACGCACACACGTTTTCCAACCACCAAGCTGCTTTTGTTTGCAGAGCGAGCGATCCGCGTCATGACACGTCGTACATTTTGCTTCAAAGGCGGACTTGCCTTTGGCGACCAGTTCCGGATCGAACTGCTGCATCTTCGGCACATCACCAGCCGTCGTCGCGTGACTTTCACGTTCTGCGGCGTTTGGCGGCGTGTCTTGAGCCAACAGCCCTGCCGCGACAGACACGACGCCAACCGCCAACAAACTCCAAATCACAACAACATGTGCGCGCGATGCGACCACAATGGACCTCCTTGTCCGACGATTTTGTTTTGCAAATGAATGCTGGGAAGGATGGGACGCGACAGCCAAATCCTGTCGCCGCGTGGGTGAATGTCAACAGGTGGGATCAACCGAGAGGGCATGCCGAGAGGAAGATGAGAAGCGACGAAGTGTGTATTGCCAAGTCGTCGATTGCGGCTATCGCAGTTCTCGCTTCCTAAACGAAATCTCATATCGCGGAACGTGCCCGCGTCGCCGCTTGTCAGGTTTCAGCGAAGAGCTTGTCAGGGTTCAGGATCGAGATCGTGATCGCACGCGGCTTGTCAGGTTGATCCCGCGAATTGCCTGAGGTGATTCCCGCGATGACCGCTCGCGTGTATCGGGACATTCCGCGAAATCACGACAACCGAATGAATGGCCGATTTCGCCGCTGTTGCGACGACCGTCAGCACGGTATCGGCAGCGTGCGTCGTTGCGGGCTTTGGCCCTGCCGGGCAGTGATTCCACCGGAAGGGAGTTCGTTTCAGCGTTTATCAAGCTCCCTCGAAAAGGACGAATCATGAATCGACGAGTTATCGTCACGAGCTCCGTACTGATGATCGCGATCGCTGGCGGATCGGTCTTGGCTTGGAAACTGACTCATGCAGACAGTCACGCGGCGGAGTCAACGGTCAAACCGAAGCGTTCCTCTCAGTCGTCCATCGCAGAGAAAGAGGAAAAGTCGGTCGTGGCTCTGTCAGAAGCCAAACGTGTGTCGGCCGGAGTCGTTGTCGAATCGGTTCAGACGCGCGCGATGCAAAGCTCGGTCGTCGTGTCGGGGCGAGTGCAGTACGACGACACGCGGCATGTCGAGATTCGGACGGCGACCGATTGCATCGTCTCGAAGTTGTTTGTGAAACCGGGGGACCGCGTCCTTGCGGGACAAGTCTTGGCGGTGCTGAGCAGTCCGGAGGTGGGGACCGCTCGCGCCAACGTGCTTCAGCGGCAAGCGGATTTGCAATTGGCCGAACGTACCGCCGAGTGGGAGCGCGAAACGTGTGACAACGTGCTGCGGTTGATCAAAGCGATTGAAGCTCACAAGCCGCTGAAAGAAGTTCGTAGCGAGTTTGAGAACCGCAAGCTCGGCGATAACCGGACATCGTTGCAGACAGCTTATGCCCGATCGGAGTTGGCGCAGACTCTGGTTGCCAACTTGGATCGTTTAACGTCCGTACTGCCGGAGCGAACGATTCAGGAACGGCTCAACGAAGCGGAAGCCGCTCAGGCCGCCGTGAAAGCCGTGTGCGAGCAATCGGCGTTCGATTCTCGCAAGCGTTGCGATACCGCGCAGGCGGCGGTCAACGATGCGCGGCGGCGCAGCGAGATCGCTCAGCAGCAGCTCACGACACTGCTGGGTTACCGCGATGAGCCGAGTGATGACCAACTCGAACATCGTGAGCCGCCGCCGTCACTCTCGCTGGTCGAGAGCCGTGCGCCGTTTGCCGGGACGATTGAACGCAAAACGTTCTCGGTATCGGAACGTGCCAAGCCCGGCGACACACTGTTCGTGTTGGCCGACACCAGCCGGCTCTGGATCGCCGCCGACCTGCGCGAGCGCGAGTGGTCGATGCTCAACATCGCTTCCGATGCGGAGCTGACCGTTGAGTCTCCCGCGCTGCCGAATCGCAAGATGACCGCGCGAGTCCACTTCGTCGGCCGTGAAGTTTCTGCTGATTCGCACGCGATCCCGCTTGTTGCCACCATCGACAACGCGGACGGATTGCTGCGGCCGGGTTTGTTCGTGCGCGTCACGATTCCCGGTGGCGAGGCGGCTCCACGTCTAGCTGTGCCGTCCTCGGCCATCGTCGAACATGATCGCCACAAGTTCGTCTTCGTACGCGATGCCGAGGATCAGTTCCGCCGAGTCGATGTCACGACCGGCCTTGAATCTGGCAGCCTCATCGAAATCACACATGGCCTCGCGGAGGGCATCTCCGTCGTGACGCGCGGCGCGTTCGTGTTGAAGTCGGAATTACTGCTCGAAGCGGAGTAATCAGTCGCCAAACTAACCCGAAGCGTCAGCGAGGGCGAACGCTTCACAGAGCATTGATGATGAGTTCACTGTCACTCGGAACGCTCGCCCTCGCTGACGCTTCGGGTTAGTTGGGTTGCTCTCGACATGCTCACTCGCCTCATCGAATTCTCGCTGGCCAATCGGTTTCTCGTGCTGATCCTCACGCTGCTGATGGCGGCGATGGGCTTGAGCGCGGCGGTGCATCTCCCGATCGACGCCGTGCCGGACATGACCAACACGCAAGTCACGGTCGTCACCGAAGCCGGCCCGCTGTCACCGGTCGAGGTCGAGCGATATTTGACGTACCCGGTCGAGACCACGATGAGTGGCCTTCCAAAAATCGAGCAGCTTCGCAGCGTCTCGAAGTTCGGCATCTCGGTCGTGACGATCGTGTTTCAAGAAGGGACCGACCTGTATCGCGCGCGGCAACTCGTCACCGAACGGCTGCCGAACGCGACCGCGATGATCCCGGCCGGCTACGGCACGCCGAAGCTCGGTCCACTGACGACCGCACTCGGCGAGATTCTGCAATTCGAGGTCCGCAGCGACCGGCATACGCCGATGGACCTGCGCACGATGCTGGAATGGGACATCGCTCCCAAACTGCGCGAGGTGCGCGGCGTCACCGAGATCAACACGCATGGCGGCTACTACAAGACGTTTGAGATTCGTCCCGATCCCGATCGGCTCACGAGCTACGACCTGACGCTGGAAGACATCTTCAGCCGGTTGGAAAAGAACAACTCGATTGCCGGCGGCGGGTATGTCGTGCATCACGACGAACAGCGGCTGATTCGCGGTCAAGCGTTGCTGAGGAACCTCGACGACATTCGCGAGATCGTGCTGCGTCGCCGCACGGAAGGCTCGCCGATTCTGCTGCGCGACGTCGCGGAAGTGGCGATCGCGCCGATGACTCGGCAAGGGGCGGTGACTCGCGACGGACGGGGCGAAGCCGTCACCGGGATGGTGATGATGCTCGTTGGCGAGAACTCGCGCGAAGTGCTGGAACTCGCGAAGACGCGGCTCGACGAAATCCGCGCGACGTTGCCGGAGGGAGTCACGATTGAAGTGACCTACGACCGAGCCGCTCTGATCAGCCGCACGCTCAAGACGGTGATGACGAATCTGCTCGAAGGCGGGGGGCTTGTCATCTTCGTGCTGCTGCTGATGCTCGGCAATTTTCGAGCGGGCTTGGTCACGGCCCTAGCGATCCCGCTGTCGATGATGTTCGCCACCAACCTGATGGCCGCGACCGGCATCACCGCCAGCTTGATGAGCCTCGGCGCGATTGACTTCGGTCTGATCGTCGATAGCTCGGTGATCATGATCGAGAACTGCATTTTGCGGCTCTCGCACAATCACGCCGGCCGCTCGCGCATCGACGTCATCCGCGACGCCGCCATCGAAGTCCGCAAGCCGACGATGTTCGGCGAATTGATCATCGCGATCGTTTACGTCCCGATCCTCGCGTTGCAGGGGACCGAAGGCAAACTCTTCCGGCCGATGGCCCTGACTGTGCTGTTCGCGCTGGCCGGATCGCTGGTGTTGTCGCTGACGTTCATGCCCGCGATGGCGTCGCTGGCACTGCCGAAGCATGTCAACGAGAAAGACATTTGGCTGGTCCGGCTCCTCAAACGGATTTACCAGCCGATCGTGACGCGAGCGATCACGCACCCAATGGTCACAACGTCGATTGCGTTTGTGGTGTTCCTCTTCAGCGTGCCGGTTGCGGCGCATCTCGGTGCGGAATTCATGCCGAAGCTGGAAGAGGGGGACTTGCTAATCGAAGCCGTGCGTCTGCCGACCGCGACATTGGAAGGCTCGATCGAGATGTCTACGAACATCGAGAAGCTGCTGCTCAAATTCGATGAGGTGCAAACCGTCTTCTGCAAAACGGGACGTCCAGAAATCGCGAACGATGTGATGGGGGTGCATCAAACCGACGTCTGGGTGCTGCTCAAGCCGCATCACGAATGGCCGCGTCCAAAGCCGCGCGACCAATTGATCGAAGAGATGTCCCAGGTGCTGAACTCGCAAGTCCCCGGCGTGATGTTCGGCTTCACGCAGCCGATCGAGATGCGCGTGGATGAACTGGTCGCCGGCGTGAAGGCCGACGTCGCGGTGCTGCTGTATGGAGACGATCTCGAAATCCTCGGCACGAAAGCCAAGCAGATCGAGCGGTTGTTAAAGAGCATTCCCGGTGCGGCCGACGTGAAGGCCGATTACCAAGGCAACCTCTCGACGCTGCGGATCGAACCGCGTCGCGACGCGCTCGCCCGCTACGGCGTCGATGCCGCCACAGTCATGGATGTCGTTTCGTCGCTGGGCGGTCGCGAAGTGGGTTTGATCTTCGAGGGCCGAGCACGCTTCCCGATCACCGTCCGCATTCCCGAAGCCTGGCGAAAAGAAATCTCGCTGCTCGAACAACTGCCCGTCGCCGATGGCGGAGGCAAACCAATCCCGTTGCGAGAACTCGCCGACATCACGTTGGACGAAACGCCCCCCGCCGTCGAACACGAAGCGATTCGCCGCCGCACCTACATCTCCGCCAATGTTCGCGGCCGAGACGTCGCCAGCTTCGTGACCGAAGCTCGCCAAGCCGTCACCAAGCAAATCCAACTTCCAGCCGGCTACGAAATTCGCTGGGGCGGCGACTTCGAGAATCTGCAATCCGCCAGTCGCCGACTCGCGCTCATCACGCCGGTCGTGCTGCTGCTGATCTTCCTGCTGCTCCACACCTCGTTTCATTCCGCGCGGCTCGCGCTGTTGATCTTCCTGGCCGTCCCGATGGCCGCATCAGGCGGCATCTTCGCGCTCGCATTGCGCGGGATGCCCTTCAGCATCTCAGCCGGCGTCGGCTTCATCGCGCTGTTCGGAGTCGCCGTGCTCAACGGTCTCGTCTGGGTCAGCGCCGCCGAAAACCTCCGCGCAACCGGAATGCCGCTGCGCGAAGCGACGCGTGAAACCGCGCTCGCGCGACTCCGCCCCGTATTGATGACAGCGATGGTCGCCGGCCTCGGCTTCCTCCCGATGGCCATGTCGCACAGCGACGGAGCCGAGATGCAACGCCCGCTCGCCACCGTGGTCATCGGCGGCCTGGTGACAGCCACGTCGCTGACGTCACTCGTCGTTCCAGCCATCTATCCGTGGTTCGTGCCTCGATCCGCTGAGTGACGGGCGAGACGCCGAGCCTGGCGAGGAATTGCTGCGAGGAATCATTTCTTTTCTTGAGCCCACTGCTTCATCAGTGCGATGTTCTTCTCGATCGCCGGGTTTCCCTTGCCGAGGTAGGCGGCCATATCGCTGTCATACATGGCGGCGGACTCCGGCTCACGGTCCTTGGTATCCGCCATCCAGCGGTCGAGGCGAGTTCGCAGCCGATCCAGCGTCTCACGCTGCGCGGCATCGTCGGCGAGGTTGTGTACCTGCCAGCGGTCAGTCGTCCATTCGTAGAGTTCCTCGGCGGGACGTGTGGGGCTGAAGAGCAGCTTCTCGGTGAGCAGATCGAGTTTGCCGGAGCCGTGCAGCGAGCGCAGCGTCTGCACGATGGACTTGCCGTCTTTGTAGGCGTTGGGCTGCAAGTGCGGGCGCTGCGGATGGAAATTGCGGATGTAGAGAAACCGATCCGTGCGGACGCTGCGAATCCTCTCGACCGTCTCATCGCAGCGGTCGCGCGCCGCGAAGACGGCGTCGCGTGGCCGATAATCCTTCGCAAACACATCGCGGCCCTGCATGGACGGCGGAACGGGAATGCCCGCAGCGGCGAGCGAGATCGCGGCCATGTCGATGTGCTCGATTAGATCGTCGCGGACCTGGCCCTGCGCGATGCCCGGCCCACGCACCACGAACGGGATGTGTGTCCCTTCGTCATAGAGGAACTGCTTGCCGCGCGCGTGGCTGATACCGTGGTCGGTCATGAAGATGACCAGCGTCTGGTCGAGCAGGCCCTCGCGTTCCAGTCGAGCGATGACTTCGCCGACATGCTTGTCGGTGAAGCGCACGGCATCGAGATACGCGGCCCAGTCGCGCAACAGCACCGGGTCGCGCGGGTAATACGGCGGTAGCGTGACTTTTTCCGGATCAGTGGCGCTGCCAAACTCTCGTTGCGCGCGATCGAGCAGTGCCTTCGCATTGTCGTCGCTGCCACCGCGCAGCTTGCCTCCCGCGAGTTGCACCTGCATGAAGAACGGCTGGCCCGGATTGCGCCCCGACCAATCACTGGCGTCGTAGATGCTCGCGTCCCATTCAAAGTTGTAGTCGGTCTTGCCGAGACTAGCTCCACCACGCTTGCCCTTCTTGCCTCCGGAGCCGGCGGAAAATCCGCTGCCGATGCAGGTGTAGTAACCCGCTTTCTGAAACAGCGTGGGGACCGGTGTCACGCCGTTCGGCAGATGGATCTTCAGGACGCCTCGGCCGCTGCGATGATGCTGCGCGCCGATGCTCGTCTGATACATCCCGGTGATCAACGCCGAGCGGCACGGCGAACAGACCGGCGCGGTGACAAATGCCCGCGTGAATCGCGTCCCCTCGCGCGCGAGCCGGTCCACATGCGGTGTCTGAATGGTCTTCTCGCCATAACACGAGAAGTTTGCCGACATGTCATCCACGACAAACCACAGGATGTTCGGCTTCGCGGCAGGCTCGGCGGCGTGTGCTGTCAGGTTCGCGGAAAATGTGCTCGCGGCGAGCGCGAAGAGGAAGAGGTTGAGCAGAATTTGATGTTTCATGGTGCAGCAAGTCTCTCTGACGGCTGCGGGTGAGCCAAGTGTGGCAGGGCTGGCTAATTCGTCGTGCCGGGCAAACTGTAGTCCGACCCCTCGTGGGTCGGTCGATTCGATGATTGTGACGAAGTGCTGGCGAAGCCGAATCGACCGACCCACGAGGGGTCGGACTACAGACTTCAAGAATTTGCCGGCCCTGTGCTTTCCATCGTGTTGCTTGCATCTGGCACCAGACTGGTTTGTCATATCACTATGAGAGTTGTGGTCCGGCAGTCGTCGTCCGGTGCGGACGGATCACGCTGTCGAGGGGATGATCTGATGGGACATGTGACGGACAGTGCTCGGACTGATTCTGGAGTCGGCCGAAACCTGGCGGGCCGAAGTCAACTGCGTCCCGGCCCGCGTCGGTCCCTGTGGACACGATTGGCGGTGCTGCTGGCGACGCCGTGTGTATTGCTGCTTGGTTCGGCCATCGCACTGAGCCAGCCGCCGAAGCCGGACGCATCTCAAGCCGCCGCCGATTCGGCCGCGTATCTGCTGATCATCGACCATTCCGGTTCGATGCAGGCGAGGACCAGTGCGGGCAAGACGCGCTGGGAAGAAATGCAGGTGCGGGCCGTGGAGTTTGTGCGAAACGTCCGGCCCGGCTCGCGCATCTGGCTCGGAGTGTTCTCGACCAAGAAGCCGAATCCGGAAATCTTCACGATCAATACGGAACAAGACCGCGCGGCCTTGATCCAGCGCATTCAGAATGGCTACGGACCACCCAATGGCGGCACCGCGCTGTACGACTCGCTGGCGATGGCGTTTGAAGAGGCCGAGCGGCTCTCGCGACAGAATCCCAACCGCTACATCAGCGTGATGGTCTACACCGACGGAAACGACGAAGGCTCCAAGGAGTGGACGCGCGAGGCACTTCAGAAGCGGTTCAATCAGCTTGTCGAGCAGAACAAGAACCTGTGGCTGTTCTTCACGCCGCTGGACAAGGTCAGTCCGGTGCTCGACCCCAAGCAGTCCGGCGAACACGTCGTCGTGGGCGAGCCCAAAATTCCAATCAGCCTGCGGCTCGCGAGCGATTCGTTCGTGCTGCGAAATCCGAAGTTGGAATCGAAGCAGACGATCGGTCTGGAGTTCCTCGGCTCGGACGGCGACTGGGGACGGCTTGACGGCAAGCCGATGAACTTCGCGTTCGAGGCTGTCGCGGGTCAGAAGATCAACCTGCGGCCGGCGACGCCGTCGGTCAAGATGCACAAGGGACGCATCGACGTACCGATCGAGGTGACGAATCCCAATGACCTGAAGGCAGACGAAGAGTATTCCGCCACGCTCAAGATCACGTACCCGGAACTGGAAAAGCACACCGTGCAAGGGAGCCGATCCGTGCGGCTGTCGTTCCAGCGTTCGGCACCGCCCAAGATCTTCGAGTTCCGTCCGGCGGACGGAACGACGTTCGCCGCCGGCAAGCCTGTGACGTTTTGGGTCAGCACGCTGCAAGGGACCAAGATCTTGTGGGACTTCGGCGACGGCACCAGCGGCACCGGCCAGTCCATCTCGCACGTTTACAACACGCCCGGTGATCGAAAGGTGAGCCTGCGAGTCGAGGCCGATGCAGCCATCGGCGCGACGAAGCAGGAATTGACTCTGCACATTATCGACGTGGGGGTCAGCATCGATCCCATTCCGAGTCCGATCATGGAAGGGAGCCAGGTGAAGCTGACCGGCACGGGCCGCGGCGACATCCAGCGCTACGAATGGATCATCGACGGACAAAAGTTTGACGGCCGCAAGACCGGCTCCGGCACGCAGACCGGGAGCGAGTTGACCTACACGTTCGACCGATCGGGCAAACATGTCGTGAGCGTCGTGGGCTACGCGGAGAAGGCCGTCGCGCAGTCGGAAGAGCGGTCGTTTGATGTGCTCCGCCTCGCGCTGGCCATCGTGCAACCGCAAGACGCGGCGAAATTGTTCTTCGGCGAGAAGAACCGTTACTCGGCCCAAGTGGATGGCCCCATCAACGAAGTCGTTTGGACGCTGCGAAAGAAGGACGAGCCAGATGCGACTGCCGCGATCATTCATCAGATCACGCGGCCGGTGACTGCGGCCGGTGACAGTCACACTTCCGAGTTTGAATACACGTTTGCCGATGCCACGGAAGGGATCGACGTGGTCGTTGAGGCCGTGGGCAAACTGCCGAATCAACTCAAATTGTTGCCGCTGAGCCGCAGTGTCGCCGTGCGCATCGAGTACGCTCCGATCAAGGCGATGATCGAAGTTGTGAATCGTCCGTACGCGTTTAACGAAGGCGTGCAATTCAAACTCGTTGCACCGGACGGCTCCAAAAGCGTGGTCTGGGATTTTGGCGACGGCGAGTCGGTCTCGGACAATCCGAATCCGATCCACATCTACAAACAGTACGGCTCGTTCAAAGTGCAGGCCAACGTGACCGGCAAGGGGGGGCTGTCCGTGACGCGCGAGGCCACGGTCAACGTCGTGCGTCAGCCGCCGCAGGCGCGGCCGAAAGTCACTTCCGGCGGCAAGGCGTTCGACGCCCTGTTCATCGGCAGCACGATCGAACTGGTGGACGATTCGATCGGCGACATCATCAGCAAGACGTGGGTCGTGAAC
>CAMDDX010000103.1 GCA_945893075.1 Planctomyces sp. SH-PL62 | reverse complement strand
CCACCTGCTCCCGAACCGCTGGCATCAACAACCCTGATTTCACTTGTGGCACATCATCCATGATCGACTCCAGAAAGAGGTTCCGAACATTTCTAACCTCATTCTGACAGCTCCTTATTCATCGCGCCAGCCAAAATTGGCACACCCGATAAGGGCCGAGGAATCGTTCGCCGTTGAAGTGGATCAGGTGGTCTGGGGCTTCGGCGACCCAGACTTCGGTTTCCCAGGAGATGTGCGTGAGGAAGCTGCGCATGGTGTCTCGCGAAGAGAACGCTGTGACGAAGACCAAGCCGGCGGTTGAACGGGCGAAGAGTTCTTTCAGTTCTTTGCGGCGTTTGCCGTCTACTGGTCCGGCGCTCGTCACGGCTTCGATCAGGACGAGCCAGTTGCGGCGCGAGTCGAACACGACAACGTCCGGCATCTTTGCGGCGGCGGCGACGGTCACGCCGAGTTGGCTCAGGGATTTGGCATCGAGATGCAGGAACTTGTTCTCGGCGTCGCCGACGTAGAACAGCACGGCTCCCGGCGTGAACCGGGGGCAGAACTCTTCGATGACTTGCTTGATGAGCGGGTTCTGTCCGCCGGGTGAGAGCGTGATGGATTCGCCGGACGGCAACGTCACGGGAATTCGTGCGATCGACCGCTGCCGATGAAGTTCATGGCGCGTGTGCTCGCGACTGGTGAGGTACGCGGCGAGTAACTTCGGCCATTCGCGACTCTCGAATGATTGGCAGAGTCGCAACGCGGACGCCTCGACTTGATAGACCGTCTTGCCGCTGTTCGTTGGTCGTGCCGGGTCGTCGGGATTGCGGACCACCAGCCCCGCATCGACGAAGTATTTCACGGCCTCGTCTCGGATCGTCTCGCGCGTGTTGGGTGCGTAACGGACGGCATAGGCTTCTCGCACAAACTCGATGATGGGCGTGATGCCGCGCAATGGATTGGTCGCGGCTCGCCAAGAACCATCCGGTTGCACATCCAACAGGGCGAGCAACGTGTATGCGGCCACTTCGTTCGACTGCTTGGGGCCGAAGCCGAGTGCTTTGAGGATCTCGGCGGCTTCTTCCGGTTTGGTTCGCGCCGACATTCGTGTTGTTGGATTCCCGCGCTTCGCCATCACGCCAACTCGCTTTCCAGCAACTGGTCCAATTCCAGTTGATCGGGAAAGCGGTCGCCGAGGTTTACGCCCAGGCGTCGCAGTTCGGCGGCAGAGGGATAGGGCAGATTCCGAAGGTCCGTCGCGTTGACCTGCGTATGACCGTTGAACTGCCGAAAGTATTGATCGACCGCTGTTGAATTCAGATACGCGGACAAGCCTCTGGCAAGGCTCGGTTCCAAGCCCATTCCATCGGCGTGAAAGTAATTCAGATGATTCTCAAAGCCGACTCGTTCGCACGCGATCCGAGTCGGATCGAACACGCTCGCCACGATGCGACGCCGTTCTTCCTTGGCACTGAATCGCTTCACCAAGACGTAGGTTTGATTGGCAATCAGCAACTCTGCCGTGTCGCGGACGTCGGCGATGGCGTTCGGTTTTTTGCTGGGCGATTTTGGCCAGCGGACATATCCCGCCTCGAAATGGCACGGATAGATCAGTGGCACGGTTCCCGACGCCGAGTCCAAACGCAGATGCTCCTTCGCGCGGAAATCGACAACTCGTCCCGTCGAGACGTTCAACCCAAGATCGCTCAGTGAAGACGTGAAACGACGAACGCGATCTCGCGCCGCAGCCTGCGACTCGTCCTGCATGATGTGAATGAACTGCTCGGCGTCATCGGGGCGAACGACGTCCGCATAGGCCAGCCGGGTTTCGCGGATGCACGCGCCCGGCTCGCCCGAACTGCTGGAGATCACGACGTGGCTCGCCTGTTTTCGCGACTTTACCGCGCGAACGATGAGGTTCTCTTGCAACACGCTGTCACGCTGAAAGGCGGCTGATCGGGAATCAAAAACGTGCAACCGCTCCAGCGACATGGAATCGAGGAACTCACGTCGAAACGGTCGAAAGTACGGGCCGTTGCAAAAGCTGCGTGGAGTGATCGAGACCATTTCCCCACCGACGCACAGCAACCGCGCCGCCAGTGAGAGGAAGCCGGTGTAGAGATTGCTCGTTTCGATACCGGCTTCTCGCAGGAGACGTCGCGTCGGAGAATCACTGTTGATCTTGCGGTAGGGAGGATTGAGCAACGCCGCATTGAAGGGCGCTGTCGCGGAAGTGAAGAGGTCGTCCCGCACGAACTCCAACGCGGACTCGATGAAATCCGCGTGACGAATCTCGCCGTGGAACTCGATGCCTTGCGCCGCGCACATGGAATCGCAACGTTCCAACGTCTCGCGCAATCCGCTCAACACGCGCGCATCCAATTCATACGCGACAACGGCCAGACGACTTGGCCTTTGTGGTCGCGAGCAGGCCATCCGCACGAATGCCTCAGTCAATGCGCCTTCGCCCGCTCCCGCATCCAACAGTCGAATTTCGTCATTCGAGCTTTCAAAAAGCGACGCCATGAATTCCGAGACCGGCAGTGGCGTGAAGAACTGGCCGAGTTCTTGCTTGCTCTCGGAAGTTGCCGGTCTTGGAAGAGTCGTTGCAGTCACGTTGATGGATGCTCCAGCGGCGGAGATTGAGGGCCTCGAACAGAACTGGCGAGATTCTACACCGTGGTCATTGAGGCGACATCCCCACCGGGACAGAGTAGAAGTTTCTAATGCTTCTTCGCTGCCTCTCTTCATTCGCTGTCTCGTCACCGTTCATTATCAGAAGCGACAGCGAATGAAGAGAGGCAGCGAATCACGGAAAGAAGATGGTCCAGAAGAGGCGACAAGTGACCGCATCCTTTGAACTCTCACATCGAATTCACAGAAACATGAAACCAACGGCACTCCGTCTTACGTTGGAACTCGCTCAGCTCCGCCCGCTGCGTGCCGGCGACATTCCTCATGCCCGTGAACTGGCCTTGGTGTGAACGGCGGTGAAGCAAGCCGCCTTTCGCCAGCACGGCCTGTCCGAGTTCGCCCACATCCTGACCACCTTCCCACTGGTCCCCGACCCCGCCAAAATCGCCGCCCAAAAAGCCTATCGCGATGCCGAACGGGGACTGCTACGCTGACGGCCAATCTCACACGATGCTGTTCGCGGAGGTAATGACCATGCCGACTCTCGTACTGACCGATCAACAAGTCGTCGATCTCGTGACGCAACTGCCGCCGGAACGGAAGCGAACGGCGATTCTCGCACTGGCCGATGCCGGCGCGGCCCAACGCGACGAGCGAATGGAATATGCCGAGAACCAGCTTCGTCGTGCCTGCTCCGAGCGCGGGCGCGACTGGGACAAGCTGTCCGAAGACGAACGCGAAGCATTTATTGACGACCTCGTTCACGAGGATCGAGCATGCGGCTAGTCGCCGTGTTGGACACGAACGTGCTGCTCTCTGGAGTCGGCTGGAAGGGCAAGCCGTACCAGTGTCTGGAGTTGGCGCGCGCCGGAACGATCGACGCGGTAGTCTGCCCAGAAATCCTGGATGAGTTGACGGAGAAGCTGCGCACCCGATTGCACTTCACGCCAGAGAGAATCAACGCGACGTTGACCGATCTGCTCTCCGTTCTGACCGTCGTGAAAATTGCCAACCAACTACATGGGATTTCGACGGACCCAGACGATGATAAAATTCTGGAATGTGCGGTCGTTGCCAGTGCCACCCACATCGTGACCGGCGACCGGAAGCATCTCTTGCCGCTGAGCCAGTACCGGAACATTCCGATCGTCAGCCCGGCCGAGTTCATCCAGTTCGCGAAGACTGCCTCTGAAAAGCCATCGGTTTGAGGGAGCACAAGTCGTGAAGCGCCTCGGTCTCGTAACGTAGAATCTGGCGAGGATGCCCCGCGCTTCGTGACCGCTTATCCGCTACGAAGGAAAAAACCATGATCAAAGAATTAGATCGCGTGGTGCTGACCGCCGATTTGCCTGAGCACGGGCTGATGTCGGGCGACATCGGAACGGTCGTCTTGATTCATCGCGGCGGGATTGGCTTTGAGGTGGAATTCCTGGCGTTAGACGGTGAGACGCTGGCCGTGACGTCGCTGGCCACCTCACAAGTGCGTCCCATTGGCACCGGAGAAATCGCTCACGCTCGGACACTCGAATTGGTGTGATCGGCTAAACGAAATCACGGAACTCGGTCCCGTGTCAAAACCCTCGACACCATCATCGACGTGGCTCAAGCGGTCGGGGTGCTCTTGGCGACTGCAGAGGATTTGTCGAGTCGGGACTTTGAAATCTCAAGAATTTTCGGCGCAAGATTTCGGATGCTCGGCAGTAATCCTGTGATGCGATTCGCGCCAATTGACTGCGTGTTAAGAAGCTCGGCATTTCTGAAAAGCCGGGCTTCTGGTTGCCGTCAACGCGCTGTTTTCCATTGAAAACCGCATTGGATCAGTTTTTCTCTGATGCGACAGGAGATGCCGACATGCTTCGCCCAAACGATTTCAGGGATGGCAACGCCTCAAGTTCGCTCACGCGCCGACGGATGTTGGGAGTCACTGCCGCCGCGGTTGCTGGTCTTTCGGATCTTGGGAAGACGGTGGCTCAGGAGAGTCCGCGTGCAGCGGCAACGCCCAGTCGAAAAGTCATTGTGATTGGGGCGGGGATGTCTGGTTTGGCGGCGGCCGATCGGCTCGTGCGGCAGTACGGATATGCTCAGCCGGGGCAGGTTGTCGTGCTTGAGGCGTCGTCGCGCATCGGAGGTCGCATTCAAACCGATCGCAGCTTCGGAGCGGCCGTGGAACTGGGGGCGTCTTGGATTCATGGGACGGTCAACAATCCGTTGACGACGATCGCCAATGCGATTGGATCGCCAAAGTTCGTCACGAACTACGACTCCCTGATCGTGCATGACATCAGCGGCAGCCGCATGGCGATCGCGGACTACAACGCGGGTGCGACCAGATTCAACACGGTGTTTGATGCAGTCTTGCAACGGAAAGAGCAGCTTGATGTGGATCAGTCACTGGCGGTGACGATGACTCAAGTGGGAGCCAACACCGGTTTGACCGCCGCTCAACAACGAGCCTTGAGATGGCACAATTACTTCAACATTGAAGCGGAATACGGTCTCAATCTTCCGCGTCTCTCCACCATTTCGTTTGACGAAGACGCGGAGTTCGGTGGCGATGACGTCTTATTACCGATGGGTTACGACGCCTTAGTGAATCAAGTGGCGGTCGGTCTGGATGTGCGACGCAACGTACAAGTGACCGCCGTGGATTGCCGAGTCGCCGGGCAAGTGACGGTGACGACAAACAGCGGCGTGTTCACGGCGAATCGCTGCATCGTCACGTTGCCGCTGGGGGTGCTGAAGTCGGGAGCGATCAGCTTTCTTCCGGTACTGCCAGCCAACGTGAGGACGGCCATCAGCCGTTTGGGATTCGGCCGAGTCTACAAGTTGGCCATGAAGTTTCCGTCGGTGTTTTGGCCGGCCGACAGTCATTTCCTGGGGCGCGTGCAATCCATTGAAAGCTCGTCGTTTCATCTCATCAATATGAAACCGGTGCAGAATCAACCGACGCTGGTGCTGTATTGCGTTGACGACTACGCCGCCTATCTGGAAAGCCTCGGTGAGACAGCGGCCGCGAACCTGATCTTCACCGAGCTGACCAAGATGTTTGGGACATCGATCCCACGTCCGACGCAGGTGCTGGGGACTCAGTGGAATAACTCGCCACTGACGCGTGGCGGTTTCACGTATTGGGGATTGAACTCATCGCCATCAGACAACAACGCTTTCGGTCAGCTCATTCAAGGAAAGCTGACGTTCGCTGGCGAGCATACTTCGGCTCAATATCCCGGCACCGTGCATGGAGCGTATCTCTCCGGTCGCCGAGCCGCTCAGACGATCGCCAATTCGTGATGGCGACCTAGTCTGCAAACCCAGGCCGTTGGCCTGGGCTATCGAGTGGCGCACCTTCGGTGCTGAAAGCGAGAGCCACCGTTCTTATTTCAGCTCTTGCAGCATCGCGTACAGGATGATGTTGATTGCCAACTTCGTGGCGTCTTCCGAGACGTAGCCTTCGCACGCGATCGCCGATTGGCGTTCCAGCGCGCAACTGATGTCGTACTTGCTGTAGATCACGACATAGCGGCCATCGACTTCGATGCCTTCCAAGATCGGCTCACCCAGCGTGGCGGCGTTGGCGATGACCCCTTGACCGCTGGTTTGATCGGCTCCGCGGCGGCGAACTTTGGGGAGCGCGTGGCCCACCTTCGTCGTGAAGAGTTCGTGCGTCACGGGAATGCGCGTCAGCGGTTTGTCGGGAAACAATCCCTTGATGGCTTCGCGGAAGCTCTTGTCGAAGGGAGCCGCGCTGCAACAGGCGTCGGCGAACAGCACGCCGCCGTTCTGCAAGTACTGCTGCAAGCGTTCGCGTTCGGCGCGAGTCCATTCGAACTTGTGCCGGCCGTGCATGTACGCGATCGGATAGTTGCAGAGGTTCGGATCAGAGGCGGCCAGTTCGCGTGTCTTGGTCGAAGCGGCCAATCCAGCGGTCTCGTTCAATGCAATCAGCATGTTGTGCAGCGCGTGAGGCGCGGTGTCCCAACCGCCGGTGTGCTTCAATTGTGTGATCTGCAACAGGCCCGCTTCGATGCGATCACGCTGCCCGGCTTGTTTGGCGAGTTCGGCTTGCTTGAGTTTGTCAGGAGGCTCGCGGCCGGTGGCGTAGGCGATGACGTTCACTCCAATTTGAGTGGACTTAAAGATCATGCCTTTCAACTCCGCCCGGCGATTTGGCAGTTCGGACACGCACCACTTGTTCCAGCCGCAGCCGATGTCTTCCGGCGAATAGACAATCGCCGTGCGGCAGCCGAAGTCCACGCCCCACAGATCGACCTGCGCCTTGTCGAGCGGATACTCGCTGCGGAAGATCGGATGCTCCGGCTTGAGCTGTTTCAATTCGGCTTCGCCGTTCGGATACATCTGCTTGATGAGCTCGCGGAAGCCGTCATCGAATCCCGCTCCGTTGCAATTGCCGACGGCGAACATGAAACCGCCGGCATCGACGTACTCGCGCAGCAATTTCACTTCGGGGTCCGCCAGCTCCGGCTTGTCGCGGCCAGACAGGAACAGCACCGGAGCCTGCATCAGATCGGCGACACCGCCTCCCTTGACCGCTTTCTCCATTTCCACGACTTGCCACGTCACGAGCTTCGGCCACTTGTCTTTCCCGCTGATGAGGTCGGTCAGGTTGTGAACGTCGTGCCGATGCCGATTCCAATCCTCGACGACCGCCCCTTTCGCGTTGCGTTCGGCCGGCGGTCCGAACTTCAGCTTGTTGATTAGCACCGGAGCCATGCCCTTCGAGAGAAACAACAGCGCGAAGCTGGTCCCGACCACTGGATCGCCGTCGCCGGCTCCGCTGCTGACCCAGTGGCCGTTGCCTCCCTGGCCGTTGATCAGAAACTTCGCTCCCTCGCGGAACCAATCGTGATTGCCGATGAACCGCTGACCGCTGAGCCGACCGGCTCGTTCCAGGCCGTAGAGGTAGTACAGGACGCCGCCAATCGCGCCATCTCCGATGTTGTGCCCGACCGCGAAGCGGGCGCGCAACCAGTTCAAGCCCCGTTCCAACGCTTCGTTGCGAGCCTCTTCGCGGCAGCAATCCGGGAGTCCGTTCGCGCCGACGCCGGAATCGTCCGGCAACAGCGAGTCCGCCATCACGAGCGACGCGATCCCGGCCACGGACATGCTGCCGGAGGAACCGCCGCCACCGGCTGTGTAGCTCCAGCCCCCCTCGGCCTCTTGGGTCTTGATCCAATGCTCGCGAGTCAATTCCCAAGTTTTGCGGCTGGTCGGAATTCCCGCGAAGGCGGCTTCGCGCAGTCCCAGCACGGCATATTGCACGTTGCTGTGATCGAACGAGGTCGTTCCCGGCCGCACGTCATAATGCCACCCACCACGGCTCGCGCTGGTGCTGTCTTGAGCCTCTTCCAAGTCCTTGACGATGGTCATCATCCGCGCGCGGTCCCGATTACCATCCTTGGCGGCGGCGTAGACCATCAGTTGCAGACCCGCTTCATACGTTTTCGTCGGTGGCCGCTGGGACCGCAGGAATTCCAACGCCTTTTGAATCGGCGGGTCTTGCGGCGTCATTCCGACATTCAACAATGCCAACGTCGCCAACGCGGATGGTCCGGTCGGATAGATCCCGCTGATGGGGCTGTCGAACGAGCCATTGGGAAGCTGCTTCGAAATCAAAAACCGCTTTCCCGACTCGATGGATTTGAGGACCGCCTCCGGCTTGAGGTCATCCGCCGCGCGGCTCGGCGGCACGAAGAGACCACTCAAACCCACGACCACGACCAACCACACCGCTCGCAGCATTAAGGCGTTCATGGCGTCTCCTCGCATTTGACAATCGGCATTCCCGTTTCGGTACTCTCTGCGCCGACGGCCTTTTACAATCCGGCTCGGACCCCGACCACCTCAATCCGGTGAGCCGGGGTCAGGTGTTCTGATTTCTGTTTTGGCCACTCAATCGCCCTCGATCTCCATTGCGAGCCAGTCCTCCAAACCACGACTGTCTCCGTAGGGGATGCCAAAACAGAAATCAGAACACCGGACCCCTCCGCCGATCCCAATCCGAATTCGACCGAAACGGAGCATCCCTTGGCCGAGAAACGTGACTTCGACGAGTTCCTTGAAAAATTCCGCCGCCGCCGCGAGTTGATGACCACCGAACTGCACAAGGTCATCATTGGCCAAGACGCGGTCATCGAACAAATCCTCGCGGCCGTCTTTACCGGAGGGCACTGCTTGCTGGTCGGCGTGCCGGGACTCGCTAAGACGCTGATCGTCAGCACGATCGCCAACATCCTCGACGTGCAGTTCAAACGGATTCAGTTCACTCCGGACCTGATGCCCTCGGACATCACCGGGACGAACGTGCTCGACGAAAATGAAGCGGGCCGCCGCGAGTTTCGCTTCGTGAAAGGCCCGGTCTTCACGAACATTCTGCTGGCGGACGAGATCAATCGCACGCCGCCAAAGACTCAGGCCGCGCTGCTGCAAGCCATGCAGGAACGCGAAGTCACCGTCGGCCAGGAAACCTACAAGCTGCCCGAACCGTTCCTCGTCATCGCCACGCAGAACCCGATTGAACAAGAAGGAACGTATCCGCTTCCCGAAGCGCAACTCGACCGCTTCATGTTCAACGTCATCGTCGATTACCCGGACCTCGAACACGAAGAGAGCATCCTCGCCGCGAGTTCTTCGATGGAGAAACCGGACGTTCGCAAAGTTCTCTCGGCCGATGCGATCGTGTACCTGCAAAAGCAGATCAACACGATCGAAGCCGCGCCGCTGACGATCAACTACATCGCGCGGCTGGTCCGCGCGACTCGGCCGAAAGATCCGTCGGCTCCCAAGTTCATCCAAGACCTCGTCAGTTGGGGGGCCGGCCCGCGCGCCGGCCAGTTCTTGATCGCCGGAGCCAAAGCGCTCGCCGCAATGGACGGCCGCCCGGCCATCAACATCGACGACGTTCGCAAAGTCGCGATCCCCGTTCTGCGACATCGCGTCTCGACCAACTTCCAAGCTCAAGCCGAAGGGGTCACCAGCGAGACGGTGGTCCAACGCCTGATCGCCGAGATTCCCGAACCGAAGATTGCGAAATACGCCTGAAAGATGTTTGCGTAGCCGCCGTTCGCCAGAACGCGGGCGAATGGCGGCAAGCCCGCGTTCTGGCGAACGACGGCTACTAAAGAACAAGGAGTTGAACAATGGCCGAGACCACAGAAATGAAGACCTGCCCGTTTTGCGCCGAGTCCATCATGGCGGTGGCGAAGAAGTGCAAGTATTGCGGCGAGTACCTGGATGCCGAAACTCGCCGAGCCAACACGCCCGCGCCGAGCGGCATGGAACGCATGCTGGTGCCCGTCGGCCGGCCAGTCTCGGCGATCGCGTCGGGGTATTGTGCTCTGTTCGGAATCCTGCCAATGATTGGATTGCCGTTCTCGATCGCGGCCGTCATCACGGGCTTCGTCGCGCTCAGCACGATCAAGAAAAGCCCGGAGCTTTCCGGAGCTGGTCGGGCTTGGTTTGGAATCATCTGTGGCAGCATCACCACGCTCATCTCACTCGTGGGAGTCGTGGTCATGGTGATCGGAGCCGCTTCCGGCCGCCGCTGAGAAACGGGACGACAGCTCTCTGAATCGAGATCTCACACACATGCCTAAGACCGAAGACTATCTGAAGCCCGAAGTGATCCGCACCATCGCGGGGCTGGATCTGCGGGCGCGGTTCATCGTCGAAGGCTTTCTGGCCGGCTTGCACACGTCGCCGTTTCACGGGTTCAGCGTCGAGTTCTCTGAGCATCGCCGCTACTCGCAGGGAGATGACCCGAAGGACATTGATTGGCTCGTCTACGCCAAGACCGACCGCTACTACGTCAAGAAGTATCAGGCCGAGACCAACATCACCGGCTATCTGCTGATGGATCTCTCGGCCAGCATGGCCTACACGTACCGGCAAGAGTTGACCAAGTTCGATTACTCGATCTGTCTCGCCGCCGCGCTGGCCTATTTGATGATCCACCAGCAAGACCCGGTCGGCCTGATCACGTTTGACGAGAAGCTGCGGCACAGCCTCCCCGCACGCAGCAAGCGGACGCAACTCGGCAACATCCTCGCGCTGCTCGCTCAATCGAAGCCGGGCGGACAAACGGAGATCGCGGCCAATCTCCGACAAGTCGCTTCGATGGTGCGGCATCGCGGCCTGATGATGATCTTCTCGGACCTGCTGGTGGACCCAGAGCCGGTGATTCGCAGCCTGCAAATGCTGCGACACGGTGGGCATGACGTGATCCTGTTTCATGTGCTCGACGAAGCCGAGGCCACGTTCCCGTTCAGCGGCATGGTGGACCTCACCGACCCGGAGAGCGGCCAGAACCAACTCATCGACGCCGACGGCACGCGAGCCGACTATCTCGAAGCGGTCAACGAACTCTGCGGCCAGTACCGCAAAGAGTGCCTGTCGATGGGAGCCGACTACGTCCGCCTCGATACGTCGATGCCCTTCGGCAATGCCCTGCTCGAATATCTCTCGCAAAGACGCGCGAGGTTTTGATCGCTCGATTTGCTATTCTGATCGTAGCCACGCTCGCCAGAGCGTGGGGCGTGATGCAACCCACGCTCTGGCGAGCGTGGCTACGGGGAAATGATCTTTTGCCGATCGCCTTGCAGGCGGTTCGCTCGCGTTGGATGAAAAGGGAAACTCATGCAGACTCACGATTGGAAGAAAGCTCCCGGAGGATTGTTTCATCACTTTCACCAACAATGGTCGGCCGCGATTTGTAATTCGTTGAACGCGGGTCTGCTGCCCAAGGGCTATTACTCGCTCATCGAGCAACATGCGGGCGAGGTTGTGCCGGACTTGTTGACGCTCAAGCTCGACTCGAAATCGTCCGCTCCGCCGCAACGACCGCGCGGTGGAGTGGCAGTGGCCGAGGTGCCTCCGAAAACGCGAATCATCAATCGCGGCTCCGAACTGGATGTTTACGCGGCGAAAGCCAACAAGCTGGCGATTCGCAACAAGCTGGGAGAGTTGATTGCCGTCATTGAAATTATTTTCCCCGGCAACAAGCACAGCCGGCTCGCGATGCGACGGTTTGTCGACAAGGCGGCCGAACTGCTGCGGTTCGGAGTTCACTTGTTGGTCATCGACTTGTTCCCGCCAGGCTCGCGCGATCCACAGGGGGTACATCAACTCATTTGGGATGAACTCGAATCCGGCGACTTTAGCTTGCCGCGCGGCAAACCTCTGACGTTGGTGTCGTATTGCTGCGGCTTTCCATTGACGGCGTTTGTCGAGCCGATTGCCATCGGCGGAAAGCTGCCGGACATGCCGCTGTTTGTGGACTCGGACACTTATGTCCCCGTCCCGCTGTCCGAGACCTACGCCGCCACCTGGAAGCTCTGCCCGGATCAATTTCGCGAATTGATTTCGGACGCCATGAAATGACCGCCGGTCCCAGCAACGTGGCCGTGAAACCGCGCCGACCCTGTTGAGGTACGGTTCCCATTCCTCGGATGTCTTTCAAAATCTGGAGACTTGTGATGCGAGTTCTTGGTCGATGTGGCCGCCTTCGCGGCTGGGTGTTGTTGGCCGTCGTTGTGGGCACGTTCTGCGGATTCGGTCGCGCGCCGGCGGCTCACGCGGCCGACGCCGATCTCGCGAAATCGACCCCCAGCGGAGCGGTCTTCTTCGCTGAAATCTCCGGATTGGATGCGTGGATCGACAAGCTTCAGAACTCGGAGTTGGTCAAGAGCCTGCCGTCGAATCCGCAGGTCCAAGCGTTTTATGCCTCGCCGCAAGGACGCAAGGCTGACGCCGGTCGCAAGGCGATCGAGAACCAGTTAGGCATGGATCTGTGGACGCTGTCCAAGACCGCGTTTAGTGGTCGAGTTTCGGTCGCGCTCTACCCGCATGAGGGTCGCAAAGAACCGGACGCGGTCATCGCCGTACGAGTGAAAGATGCGGCCGCGCTCGACAAAATTCGGGAGCGAATTACGCCGCTCCTGACGCTGATCGAAGACCAAATCAGTCAGACCACGGGGCCGGGAAACGTCCCCGTGCGAAGTATTGATGGCAAGGTCTTCATCGCCGAACGCGACGATTGGATCGTGGCGGCAAGCACTAGCGAGTTGATGAATCGCACGCTCTCGCTGCGAGCCGGGTCCGATGGCTCAAAGTCATTGGCAGACGATGCTCCCTTCGTGGCGATGACCAAACAACTTGGTTCGCAGCATTTGGTCCGCAGCTACGTCAATCTGGAACTCGTCGCGCAAGGGATGGGCGGACGGTTCGGCCCGGAGAAGTTGGACAATCCCGGCGTGTCACTGTTGCTGGGTGGCTTGTACGAACTTGCAAATCGCAGCCCGTTCCTTGGTTCGACGCTGGACCTCGATAGTCAACGATTGGTCTTCGCTCATTCGATCGCCGGCAAACCGGAATCGCTCGGCGAGAAGTACGCGCCGCTGTTTGCCGCCGCCGATAAGCCAGATGCCGGCTCGCTCCCCAAAGTGCCGGGATTGATCGGCGGCTTGATTCTGCATCGCGACTTCGCCGGCTGGTACAAGCGCCGCGAAGAGTTGTTGGATGCGAAGGTGCTGCCCGAATTCGACAAGTTCGAGGCGGGCCTCGCCAATCTGCTGCCGGGCAAGGATTACGCCACGGACATCCTGCCGTCGTTCGGTCGCAATCTGACGTTCGTCGCAGCGCCGCAGGACTACGCACATTTGAATGGCAAGCCGGGACTGCAACTGCCTGGCTTCGCGCTCGTCTGGGATTTGGCCAAGCCGGAAGAGGGCGAGCAGACGTTGAATTTGTTGTTCCAAACGGTCGCGACGATCTCGAACCTCAACGCCGGCCAACAAGGCCGCCAGCCGTGGGTGCTCTCGTCAGAGAGTTACAAAGACGTGCAAATTCAGTTCGGCAAGTACTCGCAAAAGCCAAAGGGCGATCGACTCCCAATCGTCTACAACTTCATGCCGGCAGCGGCCCGCGTGCGAGACAAGTTCGTGATGGCCTCGTCCGTCGATCTCTGCAAGCACCTCGTCGATGTTTATTCGTCGCCAACCACGACGACCGCGACCGCGAAGCCGACTCGCAATGATTTCCTCTTCGAGTTGACCGGCGAATCATTGGCCAACATCTTGGACGCGAATCGCGGCATGCTCGAAGCTCGCTCGGTCGCGCAGGAAGGGAAGACCTCCGATCAAGCTCAAACGGACGTGACAACGCTGCTGCAACTGGTCCGAGCCGTCCGCACGCTGCGTCTGACCACCGGAACCGAAGCCGACGGCTATCGCGTGCAACTGGAAGCGGTGTGGAAATAGACTGTCGGCATGACTCGCGACGACATCCAACAACTCATCCCGCACCGTGATCCCTTTCTGTGGCTCGACGAGATCGTCGAACTGACTGAGACGCGAATTCATGCGCGCAAGTTTCTTTCGCCGGACCTGCCGGTCTTCAGCGGTCATTATCCGAGCTTCCCGGTCTTCCCCGGAGTGCTGCAACTCGAAGCCGCCATGCAGGCCGGAGCCGTTCTGATCGCGAAGACGGCCACGATGGCTCCGGGCAAAGTCCCGGTTGCGACGCGAATCAACAACGTGCAGTTCCGCCGCATGGTCCGGCCGGGTGAGACGCTCGACATCGAAGTCGAACTGACCGAGCGCATGTCAAACGCGTTCTTTCTGACCGGAAAAGTTTCGGTCGGCGGCCAAGTCTCCGTGCGATTGGAGTTCGCCTGCGCGGCGGCCGACTCAGCCTGAGAACACGGATGACACGGAAAACGCGGATTGGCACTGTGACCATCCGCGTTTTCCGTGTCATCCGTGTTCTCTTTCCACAAAGCCTGGAATCAATCATGAGCAACCTGCTGCACGGTGAACTTTCCGAAGCCGTGATCAATGCGTTCTACCACGTCTACAAAACGCTCGGTTACGGATTCCTGCCGTCGGTCTATTCGAAGTCGCTGGCCCTCACGTTGAGCAAACGCGGTCTCAAGGTCTCGTCACGAGCCCCCGTGAAAGTCTTCTTTGAAGGAGAGCAGGTCGGCTTCTTCCTGGCCGATTTGATCGTCAGCGACAAGCTGGTCCTCTTGGTCACTTCCACCGAAGCCATTTCCGGCGCGGCGAACAGTCAGTTGATCAACTATCTGCGAGCGACTCCGCAAGAAGTCGGACTGGTGCTGAACTTCGGAGTCACGCCGGAATTCTCTCGCAAGGTCTTCACGAACGATCGGAAGCCGTCTCTGCATCGTCCGCCGCCAAAGCAGAACACGGATGACACGGAGAACGCGGATCAACACTGACCGAATCCGTGTTGATCCGCGTCCTCCGTGTCATCCGTGTTCTCTCATTTCGAGACTTCTTCGACATCCACCAGCCCCAGGTCGATGTACTGCCCGCCCCCCGTTTGATGGCAATGCACCGCCAGAACATTCTTACCCGACTTCAACGCCTTCGTCGCCGCCTCGTCCAGCGCGCGATCCTGATACGAAGTCGAATACCCGGAGGCCGTGCCGATCAAGACGCCATTCAAAAAGATCTCGGTGTCCTCGTCGTGATGAATCCGCAGGCCGAGTTCATGGATCGGCTTCTCGTTGGACCACTCGAAGTCACGGCGCAGCCAGATATCGTTCGTTTTCCAATTGGTCTTCACGACCGAACCGGGAGTGGAAGGTTCGCCGAAGCCGCCGGAGCCGGACTTCCAGCCCGAGTCATCGAAGCCGGGCTTCTCCCAACCGTCTTTCGGTTTGTCGGTCGCGTATCTCCAAATCTGCGCCGTCTCTTCGGACGTTGGCAGGATGGTTGTGATCTTCGGCGGGAGCAGGTACAGCTTGCGATGCGCCTTCGCGAGCGTCTCGGCATCGAACTTCAGGACTTCACGGTCGTAGGTCATCAGGCCGTTGACTTCGATCTCCACGTCGGTCGTCTGCGTGTAGACGGCCGACGTCAGCCCCTTGCCGATGAGGGGTCGCAGTCCGCCGATGATGCCGAGATACGCCTTCTGCAAGTCGGCCTTGTTCGTGAACGAGCGATAGCCCCAGTTGTCTTTGCCCTGCCAAGTGTGTCCATCGAGTGGCAGGCCCAGCCCACCGAACTCGCCCAGCACCGATGCGCGAGTGCTCGACAGCGGAGCCATGCCGGGGCCGGGGTAGATGTGGACGTCGAACACATCGCCGACTCCGCGATCGGTCCAACCGCTGGCGTTGTTGACCAACCGCGTCGGGTCGAGCTTCTTCGTGAAGTCCACCATGCGAGCGGTCTCGAACTGCCCCCAGCCTTCGTTGAACGGCACCCACATGACGATGCTCGGATGATTGCCGAAGTCGGTGATGATCTCGCGCCATTCGTTCTCGAAGTTGGCGATGGACTCGGCCGAGCGTTTGATATCGGGATCGGTCGGGCTGATGTAGCGGTCCCCCGACGGCATGTCCTGCCAGACGAGCATCCCCAGCTTGTCGCAGTGGTAGTACCAGCGATCCGGCTCGACCTTCACATGCTTGCGAATCATGTTGAAGCCGAGCTTCTTGGTCATCTCGATGTCGTACTTCAGAGCCTCATCCGTCGGAGCCGTGTACAGCCCATCCGGCCAAAACCCTTGATCGAGCGGCCCGTACTGAAACAACGGCTTGTTGTTGAGCATCAGCCGCTGAATGCCGTGCTCATCCTTGCCGATAGCGATCTTTCGCATCGCGAAGTACGAGTCCACAACATCTTCGGCGCGACTTAGATTTGCGTTCAGCGGCAGTAGCAGCACCTGAGCGAAATAGAGTTTAGGAGCATCTGGAGTCCAAACAGTCCCATTCGGAATTGGCAAATCGATGACCGTATTCGCCTTCCCCGAAGCGCTTTCAAATTCCACTTTGTGAGCCAAGTCGAACGGCTCCTTGCGAACTTCGGAACGTGACTGAATCAGAACGTCGTACTTGTCCGCATTCGGCCCCGTGACGCTGACTTTGAAACGAACGACCTTCTTGTCCAAATCAGGATCAATCCGAATGCCGGAGATGTACGTCTTCGCCACCGGCTCCAGCCACACGGTTTGCCAGATGCCGGTGGTCGGCGTGTACCAGATGCCGTGCGGTTTGCGGATTTGTTTGCCGCGCGGTTGGAACGAGCCGTCGGTCGGATCACTGACGGCGACGACGAGTTCTTGTTCGCCGCTCGGCTTCAGCGCGTCGGTGATGTCGAACGAGAACGGGTCGTAGCCGCCACGATGCTCGCCCACCTTCTTGCCGTTGACCGAGACGACCGTCTCCCAATCGACGGCTCCGAAGTGCAGCAGCAACCGGCCCTCTTTCGGCATCTCCGGCGTGACGAACGTTCGCCGATAAATGAGCAGCCCATTGTCCGGCACTCGCTTCATCACTCCCGACAATGCCGACTCGACCGGGAACGGCACCAGGATCTTCCCGCGTTCAGTCGCGTCCGCGAAGCTCGTCAGTTTTCCGTCCGTGATCGCGTAATCCCACAGCCCATTCAGATTGACCCACTTCTCACGGACCATCTGCGGCCGAGGATATTCCGAATGCACCTTCTCCGGCAAAACATCCTTCGCCCACCGCGTCATCAATGGAGCTTTTTTTGGCTGCCAATCGGCGGCGTGAAGAGCACCTGTCAGCAGAACCCAAACAACGACAACTGCAAAACGCCGCATGATCAACTCCTCAACGGTGATTTCATCGGGCTGTGCTTCCCATGAACGGTGGCAGCTTACTCCCGACTTTCCTCGATTGCAGGTGACCGATTGGCCGACAGGAACTCAAACAAATTGGCCTGACTCACACGGAATCCAGATGTAGAAGACTTCCACGTCGTTTCTCTGTTCTGCAAACGGTGAAAGTCTTGTTTTCGCGAGAAGAATTTCGGCAGAACGGTGTTCCGGTGCCTTTACTCCGAAGGTGTTAAATCACTTAGCCCAGGGTTGCCGCGCTTCGCGGCTACCCTGGGTCAGGGAGATCAGATTGTTCCGTACCCCAACGGGGTTCCATCATTCTTCGTGCGCATGAGATGCAACCCTTTCAGGGTAGAGTCAGGCCTCGCGATTTGAACCCAGGGTAGCCGCGAAGCGCGGCAACCCTGGGCTTTGTGATGCAACTCCTTCGGAGTAAACGCAAGCGGTCAACACAAATGACACTCAGTCGCTCCGCATTCGATTGGGTTGCGGGCGCAGCCCGCGCCAAGAGTTGTCGCGTCTCTGTGGTGTCACTCTTCCGCTTCTTGAACTGAAGACACCACAGAGACGCGACCAGGCACAGAGGAAGAACCACTGCGACTAAAAAATTGGTCGTGTTTCAAATTCTCAAAATTCACCCGTCGATCCCCCTTGTCCCATTTTGCGAACCTTTGATATGGTCCGCCCCTTGCCCCGGCTCGTCGGGGCGTCGCACAACGATTCGCATGGCAAGGAGGCCATCGTGAGTTGGATTCAATCCCCGCAACAGGCGTTGAAGGTCCAGATTCGTTGGTTGATTCGGCGCGATATGCCCGAAGTCCTGGACATCGAACGCCAAAGCTTCGAGTTCGCTTGGACCGAAGAAGATTTCCTCTGTTGCCTGCGGCAGCGAAATTGCATCGGCATGGTCGCCGAATACAACCATCGCATCGTCGGCTTCATGATCTATGAGCTACACAAGGCGAAGCTGCATGTGCTGAACTTCGCCGTCGATCCCGAATTCCGCCGCCAGGCGATCGGGGCGCAAATGATCGAAAAGCTGGTGGATAAGCTCTCGCAGCAACGCCGCCAGGAAATCGTGCTGGAGGTCCGCGAGTCGAACCTCTCCGCGCAGCTCTTCTTCAAGAAGATGGGCTTCAAAGCGGTGCTGGTGCTCCGCAGCCACTACGACGACACCGACGAAGACGCTTACGTCATGCGACTCACGCTGGTCGACGAAGAGGCCATCCTGCTGCCATTCGCTCCGGCCAATCGAATTTCCGAATACGACGCCGCGTGAATGGTTTCGCAATGAACTCCAAGCCCAACGGTTCCGAAACCAGTGGGCTTTTTGTTTGCGCCGTCCGTTGATGTTGCACTGGCAACGTCTTCGTGGCCCAATTTTTCGCCCTCCATTTTCTGCCAGCCGGCTGATCACGTTCAAAGGGTGCATAACAGCATTTGTCCGGGGTCAGGCACCGCAAAATTCAAAATTGGCGGAGTCTCGCTGAGTGCGTCCACAGGACTTCACTCCGCCAATTTTGAATTTTGCGGTGCCTGACCCCTGCCGGTGGATTTGCTGTTTTGCACCCACGTTCAAACGAGCTGGCGAAAAATGAAGGGCGAAAATGACAATTCTCATCGGGGGAGCCATGAGCATGTTTTACGGCGGAGCGATCAGCAGCGTTTTCAATTCACGCAGTTCAGACTGGCGTGGACCGCGGTATCCGTTTTGAAAGTCGAGCGACTTGCGCATCGAGTCGAGCACGGCTTGAACCTGTGCCTCGTCGGCGGAATCCAGACCCCCTCGCGCCCCCTTCTCGGCGTACCGCAAGGCATTGATCGCCAAGAAGACTTGCGTGGCCGAGTCCCAATCGCGAGCGACCAGTTGTTGACCTTCATTGCCGACCAACGATTCTCTGAGGGATTTCAAAGCCTCCGGAGAGAATAGTTTCTGTGCCTCTGTCGGTTCGGCCTGGTTGAGTGTCATCGCCCAGGCTCGCAGCGACTTGGCGGCCGCAGCCGCCTCGGCCGCGATGTTCGGTGCGGGAGGCCGAAGCGTCGTGAAGCGGAGACGTAGTCTTAAGGTTCCCGATATGGGC
This sequence comes from Planctomyces sp. SH-PL62, assembly GCA_945893075.1. Classification (GTDB taxonomy): domain Bacteria; phylum Planctomycetota; class Planctomycetia; order Planctomycetales; family Planctomycetaceae; genus SXKJ01. The sequence continues at coordinate 3,328 of CAMDDX010000103.1, read as the reverse complement.
GAAGCGGAGCCGCGAAACTCGGGGCCGTACGTCTGCCGCGCGAGTGGTTCCAGCATCGCATACGGCCACGAATTCCAGCTCAACGCATCGTGCGGTTGTTTTTGTCGATTGGGTAACTGCCACCAACTGTCAGACTCCAAATCGTGATGGCAGGCGAAACAGTTCCATTCGGCGAATTCTGGCCAAGTCCGGTCGTGAGTGGCACGCCGGCTGAGGAGTTCCAGCGAGCGTTGCGCCGTGACCACCTGACCGACGGCCCAGAGCTTGGCCTCGAAGAGAGAACCCGGCGGATCGTTGGGCTTGGCATCGGGGACCGGATGCTTGCTGTCATCCGTTTTCCTCGGCCAGTGTTTGGGCCAGTTGGCGTGGAACGTGGAGAGTTCAAAGAACAGGCGCGGATGCCCGGCGGCAAGGAGATCGTGATTGACGTCCCGGCCAGGACCACCGACATGACAGTCGGTGCAGAGCGTGGCTCGCGTCAGCACATCGGAAAGGTTCTTGAATCCGAGTCGCTGCTTTACGTCGGGCGAGAGCTGCTTCCAATCCTTTCGCCGGTGCGGTGTCAGCCAATGTTCGGCGGCACCGTGGCATTGTTCGCAATCGACACCGGCGAGCGGTGCGTGACCCGTGAGCGTGGATTCTTTGGCGGCGGTCGCGGGGGAATGGCAGTTCAAGCATTCGGCAGATTCGTGAGCCGTCTTGTTGGACAACTTGAGTCGTGCTGCCATCTGTTTCGAGAGGTCGGTGAGTAACACGGAATACGCCTGCGCGTGAGGATCACGAGCGGCCCAGAGCGGGAACTCGGACCCGATGACTTTGTGTCCGGCCAATCCACCGTGACAGGCTGCTGCGGCGCACGAGGAACTGCCAACGAACTTCGGATCAGCCGCCCCAACGTTCGTCGCGAACAACAACACGGAAACGGAGAAGAACGTGTAGAGATCAAACGCGAATGATCCACTCGGAACCAGAGCCATCGGTGCCGGCGTGAATTCATTCCGCATTCTCGGTCTCTCGATCCGCATCCCTCATTCTCCGCCATTGCGCGACAACAAATCTGGCCGGCTCTCGCCGTAGCCCGACTCTCCGAGTCGGGCATTATTCCGGTGAATTCCCGACTCGGAGAGTCAGGCTACTTGATCTCAGGCACGAACGGCCCATTCCATTTGTCCTTGGTCGGATTGTGGTAGCTGTGGCATTCGATGCAGTCGGTGCGCGTGCCGCGATCCGCCCTTGTAATCAGGTCACCAAACGACTGTGTTTGCTTCGAGGCGACGGGGTTGGAGTTCGACTTCTGCCGCTTCTTGGCCAATACAGCCTCCCGCTCCTGGACCCACTCCTGTTTGGATCGGAACCATTCCTTCCACGCCGAGGCCCACTGTTTTGGTTGCGAGGAGTGGCAGGCGACGCAAACGGCACGCGACGGAATCAATACGTCTCCGGTGTTCTCGCTCACCGCAACGCCAACGTGACAGACGCCGCAGTCCAACAGCCGATGCGGTTCGTGATGAAACTCGCTGTGCGGCAACCACCGCGCGGGGATCTGCGTGGGGACAATCTTCCAATCACTCAATGAAGTTTTTGACTGCGGCTCGACCACTTCGACTTCGTGGCAGTAACGGCAGCCGCCCGTCGCTTCGTAGTCAAACAGGCGGTGCTGATGATCCCTGGCGATCTTCTCCGCATCGACCACGTTGGTGAGCACCTTCTGGGCTTGTGCCTGGGTGAGCTTCTGCTGATCGCGGTGTCCCGGCAACGGTCGCCGAGGTTGATCCACTTCGTCGTCAGTCCCCGTGTCGGGCGCGGCCGGCAGTTGTTGAGGAAATGACGGGCAGAACTGTTGTGTCGGATTCGCCGCTGTCTGGGTGGCTCCTTGCAATTCGCGCAGCGTGTAGGTTTCCGTCAGAAATCCGCGGATGATTTCCGGGAGTTCGTGGGGCACGCTCTGCCGCGGATAACGGACGGGATCGAACAGCAGCGGATGACACTTGCAGCAGTGCGCTTCGAATTGGATCGGCTGGAAATATCGGTGATCGGCATCTGGTTGATGGCACGACTCGCACTTGTCCGAAAGATCGACCGGCTGGCGATTCTCGTCGGTCAAGCCGTCTACAAGTTTTTGATGGTCGTATCGAGCATACAAGTGCTTGGCGTGGTTAAAGCGGATGCGACCTCGGTCCTGCCAGCGGGGCTCATCGTCCTCGCCGGATCGTTGAAACTTCGCGACCGCGTGCTCTTCTCGAATCTCGGCTCCCTGTGTGGGCGGAGCCTCGCCTTTGAGGAGTTGGGTCAACAGGAACTCCGGATGCCCGCCGGGGACATCAAAGCGAGTGATGTTGTTTGCAAACGCATGTTGGCCGCCGTGCTCTTTCAAGTCTGCATGGCACGAGACACAGAACCGGTCATGGGGGCGGGCCAGGGTTTCCGCCCCCTTGTGCTCTTTGTGACAGGCCGCGCAGGGGATGCCTCCATGCGCCAGTTTTTGTTCCGGTTGGTGTTCGGCGACTTTGTGGCACGTTTCGCATTGCTCATTCGTCGTCGAAGGAAACGCGTCGCGGAACGACAGCAGCCTCTCCAGAGGAGCCCAAGTGGTATGACAGCGCCAGCATTCGTTCTCGAACATCCGATGCGTCATGGCGACGTCACCCGCTTGATAGAGGCGGTGTTGCCTCTGCAAATACTGCCCTGAGAGCCACAACAGCGAACCGACTCCCACGGACAGCGCCAGCCACCAGGCCAAGCGCCGCTGCCGGTTCGGCTGACGATGCACATGGATGCTGACGCGACTGGAGAGTTCGCGGCTGGAACGACGCATGGCGGGACAATCCTCGGTCAAGTCGAGCGCGGTGCAGTCCGCGCTTCCCCTTGAAAATCAAAAACGGATTCACCAGACGAACGGGACGACGCGCAGCGAGACCACGACATGCGCGACGAACAGCACCAACAAGGCAATCGACGGCGGAATATGCACCAGCAGCCACCAGTGCAGCCAACGATGCAGCCGCAACTGCGTGTTGAATTGCCGCCGCTCTTCGCACAACACGAATAACTGTTGCAGCGCGTCATGCAGTTCGGCCGGCAGTTCCGCACGCAGTTGCGTGAAGAGTTGACGCGCAGTGTCGCTGTCCTCCAAGCGACGCTTGGGCGATCGCCCCGAGATCAGAAACGGCCGCACGACTTTGATGTGGAAGTCGCGCAGCACGGTCAGCAAGTCCGGAGCGATCGGTGCCGGGACTTTTTTGGGTCTCGGTTTCGCGAGAACTTCCGCCCCAGGCTTCTCGGCCACAGGTGAATCGACGGCGGGCTTTTCGGCGGTGAGCGGTTTCGG
>CAMDDX010000102.1 GCA_945893075.1 Planctomyces sp. SH-PL62 | reverse complement strand
GATGAGTTTCTGGCCCCCCTGCATGTCTTCCGGAGCGAACCAGACCCGCAGCTTTTCGCCACGCAGCTTCTCGTGCAGCCGCCGAGCGAACTCCTCGTCCTGGCTGCTATAGCTGATGAAGCACGATTGGTATTGAATCGGCTGCATCGCCCCGATGAGCGACGGCAGGTAGGTGATGAGATCCTCCGGCACGCCGCAGCCGCGCAGGAACTCGTCGGGGATCTTCCCTTGGGACCGATAGAGCATGTCCATGCCAATACTACTTGGACCGCCATGTCGGACGGATTCCAACCCCTTAACCTTCGAAAGGTCCACAACGGCGAGGACCGTTGCTCCCATTTCTGCATCTTCAATGCGGGCGTCGTCCAGGTTGACCCCTCTCAGGTTGGCCCCGCTCAGGTTGGCCCCTCTCAGGTTCGCCCCGCTCAGGTCGGCCCAGCTCAGGTTGGCTTCACTCAGTTGGGCTCCTCTCAGGTTGGCTCTGATTAGGTTCGCTCTGATCAGGTTCGCTCTGATCAGGTCGGACCTGATCAGTTTGGCTCCGAGCAATTGGGCTCCGATCAGGTTGGCTCCGATCAGGTTGGCATCGATCAGGTTGGCATCGATCAGGTTGGCATCGATCAGGTTGGCCATGCTCAGGTCGGTCTCGCTCAGGTCTGCGCCGCTCAGGTCAGTGCCGCTCAGGTTGGCTCCGCGTAGATTGGCTTCGCTCAGGTCTGTACCGCTCAGATCTGTGCCGCTCAGGTTGGCTCTGCGCAGGTTGGCCTCGCCCAGCTTGGCACGGGCGAGATCGAGCCGAATCGCCGGGTTCTGCTTCCGCCAAGCATCAATCGCGCCCGCACCTTGCTTGACGATCTCGACGTGTTCTGGATTGGCCATGTCGGACTCCGAGAATAAGGACGGTGAGCCGGAGGGCGTTGATTCTCAATCGAACGAGCAGGCGTTACGGCTTCGGTTTCAAGAACACACCTTCCGCGAGCAGCGCCGCGCGTTGAGCAATGCGATGCGGTGCGTTGATCGCGAGCACAGCGATCGTCGTGCGGCCGATCGGTGTGCGACCCTTGAGCACCGCTCCGTCCCACGCGAAATGTCGGGACCACTTGTGCCGACGCGGATGGAACAGCCAAGTCTTGGCACCCGTGCGCGGATCGACGCCACCCAGATTCGGGCCTTTGTGGTGGTTGCAAGCGTAACACGCCAAAGCCAGGTTCGATGGAACCGTTGGCCCGCTGTGTTGCTCGGCAATGATGTGGTCCATCTGGAACGGTGCCGAAGAGTATTGTTCCGGGAGACCGCAGTATTCACAGCAGCCGAGTGCTCGCCGTCGGACCAGCCGTTCTAAAGAACGAACATTGGGCATCAGGCCGTCACCTTTCTGCGTTTCAGCACCCGGCGGGCATTGGAGTGCAGGATGTCGAGCAGACAGCCCAGCCGTTCCAACGTGTCGATTTCGATGGCGTCCGACGCTGAGAGATTTCCGCGTCGCGCCTGGGCCGCCAAATCTTGCATGCGTTCCACCTCCGCTGGCGTGAATTGGAATTTGAGCAATGCTCGGGCAGCGACCGGAGTGATCGAGTCGTTAAATCGCAAGACATGGTGCCACACGGCAACCGCGGGCAACTCTGGAATCGTCGTTGTTTTCATCGTGATTGTCTCCGCTTGACGGTGGTCGTTGGATTGGATGCCACACGCAGGTTTCTAATGCTTCGCACACAGCTTGAAGCAAGCTCTGCCACCCGCGTTATTTCCTATCAAGCAATGATAAGCACTTAGGATGTATTTTCGAGATGATGTCCTCATAGAGAATCGGCAGATGCGCCGCATCTGCGATCCGAGTCCGAAAGCAATCGCGAAAATTTTCACACTTCTTGTTGAACGCCTCCAAGGGAACTCGTTCGCCGGATGCGATGGTGAGAGCATCATCTAAATACGAAGTCGTGGCCTTATTAAGTTGCAACCACTCGTTGGTTGCGTTTGTAATTTCTTTTTCGTACTTCTTGAGTTCTTTCGTGAACAACCCGTTTGCGACACCGTTCGCCAATTCGCCGGACGTTTTTTCGCCTTTCACACGTTCGAGATTTTTATCGACCATCGTCTTCATTTCGGCCAACACGATACGGCTGCCCGGCTTTATCATCTCTTTATTCTTTTCTAGACCGACAAGAAGTTGGTTTGCCAAGTTCAGACGGTCAATACATTGGTCTGTTGGATTCCACTCTTGAATCACTTTCAGTTTTTCCAGAATATCGCCTCCGTCACCTTGATAAGTTTTGAACCTCTCTTGGGCCTCCGTGATCTTCTCTTTCAGTTCTCGCCGCTCCTTCTTCAATTCAGGATCAAACCAAGCATCTCGGACCGACTTGACTGCACCGAAGAATTGCACAATTGCGATGAAACAAAATGCACATGCCGCAATTGTCGCAATCAGTTTATCATTCTTCAGCTTGTCGATCTTTTTGTCATATTCTGATTTTGGGGGCGATTTCTTTGACATGATTTTCAAAATCCTTCTCTGGTTTGAGATGCTGAGAATTTGATTGTCTTTAGAACTAATGGACGTTTGCGCGAGGCCGAGTATGCGCCTGCGAAGCTGTGCCTCCCGATCAGCCTGACTTTCCTTGGCCTTTCCCGCGTCCGCCGCTCGCCCGCCTCGATTTGGCCGCTGGTATTGGCAACCCATTGAGGCATTCCTCCGCCTGCTTGACCATTTGTGGTATCTCGATCTTGGCAAACAGGTCGCGAGCCATTGTCCACAGATCCCTCGCCCGGTCCACGTCACCGCGATCCTTGGCGATCGAACCGAGGTTGATGTATTGGTTGGCCATGCCCTCTCGGTGGCCCTGCCTTTCGAAGCTGGCCAGCGACTTCCGTTGCACCTCGTCAGCCCGATCCAATTTTCCCTGCTGGCGATAGATCAGCCCAAGGTTGCCCAATGCCGCAGCCGTGGCGGCGGTCTCGGTGTCTCGCCCACTGATGGCTAACCAGCGTTCGAGCATTTCTTCAGCAGTCGCCAAATCACCCACGCGGAAGTAGAACCGAAATGCAAAATACAGCACCCGCAAGTTGGTGGTTCCGTCAGTTGCCTTGGCGAAATCCTGCCGAGCCTCTTCCACGCGACCCTCCAGCGCCGCCTTCGACGCCCGTTCGGCGAATCCCAGAGCGAACGTCTCCGCACGAGCTACCGCCGCCTCGGCCAACTGATGCTCACGCTCGGCGCGGGCCAAGGCTTGTTCTTTCTCGGCCTTCTCTTTCTGCACCTCGGCGAGGACCGCGAGCGGCAAGAGCACCTTGTCGCGCGGAGCGTCGGCCGGCGGCAACTCCCCCTTGGCGAACGCTCGCAGGTGACGGTCCACCTCCGCTTGGAACTCGGCCTCATTCGCGAAGCCGTGATACAGCACCTGCCGCGACTCTTCGAGCGACTTGCGGAAGTCGAGCACCTTCTGAAGCTGCGGGCCGGGATCGGCCATCGACGACGGATCAATGTGCTTGAAGAAGACGAAGATCTCCGGAGCCTGCGGTTTCCCTCGCCGCTTCTTCTGCCAACGGGCCAACGCGCGGTGAAACTCTTCTTCCGTGTACGACGAGTACGGCTGAGCGTCCGGAGCCGCCTGACCCCAGCGGCGGTACACGCCAGAATGAACACGTCGCAGCGGTCAATCTCCCGATTGATCACCTCCTGCGATCGCCGCCCCGTCGAGGCCAACGTGTCCTCCCAGCCGAGCGGCTCGAACGTGATGTCCAGCGCGTCGCCGAAGCCGGCGTTGAGTTCCTCCAGAACCTGCTGGAACGCCGCCCGCTCCACCGCCAAATCACCCGGCGAGGCGATGAAGACGCGAATCGTGCGGACGTCGGACATGCGCGGCGCTCCTGCCAGTCGGGAACAGAACGCGGAGCATTATTCAACGACTTGTTCACCACCGCCAGCGATGAAAAGTCAGGCGAGAAAGGCCAGCACGACTGCGCTCGGCGCGGGTCTCCCGACCCCGCCGCTTGAGTGGACCGCAGGTCTCCCCGACTCTTTGGAGACCTTCGGTCGGCGAACAGTGGCTCGGTCAGGAGACCGGCCACAGCGCGGATGGCATCACACGCTGAAGCGAATCACGATTTCGTCGCCGTCGCGGATCGGAGATTCTTTGCCTTCGGTGCGGAACAGGCCGGCGGCTTTGACTTCTTTTTCGGAGCCGAGTCGCAAGAGGTCTTCGGTCGACATGATGTCGGCACGGATGAAGCCGCGAGCCAAATCGGTGTGAATCGTGCCGGCGGCTTCGAGCGCGCTGCTGCCGCGCTTCAGCAGCCAGGCATGGACCTCTTTTTCGTCGCAGGTGTAGAAGGTGATCTGTTCGGTGATCTCGAAGATCGCTCGCAGCAGCTTGCTGCGGCAGGATTCGGTCAGGCCCATCTCTTCGGCAAAGAGCGCGCGGTCTTCTTCGGGTAGCGAGGCGACTTCCAGTTCAAGGCCGACCGGGCCGGCGATCGCTGTGATGCCGATCGCCTTGAGGTCGGTAATCTGCTTCTCGTTGACCGACGAGTCGGCCGTGTTGAGCACGACCATCTTTGGTTTGCGAGTCAGTAGCGAGAACGATTTCGTGGCCTTGTCTTGGACTTCGGTGAAGGGAATGCCGCGCAGTGTTTCGCCGTTGTTGAGCTTGTTGACGACGAATTCCAGCGCTCCGAGTTCCGCGTTGAGTTCATCCTTCTCGGTGGCTGGGCGGGGCTTCAGCAGATCCTTCTTCAATTTCTCAATGCGGTTGCCGACGACTTGCAGGTCGGCCAGGATCATGTCGTCCTCGAAGGCGCGCGCTTCGGTTACTGGATCGACGCCGTTGAAGACGGCGATGACTTGGGCCAGCGCGGAAGACTCGCGAATGATCCCCAACCGCTGAGCGTTGTGGGTGTTGTCCCCCTTCATCAGGCCGGGGGTGTCGAAGAGGTCGATCTTCGCGGGAGAGATTTTCTTGGGCTTGTGGAACGCGACCAGCTTGTCGAACCGTTCGTCCGGCACGGTCGTGATGCCGACTTGGCCCAGATGCGACTTCGACACATCCGGCTTGTGCCCACTGAGCAACTCAAACAACGTGCTCTTGCCGCTGCCTTGGTATCCGACCAGTCCGATTTTCATGATTGCCTCTACGTAGCCGTCATCGCTCCGCGTGACGAGCCGAATGGGTGACAGATTCAATTTCTTAGGAAGCGTGCGCGGCTCAAACTGAATGCGGCTCGTCACGCAGAGCGATGACGGCTACGTAGGACTACGAAAAGAACTGCCACTTGCCGACTGGCTCGAAGGCGTTCCGGAGGTGGCGGATTTCCGGCTCGCGGGCGTCATCGGGCCAGACGATGGCGACGACGTCGAAGCGGGCCGAGTGTTCCAAGAGTTTATGTTTCTTCAAATAAGCCAAGGCCATGTTCGTCAGCTTCTTTTGTTTCTCGAAGTTGACCGCTTCTTCCGGCCGGCCGGCAACGATCGTCGATCGAGTTTTCACTTCGACGAAAACGATCGTCGTGCCGTCGAGCGCCACGATGTCGAGCTCACCCCACGGCGTCGAGTAGTTTCGCTGAACGATGCGGAAGCCCTGCTGTTTGAGGAATTTCGCGGCGGCTCGTTCGCCGCGATCACCAAACAGCTTGTTCCACAGGCCCGGCATGGCAGCGGTCTCGAATGATGAAATGAAAAATGAGAAATGGAGAATGAAAAATGCAAAATGGCGCGTACCTCATTTTGCATTCTCCATTTCTCATTTCTCATTTTCCATTGCCTGAGAACTGGGCGGCCACACTACTCAGCGGCCGGAGCCTTGGCCTTGGGTTCCTTCGCTCGGCGTTCGACCAGCTTCGTGGCTTTGCCGACGCGCTTGCGGAGGTAGTACAGCTTGGCTCGGCGAGTCTTGCCGTGGCGGACGACTTCCAGCTTGGCAATCTTCAGCGAGTTGACCGGGAAGATGCGTTCGACCCCCTCGCCGCCGACGATGCGGCGAACGGTGAACATCTCGCGGGTGCCGGCTCCTCGACGAGCCAGGACGATGCCGGTGAAGATCTGGATGCGCTCTTTGGTGCCTTCCAGAATTCGGCAGTGGACATCGACCGTGTCACCCACTTCAAACTTCAGTGGGTCCGCACGCAGGTGCTGGTCTTCGACTTCTTTGATCAGCTTGTTAATCATGATTCAGGACTCCCTGGATCGCGACGAGCTTTGGGCTGTCGCTGGCGTTTCGGTTTCTTGGGTTTTGTGTCTTCGTCGCCAGCCCCCGGCGGGACCAGATCGCTGCGACGCTCTTGGGTTCGTTGCAAACTTTGTTGGTCTTGCCAACGTTGGATTTCGGCGTGATTCCCGTTGAGAAGGACTTCGGGGACTGTCATGCCGCGGAACTCGCGAGGTCGCGTGAACTGCGGGTATTCCAAAAGTCCGCTGTCGGAAAACGATTCGTACTTGTGAGAGGTCTCATCGCCGAGCACGCCCGGAATGAGCCGGATGACGGAATCAATCAGCAACATCGCCGGCACTTCGCCGCCGTTGCAGATGAAATCGCCAACCGAGACCTCCAATGGCTGCAAACCTTCTCGGATTCGATCGTCGAATCCTTCGTACCTCCCGCACAGCAAGAGCAGCCGTTCGTGCTGAGCGAGTTCTTCCACCAACTTCTGATCGAGCTTGCGGCCTTGCGGCGTGAGCATGATCAACTGACCGGGCCGGTCGCCATCTGGCTGCACCGCTTCGACCGCATCGAACACCGGCGGGCACATGATCAACATGCCTGGTCCGCCCCCATACGGCGTGTCGTCCACCGACTTGCGTTTGCTGGTCGCCCAGTCTCGGATGTTCCAGAGCTTCACGCTCACCAGCTCGCGTTGGATCGCCAACTTGAGCAGGCTCTGCGAGAGGTAGCTCTCGAACATGTCCGGGAAGAGCGTGAGGACGTCGAACCGCATGATGATCCGTAATGGAAAATAACAAATGGAAAATGAGAAATGCAAAATGCAGGCAAGTTCAATTTTGCATTTTCCATTCTTCATTTCTCATTTTGCATTTGGTCTCACTAGCTCGCCTCGCCGCCTTCGGCCGGAGCCTCTGCCGGTGCTTCGGCTTCTGCCGGAGCTTTCGGAGCCTTCTGTGGAGTCAATGCGGGTGCGGCACCTTGGTCCGTCCAACTATTGGTCTTCACCTTCTTGATGAGCGTGGCGACTCGTTCCGACGGCGTTGCGCCGACCGATTGCCAATACTCGATCCGATCCATCTTCAACTTCACGCGAGCGGACTTGTCTTTGACCATCGGGTCGTAGGTGCCGACCTCTTCAATGGACCGGCCCTCGCGAGCCTTCTGACGATCGATGACCACGATCCGGTAGAACGGCCGATGCTTACGACCCATTCTCGTCATACGAATGCGAACCGACACACGACGCTCCTTGGTTAAACAGGAGGAGGCTGCGCGACCCTGTGCCACGCCTCCGAAGACAGTGATGACCGAACTCCAGCCGTGCTACCAAGGATGCTGAATCAATAAATGATCCAGATCCTGAACTCAGGCGAGTTCAGCGACATCACTCGGCTTACACGGGCCGGCCGGCCAGAAAGGCGGGCAGTGTGACGGCATTGCCCCGCCGACTCAACCGAACTCACCCCCCGAAACTGGGCGATTCAGAACCTGACTCCGCCCGGTCCAACCACCGATGTTCCACAAAAGCCGATTAGCGAGACGCGGAATCTCGCGGTACAGTGGTTTCACTAGCCCACCTTAATCTCCTGCCTGAGGGATCTTTGATGCTGTCCCACTCTCCTCGCGTTCGAATCAGGAATTTCCGGGATCAAATCCTGTCTCTGGCCATCGTTCTCTTCCTCTTCGCACAGGCGGGATTCGCTGCGGAGCCGCTGACCGTCCAACCCGAGTCGGTCACTCTGGCGGACCCGTTCGCACGCCGACAATTGCTGGTCGAGGCGGAGGGGCGGGATGCGACTCGCATCGCGAAGTTCTCCTCGTCACAGCCGAACGTCGCGACGGTCGATGAGTCCGGCTACGTCTTGCCGGTCGCGGATGGAACCGCCGAGATCAGCGTTACCTTCGACGGACAGACCTCAAAGATACCGGTCACGGTGAAAGGCATGGCCAACGGTCGCGCGGTGGACTTCTCGACGGAGATCGTGCCGTTGCTGAGCCGTTTCGGATGCAACGCCGGCGGCTGCCACGGCAAGCAAGGCGGACAAAACGGATTTCAGTTGTCTCTGTTCGGGTTCGATACTGAGTTCGATTACTCAGCCTTGGTGAAAGAAGCTCGTGGGCGGCGAGTCACTGTGTCGAATGCGAGCAGCAGTTTGCTAGTTCGCAAGGCCGTCGGCTCGGTGCCGCATGGAGGAGGCCGCCGCATCGAAGTCGGCAGCGAACCATATCGGCTGCTGCTGAGTTGGATTGAATCGAGCGCCCCGGCCTCGTCACCGGAAGTGCCACACGTCGTCAAGTTGCATGTGTCGCCGAAAGAGCGAGTGCTGCGGGCAAGCACACCAACCCGACGCGCAAGCGAGGGAGAACCACAAACAGACATCGTCGACCGTTCGCCCTCGCTTGCGCGTCGGGTTAGTGTGGGCGGCACTCAACAGCAACTCGCGGTCATGGCTGAATACAGCGACGGATCGCAGCGTGATGTGACACGGCAAGCGGATTACTCCAGCAATCTGGATGTCGTCGCCGCGGTCTCTCCGGACGGACTCGTGAAGACGACCGGTCAATCGGGCGAAGCAGCGATCATGACTCGGTACATGGGTCAGGTCGCAGTGTTCCTCGCGCTGGTGCCGCATGGCGAGCCGCTCAAAGAGATCGCCAACTTCACACCAAAGAGCGAGATCGACCGGCTGGTCGTCGAGAAGTGGAAGAAGCTGGGCCTCAAGCCGTCGCCGCTCGTCGATGACGCGACGTTTCTGCGGCGAGTCACGCTCGATCTGTGCGGGCGATTGCCGACCTCGGACGAAGTCCGAGTGTTCCTGAATGACGCGACTCCAACAAAGCGCGAAGCGGCGGTTGATCGGTTGCTCGAATCGCCGGACTATCCGGCGTTCTTCGCGTTGCGTTGGGCGTCGATTCTGCGGAACTCGGACCTCGCCGGAGCGAACCGCGCGGCGTATGCGTTTCACAATTGGATCAAAGACCAAGTCGCTCGCAACGTCCCCTATGATGAGTTTGCTCGCGGCGTGATCGCAGCGTCGGGCGAGTGGCAAGACGCGCCGCCGATCAACCGTTACTGGCAGATGCGCGACGATCTGCTGCATCAATCGACGGCCGACACGGCTCAGGTGTTTCTCGGTCTGCGGCTGCAATGCGCGAAGTGTCATCACCACCCGTATGAACGATACACGCAAGAGGATTACTACGGCTTGTCCGGCTTCTTCACGCGACTGGGCCAGAAGTCCTTCGGTGAACCGCCGCCGTACTTCAATGCTCCGACCGTAACTCGTGGCGATCAAAACCCGCTCACCAAGCAATCGCCAAAACCGAAGTTCCTCGACGGCGAATATGCCGAGTTTTCTTCCGAGCAAGACCCGCGGCACGCTCTGATCGATTGGATGGCCAAGCCAGAGAACCCGTACTTCGCGCGCACGATGGTCAATCGGCTGTGGGGCCATTTCTTCGGCCGAGGCATCGTCCACGAAGTCGATGACTTGCGCGAAACGAACCCGCCGTCGAATCCCGAACTGCTGAAATTCCTGGCGGACGATTTTTTGTCGCCAGCCCACAAGTTCGACATCAAACACGCGATTCGGCAAATGGTCACAAGTCAGGTCTATCAGTTGTCCTCGCAGCCGACGCCCGACAACGAACACGACCGGCAGAACTACGCCCGCTTCTACGCTCGCCGCATGATCGCCGAAGTGTTCCTCGATTCGGTCAACCAGGCGATCGGCGTTCGCGACCGCTTCAACGGCGTCGGAGCCTCGGCACGAGCCGTCGATCTGCCACACGAGAACTTCGGCTCGTACTTTCTCGACTCCTTTGACCGCCCGAAGCGAGTCACCGCCTGCGAGTGTGAACGCTCACCCGGCGCGACGCTGGCTCAGGTGCTGCTGCTGTCGAACTCGGAAGAGATTGAAAACAAGCTCGCCAGCGGCGACGGCAAAATTGGAAAATTCTTCGCTGAGAAAGAACGCCGACCACTGAAGGACTTGATCGAGGAGCTTTACCTCAGCGCACTGTCTCGCTTGCCGAGCAGCGATGAACTCACGGCGTCAACGAAATACCTCGACGAGGAGTCGGACAAACGGCAGGCCATCGAGGACTTGCTCTGGACGCTGCTGAACTCGAAGGAGTTCATGTTCAATCATTGACCGCAGCCCGCACCGAATTCCGCTTCCGAGGGAATTTGTTTCGCTGCTCGTCAACGAAACTGGTCGCGAAGACTTCGTGAAGACTTCGATTATCCCAGCCATCAATTTTCGCACGACAACAAGCTGGCTTACGCCTTGACCGCGAGTTTCGGCTGGGCCAGCCACCATTGGCGTGCATGCTCCTCGCTCCAGTTTTGGCTTTCAGGGCATTCCTGGACGGCGGTGGCCAAAAGCTTCACGTTCTCGAATCGTGCGTCACGCGATTTGGCCAGACAGCGCTGCAACAAGTTTTCGAGTTCGTTCGAGACATCGCAGCCCAGGCTCCGAAGCGAGGGCACCGGCTGTTGGCGATGCGCGATGATGACTTCGATCATTGTTTTTCCGACAAAGGGGGCCAGCCCGGTCAGCATAAAGTGCAGCACGCCTCCCAGAGCGTAGATGTCGCTGCGATCGTCCACGGTATCTGGTGCCTCTGCCTGTTCAGGAGCCATGTATTCGGGAGTTCCCACAATGCCGCCATCTTGAGTGAGGCGTCCGGACAGCTCGTCTCCCACGGAGTTTCGGACCAAACCAAAGTCGAGCAATTTCACCACGTCGCAGACATCGCCGCGTCGACACACAAAGACGTTGATCGGCTTGATGTCCCGGTGAACCAATCCGTTGCGATGCGCTTCACGCAGGGCACCGCAGAGCTGCCTAAACAAGTGAAGCGCTCGGGTTGCCGGCAGGCGACCGTACTGAATGACAAGATCGTCCAAACTCAACCCGTCGAGGTGCTCCATGGCGTAATAGAAAACACCGTCCTCGGTGTAGCCGTAATCGTAGATCTCGACGACGTTCGGATGAGTCAACTTCGCTGTGGCTTGGACTTCACGTTCAAAGCGTGCCAGCACTTGTGGGTCGCCGGCTCGCTCTGGCCGAATCAACTTGACGGCACAGGGTCGTTTGAGGAGCCGATGTTCCGCCAAGTAGACCTCGCCCATGGCCCCTGTGCCGATTGGGCGGATGAGATGGTACTGCCCCAATCGGCGGGCCTCAGCGCGGGCCGCCAGCGCCTCGTGCTGCAACGCTCCGATTTTGAACGAACCGTAAAAGGCGGTCCCCAAACTTAAAAACAGCATCACCGCAGTTTGAAACGCTGAGTCGGTAAAGACCTTCGCAGCGGCTGGCAAATGCGGCATCCAGGCGTATAAGTCCATCGCGGCGACGCTCGCCCCCAGCAGGCTCAGCATGACCACCGTGCGGCGAGGGGTGTTGGGCACAAACACTCCGTAAACGATGATCATCGCGGAACACGGGAAGTTGCCGTACGCGGTGGCAAAGCGGGCCGCCATCGCGTCAGTGCCAGCGGCGGAAGTCGGCAGCGCCATCGCCGCCGAGACCGACGTGTACCGCTGCACGAGCAATGGCAAAAGAGTGCTCGCCACATACACCCATTCGACGAACCGCAAACCACGCATGGAAATGTCCGCACGCATGATTAGCCAGACGAAACACGCGGGGAAGCAGACGACCGGGATGATGAGGAACCAAGAGCACAACTGACCCAATGCAGCCGAGTTGATCAAGGGGTTGACGTGGGTCACGAAGTAGGCGAACAGCAGCCACCACGTTCCCCCCGCAATGACTCCAACCTCACGCAAGCGACGGCGGTACAAGTCGTGGATCTCGCCGAAAAGTTGCGGGACTGCCGAAGCGGCGGACGACAACTGAATTGCGGACGGACGCGCCGGCCGAAAGCTGCGACCAGCCACGACAGTCTCGGCCACTTCGGTCGGCGTCGTCTGGCGATCAACGGAATCGACGGTTTGTGAGAGATCCATGACATGCTCAGCATTTGGAAAAACGATTGCAAACCACGTTGCTGAAATGCGTCATCCGGTTTTAAGTAGACGAGTCACTCCGTGACCGGAAAGTTCGAGTCACGGAGTGACTCGTCTACTTTCTAGTCTAGTACTGTCGCCGCTGCCGGGACGAAGGGATGTTGAGCTTCTTGCGGTATTTCGTGACCGTGCGGCGGGCGAGAACGTAGCCGAGCTTTTTCATTTCTTCGACAAGGGCGTCGTCGCTGAGCGGGTCGTCCTTGTCTTCCTTGTCGATGACCTCTTGCAGCTTGATGCGGACCACGGCCCAGGCGACGTCGTCTTCGCCATCGTCGGTCTTGGTGCCGCCTCCGAAGAAGCGCTTCAGCGGGAACAGGCCGCGCGGCGTTTGGATCCACTTGTCATCGACGGCGCGTGAGACGGTTGTGACGTGGACGCCGACCACGTCTGCGATCTGCTGCATCTTCAGCGGCGAGATGAACTCCGGACCTTTGTCGAGAAAGTCCGTCTGCCGATCGACGATCGCCTGAGCGACTCGCTTGAGCGTGTTGTGGCGTTGCTCGATGGATTCGATCAGCCATTTGGCGGATTCGATTTTCCGCTTGACGAATTCTTTGGTCGTCGCGTCGCAGCCGTTGCGGAGCATGTCGATGTATTTGCGGCTGATCCGCAGTTGCGGCAGCGTCTCTTTCGACAGCCGCACGGCGTACTTGCCGTGATCGTATTGTTCCAGGAACACGTCGGGCATCACGGTCTGCACCGGAACGTTCCGGAAGCGGCGTCCGGGATGCGGGTCGAGATGCTCTCGCATCTCCTCACGAGCCATTTTAATCATCTCGATGGAATAGCCGGTCTTGCGTTCGATCACCGGCAGGCGGTTCTCGGCTAAGTCCTCGAAGTGCGACGTGATGATCGTGATCACGACGTCACGCAACGGCATGTCGTCGGTCACTTGCAGCAGCAGGCACTCGCGCACATCGCGGGCCCCGACGCCAGGTGGTTCGAGCTTTTGGATGAGTTGCAAGACCTGCAGCGCGTCGTCGTTGGTGATCTGATGGCCGAAGACTTGTGCCAGTTCCGGTAATGAGCTTTGTAGACGGCCGTCGTGATCGAGGTTGTGGATCAAGTAGTCGCCGAATTCACGCCACGCCGGCGAAACGTCGTAGAAATGGAACTGTTGGAGCAGGTGCTCGATCAGCGTCGGCTCGTCCTCTTGAATGCTGGCCATCTGATCGAGATGCCGTTCGCCGTCTTCGGAGATGCGGCCGGAGGATTGACGTGACTCGGAGTTGAAGCTGTCGTCGTTCCAGTTCTCGTGCATCTCGAGGAGACGCTCGAAGTCCGCCTCGTTGTTGCCGTTCTCGTCGACCTTCAGCTCGCGAGCCTCGACCGGCGTCTCGGTCGCCGCCTCTTTTGCCTTTGCGAGTTCGATGTTGCGTTCGGTGTCGGATTCCCCCTCCACGTCGTGCTCGGCCAACAGCGTCGGGTTCTCGTCCATTTCCTGGTCGATGCGCTCCTGCAACTCCATGAGCGGAAGCTGCAGAATCTCCATCGACTGGATCATCCGCGGTGCCAGCTTCATCTGCTGGCTCATCCGCATCTGTTGTGAGAAGTTCATGTGCATGACGGGGACTCATTCGGTAGCCATGCTCGCCAGAGCGTGGGCCGATTCCAGGACACCCACGGTCTGGCGACCGTGGCTACAAACTAAAAACTTTGCCGGCCGCGCATGGCGTCGGCCAGCATTTCTTTGTTGGCGAACTCTAGCACGCTCCCGGTGGCGATCCCGCGAGCGAGTCGCGTGATCTTCACCGAATCGTTCGCCAGCACGTTGCTAATAAACAACGCGGTGCCATCACCCTCAAGAGTCGGATTTGTGGCCATGACCAACTCGGTGACACCGTCGCGACGGATGCGGCGGACCAGCGCATCAATCGTGAGCTGCTCCGGCCCGATTCCCTCCAGCGGAGAGAGACGGCCTTGCAGGACGTGATAGCAGCCATCGAAGGCGTGGGAGCCTTCGATGACCAACACGTCGCGTGCTTGCTCGACGATGCAGAGCACCTGATGATCACGGCGAGAATCCCGGCAGATGTTGCAAAGTTCGTTCTCGGTCAGATTGAAGCACTCGCGGCACGGCCGAACGCGCGTCTTGACCGCGCGGATCGAATCGGCCAGCTCAAGTGCTTCACTTTCATCGGTCATCAGCACATGCTGAGCGAGCCGCTCCGCCGACTTCCGCCCGATCCCTGGCAAGCGCGCGAACTGATCGACCAACCGGCCGACCGCCGGTCCGAACGGATGCTTCTCAGGTTCAAACATTTGCTTGGCCATTATCCACCCAATCCGCCGAGCATGTCTTTCATCGCGCCGAGATCCATGCCTCCCGCCAACTGCGAGAACTCTTCGGCCGCGGCTTCCTTCACTTTTCGCAACGCTTCGTTGGTCGCGGAGACGACCAAGTCTTCGACCATCTCGCGGTCTTCCGGACGGAGCAGCGATGCGTCGATCCGGCAGCCGAGCACTTCTTGGTGGCCGTTCATCTCGACCGTGACCAGCCCGCCGCCCGCTGCCCCTGCGACAGTCAACCGGCCGAGCCGTTCTTTGAGTTCGCCCATCCGGGACTGAGCCTCTTGGGCCTGCTTCATGATCTGGGCGAGATTGGCGAGTCCTTTGAACATGGCTCAATCCGCCCCTGCGGGCGGCTCACGTTTCCTGGCCCGAAGGTCGGGCCAAGCTTTCTTTTTTCATCACTTTGGCGTTGAACAGCTCAATCGCCCGCTCGACATACGGATCGCCGTCGGTCGAGGTATCCATCCGGCGGTTCGGCTTGGGAGCCTGAACGGATTCCCCGTTCTGAGCCGGCTCGTCCGAGATTCCGAAGACCACCTGAACCGGCCGACCAGCCAGCCGAGCGACCACGGAATCGAGCCGTTGGCGAGCATCCGATTGCTCGGCCAGCGACTTGGCGAAAAGGTAGCTCTTAGGAAACTCAACTTCCAGGCGGTTTGGCCCACGAATTGCCAGGCGGCTGGCCTTCCGCAGAGCATTACCCACATCATCGCCAACTTCGGACAGGACTTGCGCCCAAAAGGCGGATTCCGATCCGGGCTGAAAGTCCCCGCTTGACGGCTTCAAAACCGGTGCTGGAGGTGCCGAGACGGGTTCGGGAGTGGGCTCGTCGGGCTGACTGGCGAGGGAAGACACCTCGTCCGAGGTCGGGGACGGCTCGTCATACAAACCCGACGCGTCAGCGAGGGCGAACGCTTCGGAAAGCTGCGAATCTGGAGCGTCTTGAAGCGCCCGCCCTCGCTCGCGCGTCGGGTTAGTTTCGGCGTCGCAGGTCGGGTTAGTTTCGGCGTCGGTCGACTCCGAAACTCCGCTCGGAGCGCTCACTGGTTCAGGCTTTTTTTTTTCCGGCTCGGCGGCCGAGGCGGATGCGGCCAGCAGGGGGCGATTGGTCGGCGAGGAGGCCAGTTCGGTCAGCAGTGCGTCGAGCGATTGCAGTTGTTCGAGCAGCGTCAGCCGGATCAGCGCGAGTTCGACCAGCGCGCGGCCGAAGGTCGCTCGCTGCATTTTGAGCTTCGCTTCTGAAACGATTTGCAACGCAGCGACGATCGTATTGAGCCCCCAAGTCCGAGCCTGTTTTCCCAACGGGTCACGGTTCGTTTCCGAGACGCTGATCATTGGGACGTTGTTCGCCTCGGCGGCGAGCACCATCAGGTCGCGCAGGTAATTCAGAATCTGGTCGGTCAGCTCGCCCAGTTGAGCTCCTTCCGCCAGGGCGTGGCTGAAGAGGGCCAGCGTTTGATTCCGTTGCCGAGCGATAATCGAAGCGAAGAGTTCCATGAGCCGCTCGTCGCTGGCGGTGCCGAGCAGACGATTGACTTCGGTCGCAGTGATCCGTTTATCCGCGCTCGCCAGCAATTGATCGAACAGCGACTGGCTATCGCGCATCGAACCAGCGGCTCGGCGAGCGACCAATTCCAGCGCGGCCGGTTCGACTTCCATGTTCTCCGACTTCGCGATGTCGGCGAGCCGCTCGATGATCTGTTGCAACGCGATCGTGCCGAAGTCGAATCGCTGGCAGCGCGACAAAATGGTGTCAGGAACCTTAGTTGGCTCGGTGGTGCAGAAGACGAACTTGACGTTTGGCGGCGGCTCTTCCAGCGTTTTGAGGAGCGCGTTGAACGCGGCCTTCGAGAGCATGTGGACTTCGTCGATGATGTAGATCTTGTATTTCGATCGCATCGACGTGACGGTGACGTTGGCTCGCAAATCACGCACATTGTCCACGCCGTTGTTCGACGCACCGTCGATTTCATGCACATCGACATCGCTGCCGACCGCGATGCTCTCGCAAACTTCACAGTGATTGCAGGGGGTCGCCTCCGTGGCGTTCGGGCAGTTCAGCGCCTTGGCAAAGATGCGGGCGGTCGAGGTCTTGCCGACACCGCGAGCTCCGGTGAAGAGGTACGCATGGCCGACTCGGCCGGAAAGAATTGCGTTTCGGAGCGATGTCGCGACGTGTTCCTGGCCAATGACTTCATCGAAGCCTTGTGGGCGATAACGGCGAGCAAGGACGGTGTAGTTGGCGGTGGCGTCCATGATGGGTTCGCATCGTAGCGCACGCGGTTCGCGTGCGAGGACCGGGGAACGCACGCGAGCCGCGTGCGCTACCAATGCGACAGGCGAGGAAGGCGACCCCCTTCCGCACCTGAAAGCACATCGCTTAGGGCTGCTTCGGTTAGGATCTGACCCGGTTCACACGGCTCCACCGCAGTCAGAGGTCGCCTTCCCCGCCTGGCGAAGGTGAGGCGGCATTATCCGGGAAGCGAGTCGCTCGTCAAGCAGGTGTGATTTCGTAGCCCGACTCTCTGAGTCGGAGCATGCGTGACGGTGTTGTCCCGACTCGGAGAGTCGGTCTACGGTGTGATTTCGAGGAAGTTGTCGGGATCAGTGGCGAGTAAATTCGCAGCCAGCTTAGAATCACTTCACAATTCACGTCTTCTGAGTCGAGCGCCGAAAAACTTTGGCAGGCACTTCGCTCGACCGCCCCTCTGGCTGGTGAAGGTATTTCAACATGATGAAGAAAATGGTCTGCGTCATTCTGGGAGGTGGCAAGGGGACGCGACTATTTCCGCTGACCGAGTTTCGCTCGAAGCCGGCAGTTCCGCTGGGAGGGAAGTTTCGGCTGATCGACATTCCGATCTCGAACTGCATCAACAGCGGAATCAACCAGATCTATTTGTTGACGCAGTTCAACTCGGTCAGCCTGCATCGGCACATCCGGCAGACGTACACGTTTGACCGGTTTGGTGGCGGATTCGTTGAGATTCTGGCGGCTCAGCAGACCAATGAAGGGGAGGCGTGGTATCAGGGGACCGCCGACGCCGTGCGGAAGCAGTTGCGGTATCTCGAACAGCCGGGGATCGAGCATGTCCTCGTCGTGTCGGGCGACCAGATCTATCGGATGAATTTCCAGCAGATGCTGCGAACCCACGTCGATTCGCGGGCCGACGCGACAATCGCCGCTCTGCCGGTCCATCGCGAGGCCGCGTCGGCGCTCGGCATCATGCGAATCGACGGCACCGGGCGAGTGCAGGGGTTTCTGGAGAAACCGACGACGGACGAGGAACTGAAGCTCGTGCAAACCGATCCATCGTGGTTCGACTCTCAGGGGATCCCCAGCAAGGGGCGCGAGTGCCTCGCCAGCATGGGCATCTATCTTTTCAACCGCGACGTGCTAGTCGAGATCCTGTCGAAGAATAACTACCAGGACTTCGGCAAAGAGGTCTTTCCGCTGTCGATTCGCGCTCGGCGAGTGCAATGCCATTTGTTCGACGGCTACTGGGAGGATGTCGGCACGATCCGCAGTTTCTACGACGCGAATTTAGCGATCGCGTCCTCCAATCCGCCGTTCAATTTCGCGGACGAAGAGGCTCCGGTTTATTCGCGAGCACGGCATCTTCCCTCAACCCGAGTCGAGGGCGCGACGGTCTCGAACAGCCTGATCTCTGACGGCTGTGTGATTGGCAAAGGAACGGTCATCGAGAACAGCGTCATTGGTTTGCGCTGCCACATCGGCGAGAACGTGACGATCCGCAACTCGATCCTGATGGGTGCGGATCTGTACGACTCCGACGCGCAGAAGACGGCGAACGCGCAAGAAAAGCGGCCGAATCTGGGGGTCGGATCAGACAGCCTCTTGGACGGCGTCATTGCCGACAAGAATTGCGCGATCGGCCGGAAGGTGCGGATTCAGCGTCATCCCAGCTTGGATGCGAACTGCGACGTCAAGGGCGTTTACGTTCGCGACGGCATTGTGATCGTGCCGAACGGCGGCGTGCTTCCGGATGGCTGGTCGCTGAGTTGAATCTCGCGATTCCTCGCTTACTTTTTTCCTAGTGCTCGTTGCGCGGCGAAGAAGTCTTGCAGGAGCGCTTTGCATTCCGGTTGCAGGACACCGCCGAGGACTGCGGCTCGGTGATTGAGCCGCGCGTCGTCGGTGATCTGGAACAGCGAGTGGCAGGCTCCGGCTTTCGGATCGGTCGTGCCGTAGATGACCGTTGGGATGCGAGCCAGCACGATGGCTCCGGCGCACATCGGGCAAGGTTCGAGCGTGACGTAGATCGTGCAATCGAGCAGCCGCCAGGATTCGAGCGATTGCGCGGCTTGAGTGATGGCGATCATCTCGGCATGCGCGGTTGGGTCTTTGAGCGACTCTCGCTGGTTGTAACCTTCGCCGATGATGCGGCCGTCGTGAACGATCACCGCGCCGATGGGGACTTCCCCTTCGTCGTAGGCTTGGCGAGCGAGTTCGAGGGCGGCTCGCATCCAGCGTTCGTGCGGCTGCAACGGGTTGTCTTCGGCGAGGAAGGTCATGCCGAGGCTCTCGTGGAACACGTTTTCAACGTGCTCGCCGCATCACGGGCACGTTGAAAACGTGCCCCACGGAATTACGCCTTCGGCCCGATCGGTTCGTCGGGGTTGTGGCAGACTTCGAGTTCGACGGCTTCGACGTTGAGCGTATCCGGCGTCTCCATCGGGACGTCCTCGAAGACCGCTTTGGAGAGGATCACATCGACGGCCTTGCGCTCGCGGATTTGAGCTTCCAGGTTTTCGATGACACCGGACTTTTCCATGCGAGCACGCATGCGGCGGATGTTTTCGCCGCGCGACATCGCCATGTAGTGCAATTCGGCTTCGACGTCGTACTCGCTGACTTCGATGCCCTCCTGCGTGGCGATCTTGTCGAGGATGAAGTGTTCCTTCATCGCTTGGCGAGTCATCGAGACTTGATGCTGACGGAGTTCGTTCTCACGGACGCGGATGTGCTGCTCGGTGTATCCGGCCTGCTGCATTTCGAGGACTTCGCGATACATCGCGTTCTCGACCTGCTTGAGCACCAGGTCTTCCGGCAGTTCCCACGTGGCTGAAGCGGTAATCTTGTCGAGCACCTGACGGCGAACCGCTTGCCGCTGGTCGTACTGAATTTGGCGTTGCAAGGCTTGCTCGATCTCGATGCGAAGTTCGTCAATGGTTTCGACGCCGACTCGCTGAAACAACGCACGGTTCAGTTCGGGCAGCTTGACGCGATTGACCTCTTCGACCTTCAGTGTGGCCTGCACCTTTTCGCCACGCATGGCGAAGTTCTCGGCTTCCTTGGAGATTGTGATGGTCGCTTCGCGCGAGTCGCCGGCTTTTGCACCTGCGAGCAGCTTGTCGAAGTCGATGATCTCGCCGTCTTCGAATCGCAGGGTCGAACGGACTCGAGCGGAGAAGTGGGCGTGGTCTTGCAGCGTGCCGTCTTTGTACGCGAACGAGGCACAGATTTTGACGAAATCGCCCGGCTCGACGCCGGCATCCGAGGGAACGTGTTCGGCGTACTGTTCGAGGAATCGCTGCTGAGCGGCGTCAACATCCGCCTCGGTCGATTCGCGAGTCGGACGCTTGATGGTCATTTGGTCGTAAGCGGGCAGGTCAAACGCCGGCCGCACTTCGACTTGGAATTCGTACTCGAAGTCGCCGGCATCCGGGATCGTCAGGTTTTCGACGTCGAGGTCCGGCTCGTTGATCGGTTCGATGTTGGTGTCTTGCGACAACTGTTCGAGGCTGCCGATCAAGACCTTCTGCTTGATCTCGTCGTTGAGTTCGCGAGAGAAGCGTTTGGCGATGATGTCTTTGGGGGCCTTGCCCGGACGGAAGCCCGGCACGGCGGCCTTGGACTTCATTTCGTCGAGCACGAAGTTGCGGATATGCGAGATGTCGTCTTGCGGCACTCTCACTTTGACGTGCTTCTTGCAGGGGCCGATGTCTCGGACATCAACACCCAACGTCATGCGCCAGGGTGCGGCCACTTCGGCTTTGGTTTCGGTCGCCGGGACTTCGGCAGATTCGGCAGTGGTTGGTTCTTGTTCGGCGACGGTACTCACGGGGTGTTTCCTTCAAGGGAGCCGGAGCGGATGCTCGACTAGCTCCAAACGCGGGGCACGCCCGCCAACAAAAAACTGGACCGTCAGCAGCCCAGTTCGGGAAGAGCGGGAGACGGGGATCGAACCCGCGACAACCACGTTGGCAACGTGGTGCTCTACCACTGAGCTACTCCCGCAAGTCGTGCGGGGCGAGGATATAGCGGCCGACGTCCCGATGGGTCAAGGCCCGCGCGCGAATTTGCCGCCCAGCAAAGTTCTCACGAAATCCAACGCCCGGAGAGAGCACAAACCGTGGTCAATCGGTGGTGATGTCGAGCAGCGCTTCAAGCTCTTTGCGGACATCCCGAAGCTGGATCGGTTGCACAAGAACGCGGGTCGAGCCTGCGTCCTCCAGCATCTTTTTCCAGCCCTGTTGTTTGGGGGACAAGATCGCCACGACCGCCGTGCTCGAAGTTTTCTTCCAGTACAAAAATGCTTCGAACCCTTCGTTAGATTTGTTGGAAATCGAGTCCGCCATCAGCAGCAGTGCATCTGCGGGAGTGTTTTGCAGACGAACCAGTCCGCGTTGCAGGTCGGTCATCATCAGCACGCGGTAACCGAGCTTCGTGAGATATTCACGCAACAAGTCTTGATGCTTGGGGCGATTCTCGATGCACAGGATGGTCTTCGGGCCCTGGTTGTTTTCTGCGCGTGGGGTGCCGCCCAGTTCTTTGAACGCTTTGCGAGCCGCGTGGACAACTTCTGTCGGCGACTGAAACCGTTCGTTTGGATTGACCCGCATCAAGTGGTCCACAATATCCGCGAGCACGGCCGGGACATTCGGAGCGAAGGACCGGATCGGGCGGACGTTCGTGTACCGGCTGAGCAGTTTGCGTTCGTTGCGGTCCTTCGTCGGTGGATACGGCGGCGAGCCTGCCAGCAGTTCGTAAGTCACAGCACCCAGAAAATACAAATCGCTGCGTGGGTCGTCGTCCGGAGCACCGGTTCCTTTTTCGAGCGTCGCGTATTCCAAAGCTCGGAGGTTGCCTTCCTCCAGCCCGCTGTCGCCGGCACCGACGCCACCACTGAGGCTGGCCAAGCCGAAGTCCACCAGCCTGGCGACTTGTTCGCTGCTCATCAGCACGTTGGTCAGTTTGAAATCGCGGTGCGTCATCCCCTGCGACAGGGCGTATTCCAGCCCCTCGGCCATGTCCAACAACCACTGAACGGACTCGATTGGCGAGCATTGACCGCGAATTCTGAGAAACTCACGGAGGTTGCCTCCCTCGACGAATTCCATCGTCAGAAAGTGCTCGCCGCGGTCCTCGCCCACGTCGTAAATCGGGACGATGTTTTTGTGCCGGAGACGCTTGCAAATCTCGGCCTCGCGATGGAACTGCTTGACGTAGTTCGGATCGGTGGCCCAGCGTTGTCGCAGCACCTTCAGGCCGATCATCTTGCCGCTATCCAGGGAACAAGCTCGAAAGACGCGAGCGAAACTCCCTGACGCATTGCGGTACAGCAGCTTGTAACGCCCCAGGATCAAGCCTTCGGTTTCCCCTTTGTGAAGCTTGCTCAACTGGTAGGTGGTCAGTGCCCCCTGACGTTCGAGAGCTTCTAATAACGAACTGGACTGGCGGGTGAAACCACCAATTTCGTCAATCGCCTGTGCAAGTTGCTGGGGAGACACCAACTCCAAGTCAACCAACACCTGCCGCAACTCATCCAGAGTCTGAAACGACATCGGCCGACCATTAAAGCTGCGAGCGTGGGCGGAACCCAGTCGCTCAGGGAGTTGGGGGGCAATTCGAGGAGGCATGGCACAAGCACCCCGGCAGGCCCGCACGGGGGGGGTGATGCTAGGCCCGTCCGAAAGTGGACGCAAGCCGCCCCATCGTCCGATGACAGATTCTTAGGAACACCACGAGCGGCCCCGCGAACATCCGAAGTATCGCAGCGGCGAGCCGCTGTGACCGCGGGGTGCCGCGGCCAGTCGTCGTTTCGCTTCCGTGGGTTGGGACTCTGTCCCGCCCCGTGTCGGAACTTGCCCAGAGAATTTTACGGCAACATCTGGGCGATGATTCGCGAAGGAAGTTCCTGGGACCGATACACGCGCTGCGTCGCCCTTTGATAGTCGGACTCTTTCGCGCCGAAAGTGTCGACAAACGTTTGCGGATTGCGGGCCACCAGCGGGAACCAACTGCTTTGTACCTGTACCATGATCCGGTGGCCCTTTTGAAACTTGTGGCACACGTC
>CAMDDX010000101.1 GCA_945893075.1 Planctomyces sp. SH-PL62 | reverse complement strand
TTGGCTACGACGCTTTGCCATCACGCGACTCAAGCATCATCCGCTCAAAGAAAGTCTGCGAGGCAAGATGCAAATCGCCGGCTGGAACGACGACTTCCTCGCGGAAGTCCTCACAGGTCAACAACTTTGATACGCGCTGGCCGTGGGCGATGACCGCGGAGGATTCGCGCAATGGAAAATGAGAAATGAGAAATGGAGAATGCAAAATGCAGAGTCAAACATTTTGCATTTTTCATTCTCCATTTCTCATTTTCCATTTGTCATTTCCCAATCACCGCCGCTTGTGCCGGGTTGTTCTTCCACTTGGCCTTGGCGGTGAAGTCGCTGATCGACAGCGTCTCTTGAGACTTGTCCGTCTGCGCCACATAAAACAAATCCGCTTCGATGCCCGGCTCCGCTTTGAAGTGGCCGTCGGCGGAGACGGCGGCGACTTGCCCCTCTTCGGCGATCAGATGTCCGCGGAGTTCCCCTTTGGCGATGTCCCAAAAGCGAACAGTCCGATCTTCGCAGCCGGCCGCGATGGACTGGCCGCTGAGAGTAAACGTCACCGAATTCACCGGAGCCATCGCCGTCAACGAATGCACGACTTTGTCCGTTTGAGTGTCCCTCAAGGACAACGCGTGGCCGCCGCGATAGCCCACCGCGATGAGCGAACTGTTGGGAGAAAAAGTCATCGACGACATCGACGGCACATTGCCCGACTTGCCCGTGTCCTTGAGCAGCTTGCCGTTCGCGGCATTCCAATAGCTCAGCCGTTCGTCCACGCTGCTCGAGCACAACACTTTTCCATCCGGGGACCAAGCCAATGCCTGGATGGGATATCCAATATCAATTGTCGTGGCGAGTTTGTTCGAGGTCAGGTTCCAGACCTTAATGGTCTTGTCGCTACTCCCCGACACCAGCAGTTTGGGGCCGACAGAAGGTGACACCAACTGCGTGACGGGTCCGGCGTGCCCTTTGAATTCTTGGATCAGCGGGTCTGAAGGATCTTTCGCGTCTTTCTTACCGACGGCTTTCTTAGTGGGTTCGGTCGCCGGTTTGGTTTCGGAGGGCGTGGCTTCGCTGGCGGACTTCTCCTCGTCCGCTTTCTTGCCGGCGGCTGACTTTTTATCGGGAACTTTCCACACCCGAATCGTCTTGTCCGACGATGCCGAGGCCAGCGATTTGCTATCCGACATCCACGCGATGGCATTCACTGCGGCCGTGTGTCCTTTGTAAATGGCCAGCGATGTGCCGGAGGGCATCTCCCACAACCGCACGGTGGCGTCGGCCGAGCCGGTGGCCAACGTCTTGCCGTCGCGCGACCACGCAAAGGTGCCGACGGGAGCCGTATGTCCTTCGAGTTTGCACTGCAACTTTCCCGTCGCGGGATCGCACACCGATGGAGTATTCGTGGCGATGCCGCTGATGAACGGCATCTTCGGCGTCCAGATCGGAGGATTGACGCCGCACGCATCAAACGTCTGTTTGGGCTTGGCCGTTTCCACGTCCCACACGACGGCCGTGTAATACGTCATGGTGGCGAGCAATTTGCTGTCAGCGGACCACGACAGCGACATCGTGGCGCTGCCGGTCAGCGTCTTGATCGGCTTGCCGGTGTCGGCTTCCCAGATTTGCACGACACCATTCTGCGGAGCTGACGCGAGCATCTTGCCATCGGGTGAGTAAGCCACGGAATACGCCGCGCCCGCGATCGTGCGAGTCAACTTCTCCGTTTCAAAATCAAACACGCGGATGTCCTTCAGTCCGCCCACCGCGACTTCCTTGCCGTCACGCGAATACGCCAGCGCGTACGTCACGCCCCCTTCCTCCGGCAACAGAAATCTGTTCTGCCTCACAGCCGAGAGTTCCCACAAACTGACCGGCGTGGTCGAGCCGACGAATCCGACGAACTGACCGTTCGGAGACCAATCCAGGGCCGCGATCCCGACTCCCAGCGCGACCTCCCGATCTTTGTTGTTGTTGAGGTATTCGCCGCGCACGACGTCGTACACCAGCATGTGACCGCTGCCCCCCGTGGCAAAGGCGAGTTGCGTTCCGCTCGGAGCCCACGCGACATACGTGACCACTCCATGAGGGCTGCGGATCGCACGACGCAGCACGCCCGTCTTGACGTCCCACAATCCCACGCTGCCGTCATAGGCTCCGGCCGAAGCGAGCGTGTTCCCATCCGGCGACCACGCCAACCGGAAAACCCAACTGTTATGTCCCAGCAGACACTTAATGAACTTGCCGGTGTCCACGTCCCACAACCGAATCGTGCCGTCGAGACCTCCGGTCGCCAGCGTCTTGCCATCCGGACTGATGGCGACGTGATAGATCACACCGCGATGCCGCCGCGTCTCCAGCGTCCAGCTCATCAACCCGTTGATACTCGCGGGGCGTTGCACCAGAGCACGGCCGCTCAACGGACTCCCCGGCTTGATCTTGATCGGCTCGGAGGGGATGACGACCGTCTCCGCTCCGCGAGCACGCTGAGCCAATGGCTCGAACGTGACCAGAACCACGACGCCGGCCAACAGCATTGGCAGCAGCGTCGAACACTGACTCAGCACCACTCGTCGGCGAACCATCACTCACCTCCCGCGGGAAGTCGGATTGTGAAATCGAGCGTCACTCCGTGTGCAAGGGGAGCACGATAGCCCGCTCCCCGCGCCGTCAACAGTCTGGCGAACTCCCTCCCTCGCAGCCGGCACACGGAGAGCGATTGAAAAGGTCGCGCGCCCGGTTCGGACACAATCACAACGACAAACCCGACGCGAGCGCGTTCCGGCTCATCCGCGTGACATTTTTCAGCACAGAGATGGCAGACTCGCCTTGGCCGATGGACAACGGCGGGCTAGATTCCCGCCCCGAAACGAACCCACGCACGCGCCACGGAAGGCCGTTACTCATGGCGACCGCAAATTTGAATCGCCGGATCGAGGCCCTGGAGGTCCGGCGGATTTGCGTCATCAAGCCCAGCGCGCTGGGTGACGTCGTCCAGTCGCTGCCGCTGCTGCCGGTGCTGCATGAGCGATTCCCAAACGCTCGCATTGACTGGGTCATCAATCACGAACTCGCGGATCTGTTGGTTGGGCATCCGCATCTCGACGAGTTGCTGCCGTTCCATCGTCGCGGGACGGCGCGGCAGTATCTGCACTTGCTGCATGAACTGCGCGAGCGGCAATTCGATCTCGTCTTCGACCTGCAAGGTTTAATGCGTTCGGGCTTGATGGCCGCTGCGACAGGAGCGCCGCTGCGAGTCGGTTTGGAAACCTCACGCGAGGGTGCGGGCTTCGCCTGTCATCTCACGATTCCGCAGACCGGCAAAGGGATCCCCGCGTTTCAACGGTACTGGCGCATCGCCGAGGAACTTGGTGTTGGCGAACGTCCGCCGCAAACGATCGTCCACACCGCCGACAGCGACCGGGCCTGGGCGACGTCCGAACTACGTGGCTTGAGCGGCCCCATCTTGGCGATTCATCCGGGAGCACGCTGGATGACGAAGCGCTGGCCCGTCGAAAAATTTGCCGTCGTCGCCAACAAGGCGATGCGGCAATACGGATTCTCGGTCGTGATCCTCGGCAGCAAGAACGAGGTGCCCGTCGCCAATGAATTGCAAACGCTGCTGCAAGGCTTCGTGTCGCGGAAGACGGTGCTCAACCTGACGGGGAAGACGTCCCTCAAACAACTCACGGCGGTCTTGTCGGCGGTGGATGTCGTGCTGACCAACGATTCCGGCCCTATGCACCTCGCGGCCGGCTTGGGCACATCGGTGTTGGGAGTCTTCACCTGCACGAGTCCCACGATCTCCGGTCCGCCGGGTGAGCAACATGAACTGGTCGCCACACAGGTCTCGTGTGCGGCGAGCTACAAGAAGCAATGCCCGCACTCCGGCCGCACGCATCTGTGCTGCATGGACGAACTCTCGACCGAGCGTGTCTGCGCAGGTCTCGTGCGGCTGATCGAAAAACGTCGGCTCCACACCCGCGCGGCTAATTTTCGGAATGCGGATGACATCGTTGACGCCGAAAGAAACGCCATTGACACGTTTTCGTGTCAAACAGAACATCCCGCCCCGCGTCAGGTTCGGCAAAGCGGGTGGGCTGCGCGGAATGCTGCCAATGTCGTACTTACACTGAATCTGCCCCAGCAAAGGATGGCTGGCCACGATGTCGTATCACTTAATTGATGTCATGCAGCAGTTGGGGCATCCTCGATTGCTGGTGATCGGCGATCTGATTCTCGACCGCTACGTCTGGGGCGAGGCGGAGCGGGTCAGTCAGGAAGCTCCCGTCATTCTGCTGCGGCAAGAGTCGGAAGAGATGCGTCTGGGCGGAGCAGCCAACGTCGCGAACATGATCCGCGGGCTCGATGCGGACGTGACCATCGCCGGCGTGGTCGGTCGCGATAGCGACGGCGAAGAATTGCAGGCATCGCTCGCCAACGCGGGAGTCGATTGCTCAACGGTGCTGATTGATGAATCGCGTCCCACGACGGTCAAGGTGCGATTCATCGGCAAGGCACAGAGCCGGCATCCCCACCAAATCCTGCGCGTCGATCGCGAATCGCGTCACGCGCTCCCCACGGCGATCGAAGACGAGTTTCTGACGCAAGTCCTCGCGCGACTCGATGGGCATCAGGCGGTCTTGATCTCGGATTACTCGAAAGGTGTTTGCACGCCGCGCGTGTTGCAAACGGTGATCGAAGCGGCGAAGGCTCGTGGCATTCCAGTGCTGGTCGATCCGGGGCCGAAAGCAAACTACGCCGACTACACCGGCGCGACGGCGGTGACTCCCAACCGATTGGAAACCAAGCTGGCGACCGGCTGCGAAGTCCGTTCGACGGAGGACGCTTTCGCCGCGGGTCGGCAATTGGTCGAAACGCTGCAACTCACGAATGCGTTTGTGACGCTCGATAAAGATGGAATCGCGCTGGCGTTGAACGACGGCTCGGCGGAACTGTTTCCGACTCGCAAACGCGAGGTTTACGACATCACCGGAGCCGGTGACATGGTCTTGGCAATGATCGGCGTCGGCCTGGCCGATGGACTCTCGCCGCAGGATTTGTGTCGGCTGGCCAACGTCGCGGGAGGTCTCGAAGTCGAACGGATCGGCGTCGTCGCGATTACTCGGCAGGAGATTCTCGGCGACCTGCTCGGTGGGTCACGCAAAGTTCACGAGAAGATCAGCGAACTCAACGAATTGGCTCGGATGGTCGATGCTCGCAAGCAGCTCGGACAGAAGGTCGTGTTCACGAACGGCTGCTACGACCTGTTGCACGCGGGGCACGTTCAATATCTGCAAGAGGCCGCGACGCTCGGCGATTGTCTGATCGTGGGGCTTAACAGCGATGACAGCACACGACGTTTGAAAGGCCCGACTCGGCCAGTCATCTCACAATCGCAACGAGCCATGATGCTCGCCGCGCTGGAGTGCGTCGATCATGCGGTCGTGTTCGACGAAGACACGCCGCTCTCGCTGCTGGAACGCTTGCAACCGCACATCCTCGTCAAAGGTGGCACGACGTCGTCGATCGTCGGCCGCGAATTCGTCGAGAGCTACGGCGGCGAAGTCCGCCTGCTCAGTGAAGTCCCCAACGTCTCCACCACCCGCATCGTCACACAGATTCGCACACAGCGCGAGGCCGCCTAAACCTGGAGTGCGGTGGCTCGACACCGCCTTCCATTCAATTGCAATTACGACACTCATAGTCCCAAAACCGTCACCACGAAGTCCGGCTGAGCATCGGTCGGTTTCTTAGTAATCAACATCTCTATTCCAATCGAATGGAGGGCTGCGTCGAGCCGCAGCACTCCAGGGTCTCACCCGACCATGAAACTCGCCGTCTGGCTCCCTAACTGGATCGGAGACGTCGCGATGGCGACGCCGGCCCTGCGCGCGCTGCGAGAACACTTTGCCGGCGCGGAAATCGTCGGCATCCTGCGGCCGTATGTGGCCGACGTGCTGGCCGGAACGACGCTGCTGGACCGTGTGCTGATTCACGATCCGAAGGGGAAGTCGCCGTTCCATCGCGGCTTCGGTTTTGGATGGGCGTTACGCCGCGAGCGATTCGATCTCGCCGTCCTGTTCCCGAACTCATTGCGATCCAGCTTCTGGGCGTGGGCTTCGGGAGCAAAACAAACGCTTGGCTATGCTCGCAACGGACGGAGCATTTTGTTGACCGATCCGATCCCCGCGCCGTCGCAAGCAACGCCGCATCCGGTGCTCGATGAGAATCTGCAACTCGTCGCGCAACTGGGTTGCCGCACGCTTTCGCGCAAGATGGAACTGGCAACGCTGCCGCGCGACGAACAACAAATCGCGAACTTTTGGAAACGGCATCCGGCCGCCAATTCGACCGATTTCGTCGTCCTCAACACGGGTGGTGCCTTCGGAGCGGCAAAGGATTGGCCGACAGAATATTTCACCGAACTGGCTCGCCGCCTGGCAGTCGATCTTGGCCGAACGGTCTTAATTGTCTGCGGCCCGAGCGAACGCTCAACCACGCAACGCATTGTCACCGAAGTCGCGCATCCGCGAGTGGTCAGCTTGGCCGACGAATCGCTCAGCATCGGCTTGACGAAGGCCGCGATTCGTCATGCGAGTTTGCTGGTCACGACCGATTCCGGTCCTCGGCACTTCGCCGCCGCGTTCGATGTTCCGACGTTGACACTGTTCGGGCCCACGCACATTGCCTGGAGCGAGACGTTTCACCCGCAAGCCGTCCACCTGCAACTGCCAGTCGATTGCGGCCCCTGCCAACAACGTGTCTGTCCGTTGAAGCACCATCGCTGCATGCGCGAGCTGACGGTCGAGAATGTCTTCGCGGAGATCGTCCGTCGTTGGCCGAATGCGTCGCCTCGCATTGGGTGTGCTGCGTGAGACAATTTCAATTTTCAAATCTCAGATTTCAAATTCCAAATCGAGGGATGTGATGACTGCTCCTCAACCTCACCGTCCGATGAACGACCCGGCCACGCAACTTCCTGGCTTCGAGGACATCGCGACTCATCTGTCGCAGATCATTCCGATGTCCATTTCAAGAGCCGCCGAGAACCCTACCTCTTCAATGCCGTTGTTCCTGCTTCCGCCGACCCCCAATTCGGCGTCTGCGAACCCATTCGCCACGCGGGTTGAGACGACTTCAGCGGTTGTTGCGGCATCGAACAACGACGTTCTCCACCTGCGGCAGCCGAGTCCGGCCGTTACCGAACCCGATTCGGAGGCGAATTCAGAACCGCTGCTGTATCGCGAGCCGTTGCATCACCGCGACCGATTCGCCGGTGACCCACGCGACGACGTCCGCCTGCAATGGGCGGACGAGTCCTCGGAGTGGTGGCACTTCGACATCGAAGCTCGCATGGTGGATCGCGAAACACTGTGGATCACAGAGCAACTCGAAGCGCTGTTCCACAAGTACCTCAAGCCGATCTGGTGGGACCGCTTCGTCGAGGGGATCAACGACTTCCTGACGATGATCTACAAAGAGTTGATTCACCCGGTGTGGTCTGTCATCGCCGCCCCATTACGCGTGCTGGCTCAATGGATTCCCGACATCGACTGGCCGTGGAACTTTGAGCTGCGCGGAGCCAACGTGTCGGTCAAACAATCGCCGTTCCGGAGGATCGTCTTTGATAACCAACTCGCCACGCAGGTGGTCGAGCGGCTGTGGGATGATCCCGACGAATTCCTCGAAGCCGGTCAAACCGTGACGCGCGATGATTACGGTGCGGTGGCTCGCGTCCCAGTCCATGCTCCACAACCCGACGGGCATTTCGGGAAGTCCGCCATCGGACTGCTGAAGCGATTCAACCTGCGCAGCGTGCTGCACACGCTGACGCGAGTGTTGCTCTTCACACGCGGCAGCCGTTCGTGGACCTATGGCCGCGAAATGCTGAGCGCGGGCATCGGCACCGCTCGGCCGCTGGCGATGGTCGAGGATCGGCTTGGCCCATTCCGCTTCCGGTCGTTCGTGCTGACGGAACAGGTCGAGGGAACTCCGTTGCCGGAGTTCTTGGCGAAAACCGAACTCAACACGCTCGAACTCGATCGCCTCGCCGGGCAGTTTGCCCGCATCTGGCACACGCTCGGCGAATTGCGAATCGTGCATGGCGCGCTGCACGCCTCGAACTTCCTGGTGACTCCGCATGGACAACTCAAGCTCATCAATCTCGACGGCACCTGGCGGCACTGGTTCGATCTGACCTTCCTGCATCGCCGCGACCGCGATTGGCTGCGATTCATGAAAACCTGGCGCGGACAGCCGGAAATCGGTGCGGCGTTCCGAGCCGCGGTTGCTCGGCACTTTGAAGAGACGGCTGTTGCTCAACGGCAATTGATTCAGCCGCTGACGATGAGTTTGCAGCGAGCGGCTTGAGCCTGACGCATCAACGACAACGCCCGGCCAATTCCTCCGTGAGCGGCCGGGCGTTGCTTGAATTCAATCAAAGTAGACGAGTCACTCCGTGACTCGAATTCGAGTCACGGAGTGACTCGTCTACTTTGGGGCTTCGCCCTATTTCTTCTCGAACTCCGCGTCGATGACGTTGTCGTCCCCGGCCGGCTTCGTTCCGCCAGCGGCCTGAGCGGCCGCGTCCGGTCCCGGTTGAGCTCCTGCGTTCTTGTAGAGATGCTCGGCCATCGCGTGCAGGGATTGTTCGAGAGCCGCCGTCGCCGCATTGATCTGATCGGCGTCCTCGGTCTTCAACACCTCGTTCAACTTGCTGACCGAAGACTCGATCGCGCCTTTCGATGCGGGGTCCAATTTGTCGCCGTTCTGCTTGAGCTGCTTCTCGGCTTCGTAGGCCAGCATCGAACCTTTGTTCTTGGCTTCGGCCAATGCTTTTGCCTTCTTGTCTTCGTCGGCGTGTGCGTCGGCGTCCTTCCGCATCTTCTCGATTTCTTCCTTGGACAGGCCGCTGGAGTTCTCGATGCGAACCGAATGCTCCTTGCCCGTGCCGAGGTCTTTCGCCGAGACCTTGAGGATGCCGTTGACGTCGATGTCGAATGCGACCTCGACCTTGGGGACTCCGCGCGGAGCGGACGGAATGTCTTCGAGGTTGAACTGGCTGAGCAATCGGTTGTCGCGAGCCATCGGCCGCTCACCCTGATACACGCTGACCGTGACCGCCCGCTGATTGTCGGCCGCCGTCGAGAAGGTTTCCTTCTTCGTGGTCGGGATCGTGGTGTTGCGCTCGACGAGCGTGGTCATCACGCCCCCCTCGGTCTCGATGCCCAGAGACAACGGTGTCACGTCCATCAGCACGACGTCGGTGACTTCACCGGTAATGATCCCGCCTTGAATCGCGGCACCGATCGAGACCACTTCGTCCGGGTTCACCCCTTTGTGCGGCTCTTTGCCTAGGAAGATCTTCTTGACGAAGTCTTGGACCTTCGGCACTCGCGTGGAACCGCCGACGAGCACGACCTCGTCGATGTCGGTCGGCTTGAGCTTCGCGTCTTTCAACGCGTTCTCAACCGGGATGCGGCAACGTTCGATGAGATGATCGACCATCTTTTCGAACTCGGACCGCGTGACGGACAGTTGCAGATGCTTTGCTCCGCTGGCATCGGCGGTGATGAACGGCAGATTGATCTCCGAGTTTTGCAGCGAGGAGAGTTCCTTCTTCGCCTTCTCGGCCGCTTCGCGTAGCCGCTGCAACGCCATCGGGTCTTTGCGGAGGTCGATGCTGTTTTCTGTCTTGAACTTCGCAGCGATGAAATTGATCAACTCTTCGTCGAAGTCGTCCCCTCCGAGATGCGTGTCGCCGCTCGTGCTGAGCACTTCGACCAGCTCATTGCTGACCTCCAGAATCGATACGTCGAACGTGCCGCCGCCGAGGTCGAATACGCAAATCTTCTCGTCTTTCTTTTTCTCCAGGCCATACGCCAGCGCGGCGGCCGTCGGCTCATTGATGATGCGGGCGACTTCGAGACCGGCGATCTGGCCGGCATCCTTGGTCGCTTGCCGCTGCGCGTCATTGAAGTACGCCGGGACGGTGATGACCGCCTTGTTGACCTTGTGGCCGAGGTAGCTCTCCGCCGCCTCTTTCAGCTTGCGCAACACGAGGGCCGAAATCTCCGGTGGCGTATGTTGCTTGCCGTTGCCGGTCTCGACCTTCACGTAATCGTTCGTGCCGCCAATGATCTTGTACGGGACGAGTTTTTCTTCGGAGGCGACCTCACTGTGCCGTCGGCCCATGAAGCGCTTGATCGAGTAAATCGTGTTTCGCGGATTCGTCACCGCTTGTCGGCGAGCGGGATCGCCAACCAAGGTTTCGCCTTTGTCGGTGAAGGCGACGATGCTCGGCGTCAAACGATTGCCTTCCAGGTTGGCGAGGACTTTGACCTCGCCTCCTTCCATGATTGAGACCACGGAGTTGGTGGTTCCCAGGTCGATTCCAATGATCTTTTCAGCGACGGCCATGACTTGGCTCCTCAGTCGATATGAGTGTGATTCGAGTTGGATGAGTGTGATTCGAATTGGTCAGTGTCGAGCAGCGGAAGGCAAAGTCCGTGCCAGCAGTGCTTCGGCTTCTGATGACGTGACAACTTGCGGCATAGCAAGGGATTGTGCTCGTGCTACTGATCAGGTCTGATGAGCGGTTTGCCAGATTGGCACCGAATCGCACACCCTCTTCGGCCCTCGGCATTGTCAAACTGACAGGTCATTGAAGGGGCCGCGCGATACCGAAACCCTTGGCTGCTTGACACCTTAGAAGGGCCGGAATACAAGCCTGAACCCTCACGGCGGAGCCGATTTCGACCCCTTCCGGGCACTGCGACCGCGAAAGGAACTCATGGCTAAGAAACCACTTCCGAAAAAAGCCCGCAAGCCCGTGGCCGCCCCGGCGAAGCACGCCAAGCCGGCTCATAAGCCAGCTCGGAAGTCATCCGCCGCCCTCGAGAGTGAACTGAAACGGCTCGACCGCGAAATCCTCACGCTGATCAACAAGCGAACGAGATCAACCACCGAGTGGATTGTCGCTCAGCCAGATTTGAAGCGAGCGTTGTTTGCTCCGTTGGCTGACGATGCACTCTTCGCGTCGTTGGAGTCATCGAACCGCGGCCCGCTGCCAATTTCGGCCATACGTGGCATCTTCCGGCAGATGTTGAGTGCGGCACGTCAGGACGTGAAGACGACTCGGGTCGCGTATCTCGGCCCGGCTTACAGTTACACGCACATTGCCGCTCTGGAGCGGTTTGGCGAGTCGGCCGATTTGGTTCCGGTCAGCACGATTGCGGCCGTCTTTGAAGAAGTGAATCGCGGCCAGGCCGACTACGGCATCGTCCCCATCGAGAACAGCACCGACGGGCGGATCGTGGATACGCTCGACATGTTCACTCGGCTGCCGTTGCGAATTTGCGGCGAGGTTCAGATCGCGATTCATCACAACCTCTTGGCTCGGTGCCCGCGCAGCGAGATCACCGAGATCTACAGCAAGCCTCAAGCGTTATCGCAATGCCGCGAATGGCTCAACAAGAACATGCCGCAGGCTCGACTGCTGGAGGTGACCAGTACTTCGACGGCAGCTCAGTTGGCTCGCGATAAACCCGGAGCGGGAGCGGTGGCCAGCATGAGAGCGGCCGTCGAATACGACCTCAACGTGGCGGCTGAGTCGATTCAGGACAACAAGAACAATGTGACTCGGTTCGCGATCATCGGCGACGACGAGACAAAGCCGACGGGCCGGGACCGCACTGCTTTGCTCCTGCAAATCCCACACAAACCAGGAGCGTTGGCTGATGCGTTGTCCTCGTTCAAACGCAATAAGATCAATCTGACATGGATCGAGTCCTTCCCGCTGCGTGGGCCGGAGTCGGGTTATTTGTTCTTCCTCGACTTCGAGGGACACTCACATGACCCGCGAATTAAGCGGACGCTGTCCGACATCGAGCGGTTGGCGGTGCGGATGGAAGTGCTCGGCTCGTATCCACGGAGCGAGCCGCTGAGTTAGTCGTGGTTTTCAACCTGTTCCACGGCAGGCGTTGAACTCAAGGCAGTTCGCCGTCATCATCTGCGGCTCGCCTTTTGCCAAACTTTGGCTGGAACTCGTCATCGGCGATGAGGTTGTTGTTTTTGGAGAGGTCGAAAGTTCATGCGACAAATCTTGGTCGCCGGCAATTGGAAGATGAATTTGTTGCAGAGCCAAGGGACGGCGCTCAGCCAAGCTTTGGCCGCGAAGTATCCTTCGTCTGCTGCCGTCGAAATCCTGGTCTGCCCGGCGTTTCCGTATTTGAGCGCGGTTGGTACGGCGGTTCGAGGATCGGCGGTTCAATTAGGAGCACAGAACCTTTATTTCGCTCCGCAGGGCGCGTTCACCGGCGAGGTCAGCGGTGACATGCTGAAGGACGTTGGCTGCGGTTGGGTGCTGGTCGGGCACAGCGAGCGGCGTCAATTTTTCGGCGAGCAAGACGAACTGCTCGCCAAGAAAGTCTCGGCCGGATTGGCTCACGGTTTGAAAGTGGTCTATTGCGTCGGCGAGTTGTTGGCGGATCGACAAGCAGGACAGACGGAAGCGGTGCTCGCGAAGCAATTGGCCGGACTGATTCAGGTCTCGGCCGAGCAGATGGCCGATGTCGTCGTGGCCTATGAGCCGATGTGGGCGATTGGCACCGGAGTCACGGCAACGACGGAACAGGCGCAGCAAGCTCACGTTTTTTTGCGTGGTCAATTGAAGTCGCGATACGGCGAAGCGGTCGCCGCCGCGACGCGAATTTTGTACGGTGGCAGCGTGAAACCGGACAACGCGTTCGAGCTTCTGTCGCAGTCCGACGTGGACGGTGCATTGGTCGGCGGAGCGGCACTGAAGGCGGATTCGTTCACGGCGATCATTGAGGCCGGGATTCAAGCTCAGACTTTGAAAGGTTAAGACCGTTCGACATCGGGCGACGGCTTGTGGGAGTTTTCATGGCAACGTTATTGGCTTTGGTGGGCATGTTCATCAGCGTTGTGCTGATCGGGATCATTTTGCTGCAACGCGGTCGCGGCGGCGGCTTGGTCGGCGCGTTGAGCGGCTTGGGCGGACAAAGCGCTTTCGGCACGAAAGCGGGTGACACGTTCACACGCATCACGATTGGCATCGCCGCCGCTTGGGTCATCCTGGCGGGCGTCCACGGGCAAGTGCTGCGTTCTAACATCGATGACAAGACGAGCGGCTTGCCCGATCGAATTGAGACCCCCAAGGACAAAGAGCCGAGCACTTCCTCAACCAAGTCGAGTGGCTCGAAGACCGGCTCCGGTCTTGGCGCACTCATCGGCGATGAGGCGGATGAAGTCGGCAAGGACGAGGATCCCAAGAAGAAACCCAAGACCGTTAAGCCGGCGACAGAAGACACGCCAGAGGATCCGAAGAAGCCGGAGGCCGACACCAAGCCAGCGGACCCGAAGACCGAATCAAAGGAAGAGGCCAAGCCGAAGGAAGAGGCGAAGCCAAAAGAAGAAGCGAAGCCGAAGGACGACGCCAAGAAGGACGACGAGTCGAAGTAGCGGTGCTGGCCAAGCAATGAGTTCGTTTTTCATCATCGCCTGACTCTTTGAGTCGGCGATGAATTTTTGCAAAGGGTGCCGCGTGTTGCTGAGCATGACTGGCTTCGGAGCCTCGAAGGGGCAGAACGAGCGGCTGAGCGTCGCCGTGGAAATCCGCGCCGTCAATAACCGGTATCTGAAGGTGACCTCGCGATTTCCCGATGCCTACGCGGCTCTGGAAGGGGAGATCGAACGGGTGGTGCGCGAGCATGTTTCGCGTGGCACCGTGACCGTTGCGTTCGAGGTCAGACCCGCCTCCGGAGCGTCCGCGGCGCGGCTGAATGCAGAGGTGCTCACGGCGTATTGGAACCAACTGAAGGATTTGTCTCGGCAGCTCGCGGTGGCTGTTCCGGCGGACATGGCGAATTTCCTGACGCTGCCCGGAGTCGTGACGGATAGCGTCCGAGGGGAACTCGACGCAGAGCGAGATTGGCCGATCCTCAAGGCGCAATTGGAAGAGGCGATCGGCAAGTTCAAAGAATTTCGGCAGCGTGAAGGCCGTTCGATGGGGGACGACCTGCGGCTCAATGGAAAAGTCATCTCCAGCAGCCTCGACGAAATTGCGAAGACCGCGTCGGAAGTCGTCAAGCAATATCGCGACAAACTGCTGGACCGCATTCACGAGTTACTCAAAGGGACGAGCGTCGTGGTCAGCGAGCCGGATTTGATCCGCGAAGTCAGCATGTATGCGGACCGCTGCGACATCAACGAAGAGATCACTCGGCTGCGTTGTCATCTCGAACAATTTGAAGCGTTTCTGTCCGATAAAGTCTCGCAGGGACGCAAGCTGGATTTCCTGACTCAAGAGATGTTCCGCGAGGTCAATACGATCGGCTCGAAGGCCAACAACGTGTCGCTCGCGCGGTGCGTCGTCGAGATGAAATCGGCCGTGGAACGAATTCGGGAAGTGTTGCAAAACGTGGAGTAGCTGCCGTGTCAGATTCGAGTCCATCTTCGACTGTTGCTCCGTCGCACTCCGGTGTGGACGAACGGCGGATCGTCGTGCTCTCCGGGCCGAGCGGTTCGGGAAAGTCTACGATCGTCAACCGATTGGCGGCGCAGATGGAAGTCCGACTCATCAAGGCCATTTCCGCGACCACGCGAGCGGCTCGCAACCAAGAGCAGCACGGCAAGGACTACTACTTTCTGAGCAAAGACGAATTTCAACGACGCCGCGACGCGGACGAGTTTGTGGAGTGTTTTGAGGTCCACGGTTCTGACAACTGGTACGGCACGTTGAAGTCGGAAGTTCAGCGAGCACACGACTCTGGCGGCTGGTCCATGTTGGAAATTGATGTGCAAGGGGCGATGCACGTCGTGGATCAATACCCGCAGGCCGTGACGATTTTCATTCGCACAGCGTCCGAAGCGGACTTTGAGAAACGGCTGCGGGCACGCGGCACCGAATCGGAAGAAGCGATACAACGGCGGTTGCAGACCGCTCGGCGAGAACTGGAAATGGCGGACCGCTACCGTTTTCAGGTCATCAACGATGACCTGGATCGGGTGACGGCCGAGATCGTACAAATCCTGAAAGGCTTGGAGGAGAACTCGAATGCTTGACGTATTCAAAGACGAAGCGATCGTGAACAAGGTCGGTGGCCGTTTCAAATTGTCGTCGCTGATCCAAAAGCGGCTGGTCGCGCTGAATCGCGGCGCTCGGCCGTTGATCGAACTGACGAGCAAGAATCCGATGGAGATCGTGGTCGCGGAAATCCTGGGGGACAAAATCTTCCTCGACAATTCCGGCCGCGTCGCCATTTCCGGCGACGGCAGCCCGACCGAAGGGAAGAAACGCCGAGACGCGGGCATCGACTTGGACAGCCTGTCGTAACCCAACCGCTGCGCCGATATCTCATCGAATGCTTGCGGATTTCGCCGACCGATCCGAGGGGGCTGTCATGCTCAAGCGTGTTGCCGTATTCGCGGCTGTCGCCGGTGTGGCTTTGCTAGTGGGGGTTCTCGCCAGCAAGTCGCCGAACGAAGCCAGTTCTACCGGCACTCGAAAGGTTCCCGCCATGAATGACACAACGGACAGCGATCCCGGTCTGTTGCCTCTAGCCAAAGACGATACCGAATGGCAGCAGCGGTTGACGCCGGAGCAATTCAAAGTTGCACGTCTCAAAGGGACTGAGCGAGCTTTTACCGGCGCGTATTGGGACAACCATGAGCCGGGTGTGTATCGCTGCGTCTGCTGCGGCCAGAAGTTGTTCGACGCCGACACCAAGTTTGAGTCCGGCACCGGCTGGCCGAGTTTCTACCAGCCGCTCTCACCCGAAAGTGTCGGCGAAGTGAGTGACCGCAGTTGGTTCGTCACCCGGACCGAAGTCGTCTGCAGCCGCTGCGACGCGCACCTTGGCCACGTTTTTGAAGACGGCCCGAAGCCGACCGGTTTGCGCTACTGCATGAATTCCGCCGCGCTGAACTTCGAGAAACGCGCGGACAGCGCGAAGTGACTCTTTACATTCCTCTGACCCCATTCCTCTGCCAATGAAGTCTTGCCAGAGGAATGGGGCCAGAGGAATGGATTGCTAAGATGTTCGCGATTTTGCATCTGACCTGGAGGAGATTGTCGTGAAGCTTTTCGTGGCGGTGTCGTTGTTGATCGTGAGTGTTTCGTCTGTGTCCGCTGCCGAATGGCCGCAGTGGCGTGGTCCGGCGGGGCAGGGGCATTCGACCGCGAAAGGGTTGCCGCTCACTTGGAGCGAGACCGAAAACATTGTTTGGCGAACGACGATTCCGGGACGCGCTTGGTCTTCGCCGGTCATTGATGGACAGCACATCTGGATGACCACGGCGGTGGAGTCGGAAGCGTCGGTCGTCGAGAAAGCGAAGAAGCTGGCGGACAATTTTGCGGGACAGCCGTTGAATATCGTGGGCAAGTTGAGTCTGCGCGCCGTCTGCGTGGATCGTGTGTCGGGCAAGTTGATTCACGACATCGAACTGCTGACGGCCGAGTCTCCCGATCCGGTGCATCAATTGAATTCGTTCGCGTCGCCGTCGCCGACTTTGGAAGACGGGCGGTTGTATGCTCACTTCGGCACGAACGGGACTGCGTGCCTCGACACCAAAACACAGAAAGTCTTGTGGACGAATCGCGAATTGAAACTCAAGCACGAAAATGGTCCCGGCAGCACGCCGGTGCTGTGGGGCAACCTGCTGATCGTGCATTGTGACGGCAGCGATACTCAGTCCATCGCGGCGTTGAACAAGCTCGATGGCAAGATCGCGTGGCGCACGAACCGTAGCGGTGAGATGAATCCGGAGCCGCAACTCAAGAAGTCCTACGGCACACCGCTGATCACGAGCGTCGGCGGACGCGAAGTGGTCATTTCACCGGCGGCCGATTGGCTGTACGCCTACGAACCGGAAACAGGCCGCGAGTTGTGGAAGCTCAGTTACGGCGCGCAGGGCTTTTCGATTGTGCCGCGACCGGTCGTCGGTCACGGAATGGTTTTCTTCGGCACCAGCTTCATGAAGCCGGAGATCCTGGCGGTGACGCTGGACGACAAGCCGAAGATCGCGTGGCGATTTAACAAACAAGCGCCGACCATGCCGTCGCCGCTACTGATCGGCGACGAGCTTTACGTCGTCGCCGAAAAAGGAGTCGCGACGTGCTTGGACGCGAAGACCGGGCAAACGAATTGGACCGAGCGGTTAGGCGGCAATTTCTGTTCTTCGCCGCTGTTTGCCGACGGACGAATCCTCGTCGGCAACCGTGAAGGCCAAACCTATGTGATCGCGCCCGGCAAGACGTACCAACTGCTCGCCACGAATCAGTTGGATGGCCAAATCATGGCGACACCGGCCGCCGTCGATGCCGACTTGTTCGTGCGGACGGAGAAAGCGCTGTATCGCATCGCCGTGAAGAAATGAGAGGCGACAGTCGGCGAAGTGGGGCGTTATTATTCGCCTCGCACATCGCAGCAGTCTCGGCTCACTTCTCATCGCGGAGGTCGAATCATGGACGACTTATTTGCCACGTTGGAGATTGTTCGAAACGGGGAGATGACGGTCGTCGGCTTTGGCGGGCGTGAACTCTTGGATCAAATCAACCTCGCGGCGTGTCGCGACCAGATCACGGAATTGGTCAAACGGAATCAGACGAAGACGCTCGCGTTTGATATGACCGGAGTGCGATTGATGCCCAGTGGGTTGTTGGGACTGCTCGCGTCGCTGCGGGATACGGTCGGCAAGATTCAGATTCTCAATCCGTGTGAAGACGTGCGTGAAGCACTGGAAGTCACGAAGCTCAACCAGATTTTTGAGGTCTCGCCGTAGCCTGACTCTCCGAGTCGGGCGTTTCGTGCGGTCAGTCCCGACTCAGGGAATCAGACGACTGTCCCGACTCAGAGAGTCAGGCTACTTCGATCATGAGGTCACACGATGTTGCTGACGAAAGCTCCTGCGGAACAGTGTGGATTGGACCCGGTTCGTTGGAACGCCGCGCTGGCGATGGTGCGCGATTGGGCCGAACGCGATGTCGTGCCGGCGGCGGGATTGCTGGTGGCTCGGAACGGACACACTCCGGGGCCGCAGTTGTTTGGTCGTCAGCGTGTGGCGGCGAACTCGGCGAAGGTGCGACAGGATGCGATGTTCTTGATCGCTTCCATCACGAAGCCCATCGTCGCGATGGGAGTGATGCTGCTGATCGAACGGGGGCAACTGACGCTCA
This sequence comes from Planctomyces sp. SH-PL62, assembly GCA_945893075.1. Classification (GTDB taxonomy): domain Bacteria; phylum Planctomycetota; class Planctomycetia; order Planctomycetales; family Planctomycetaceae; genus SXKJ01. The sequence goes on along the minus strand of CAMDDX010000101.1, from coordinate 5,203 downwards.
ACGACCGCGTGACCGAGTTCCTGCCGGAGTTCGGCAAGGGAGGCAAGCACGGCACGACGATCCGGCATCTGCTGACACACACGTCCGGTCTGCCCGACATGCTCCCGAACAACACCGAACTGCGCAAGCAGCACTCGCCACGTTCGGCGTTCGTGAGCGGCACCTGCGAACTCACGCCTGATTTCCCGGCCGGCCGCTCGGTGCAATATCAGAGCATGGGGATCGCGCTGCTCGGCGCGATCATCGAAAAGCTCAGCGGCCTGAGTTGCGGGCAATTCCTGCGGCGCGAATTCTTCGACCCGCTGGAGATGCGCGACACGGAACTCGGTGCGCCCGATAGCTGGTTCAACGGTTCGTCGCCGACGGTTGATCGCATCGCGGAGATTCGGGTCGCGGACGATCAAGCCGCCGCAACCGATTGGAATTGGAACAGCCGCTACTGGCGGCAATTCGGAGCCCCCTGGGGCGGCTTGCTGACAACTCCCTGGGACTTGGGTCTCTTTGCGCAACTGATGCTGACCGGCGGTCGTCTCGGCGAGAAACAACTCCTTGCGCCGGCCACGGTGATTGAAGCGACTCGTAATCAACTCGCGCCGATGAAGGACGTCCCGGACGAGGAGCGACGTTTTCGGCCGTGGGGTCTCGGCTGGCGATTGCAGTGGGCGAATCACTCGAATTCGTTCGGCGATCTCCTCAGCCCAGCGACGTTCGGCCATTGGGGCTCGACCGGCACCATGTTGTGGATCGACCCCGAGAGCAACTCGTTCGCACTGGTGCTGACGACGCAGCCGCTCGGCGAAAACCAAGCGTCGTTCCAACGTCTTTCGAACGCGATCGCCGCGTCATTTGTATGAGCGTTCGTCCGGGGTCAGGCACCCTGTGACCGCCAATTGCCCGCTTCGGGATTGACCGTTTTTTGAGCGCGGCATATACGACCCGCCCTTGAGCTGGCAGGCAGCCAGCCTTGGCGACAGGGATGTCATGAAGCTGGCCACAACTGCGACTGTTGGCTCAAACGATGTTGCGCCCACGTCGCGCGCTCGCGAGAGAACGCCCGACGTCAATCGCTGGGTCGCCATGCTCGATGCCGAACTGCGGGCCGAAGAAACGCCCGCGGTCGAAGTCACGTTTGAGTTTGGACGCACCACGCTCGACGCCGCAGCGACACCATTGAAAATCGGTGATTCGTTGCTGCTCGATCAATTGGCCGACGAACCGCTCGAAGTACTGGCCGCCGGTCGTCCCATCGCACGCGGTGAATTAGTCGTCGTCGAGGGTCAACTGGGAGTGCGGATCGTCGAGTTGTTGATGCTGCTGGTCGCCTGGCTCGCGATCGGAATTCCCACGACATTCGCTGACGAACGCAGATCATCGACCTTGTTCGACAACGATCCGCCGGAACTTTTAGAAACACCGTTCCGCCTCGCAGGCAGCAGCCGCTCCAACAGCGCGGAGTCCGCTTGGTCAAACGAAGATCGACCGAGCACCGCACGACGGCAGGATTCGCAGGTCTCCACCTCAACGCCATTGACGCCACGTTCAGCCAAGCCAGACAGCGGTGACACCGCGCCAAATCGGCCCGGCTGGTCGGCAACCCTCTGGCCGCTGTTGTTCGTCGTCGGCCTGATCGTCGTCGGCGCGAGATGGTTGAAATCTCGATCACCAAACACCGTACGAGGCTTGCCCAGCGAAGCGTTCGAGATCCTCGGCCGCAAAGCGATCGACACTCGCACGTCGGTCGTACTGGCGCGAAGCGGAGCACGAGTGCTGCTGCTCAGCCTCTCGCCATACGGTCTCCAAACGCTCGCCGAAATCACCGATCCGGTCGAAGTCGATTGCCTCGCCGGATTGTGTCATGCGACTCATCGCGATCAATCGCTCGTTGAAACATTCCGCTCGCTGCTGCATAAGCCGGTGGGTACTAAGTCTAATCTTCGCCAGTCATCAACCGTGCCGTCGCTCGAAGAACGGCTTGCCGCGCGACAGTCGATCGGAGCCCACCCCTTCGTCTCGCCGGAGGTGCGACCATGACCAATGATCGTCCGGCTGATGGCCGATGGCTGATGGCTGATGGCCGTTATCCCAAATCAAGACAATCTCATTCTGCGCTGCGTCTGGTGATTCACTGCGTGATCGGTCTCGCGGCACTCGCCCTCTCGGAATCAGCGACGCTCGCAGCGGAAAGCTCGCCGTTGGAACCGAGCAACTTGGTTTCACCACAAACGCTGTCCGCCTCACTGCCGTGGCTGATTGGCGCGACTGTGTTAAGCATCGTCCCCGCCGTTCTGCTGATGAGCACTTGCTTCGTCCGCTTCTCGGTCGTGCTGGGTCTGCTGCGACAAGCACTCGGCACGCCGCAGGTCTTGCCCAATCAAGTCCTGATGGCCTTGAGTATGTTCTTGACCTTCACCGTGATGGCTCCCGTGTGGCAGGAATCGTACGAGACCGGTTGGAAACCCTACGCTCAATCAGCCAATGGTCCGTCGACAGCCACCTTCGAGGAAGCATTGCCGAAACTGCTCGCTCCCATTCGCCGCTTCATGAGCCGCCAAATCGAAACGGCCGGCAACACCGACGGCGTCTGGATGCTGCTCGACTTGCAACGCCAACGTGCCGGCGAAACTGACTCCCCTGAACCCCAAAGTTATGACGACGTCCCGACCACCGTCCTGCTCCCTGCCTTTCTGCTCAGCGAACTGAAAACCGGCTTCCTGATCGGCTTCCAATTGTTCCTGCCGTTCCTCGTCATCGACTTCGTCATCGCGTCGGTGCTGACCGCACTCGGCCTTACCACGCTGACGCCGTCGACTGTCGCCCTGCCCTTCAAACTGCTGCTGTTCGTGCTCATCGACGGCTGGTTCCTCACCGTCGGCATGTTGCTCGCCAGCGTACATTGAAAATGACCAAGAACCAAAACCCAATGTCCAATGAATGACCAATACCCAATGTCCAATGAGCCGCTGACCTGGTTTCTCGATGCCAGGTTCAATGCCCCCATTTGGTTTTTGGACATTGAAGTTTGGGATTTCATTGGTCATTGAAGCTTGTGCCTTGGACATTCCAAATACACACGCAAAAAGCGCTTCCGGACTCTAAACCCTTCCCATGACACCCGATCAAGCGACCGAACTCACCCGCTCATCGCTCTGGCTGGCGCTGCAACTCGCCGGTCCGTTGCTGGCGGTGTGCCTGTTGGTCGGTTTGGTCGTCAGCGTGTTTCAAGCGGCGACACAACTGACCGATCAATCGCTGAGCTTCGTTCCGAAACTCTTCGCGGCGGTCTTCGCCGGCGCAGCGTTGCTCCCCTGGATGGCGTCGCGACTGACAGAGTTCTCGCGGCTATTGATCGAAAACATTCCGCACGGTGGGTGATGTCATGCCGCAATTCACCGCCACCGACATCGCCGTGCTGGTCTCGCCGTGGACGGGGCAGCTCGTCACGTTCGCGCTGGTGTTATCACGAATCGGCGGCTTGTTGTCGGTCGGCCCGCTGCTCGGCCGAGCCATCCTGCCGTGGCCCATCCGCATCGGGTTGGCAATCGTGCTGTCGCTGCTGCTCGCGCCGATGGTCGGTTCGCCGAAGTTCACGACCTTCGAGGCAACAACATTCGTCCCCGCTGTAGCCACCGAATTCAGCATGGGCTTCCTGCTGGGCTGCGGATCGCTGCTGATTCTTTGGATCTTGCCACTGGCCGGGAGATTACTTGAACAACAACACGCCCTGCCCTCGGAGGAGGATGACGATCCGTTGGCTGGCTCGCCCATCACGCGCTGGCTCACGCTGTGGGGAACGGCCGCCTTCCTGCTGTGCTCACCCGTCAATGGACACCTCCAAGCCGTGCGAGTCTTAGCCGACAGCTTTCAAGCCAGCCCCATCGGTTCGACGGCTGGACTGCTCGACACAAACGTCGTCGCGCAGTTACTTCAACAGTCCAGTCAACTCGCGCTCCTGTTGATCGCGCCGGCCCTGGCGACGATGGCGTTGCTCAATCTCGCGCTCGGTTTGCTCAGCGCCGCCGGACTGCCGGGAGTTTCCACCACGCTCGGAAATACAGCCCGCTCCGTCGCGGCCGTGATCGTGCTGACTCTGAACTTGTCCGGCATTCAGCAAACGGTCGCCGATTACGTGCGCGACGGATTCGCGGTCACGACGAATGACTCCCCGTCCCGCTGATTCTCAAAGTCTTCCGCATGGCACTGTTCGACGACACCAACGATTCCCGCACCGAACGTCCCACCGAGCGTCGCCGCCGACAAGCTCGCGAGGACGGCACGGTCGCGCGCAGTCCAGAACTGCTCGTCGCGGTCCGCGCACTGTCGATTTGGATCGTCCTAGGCTGGTGGTTCTTGAGTTTTGCCGACCTCGCCAGTTCGTGGTTGCGTGCCACCTTCCAAGACGCTGGCGAGACGCCACACTCAGCAGCTGTGCTCAGCCAACTCCGTGAACAGTCCTGGCGATTCATCGCGACGGCCAGTTGGCCGTTGCTGATCGCCACCTCTGCGATCCTGATGGCCCACTTCGGACAGGTCGGCTGGCACTGGCGCTGGAACAACCTGGCTCCACAGGCCACCCGCATATCGCCGCTGTCAGGACTTCAACGCTTGTTCTCTTCAGCGACCTTCGGCCGCGCTCTGGCAATATTGCTGAAGCTGACCGTCGTTGTCGGCGTGAGCGCGATGACCCTTGCACAGTTCTTGCCAAACGCAACATCGAGTTCCACGACAGACTTCCTCGAGCCGTTCGCGGGTTTAGCCTCCAGCGCGTTGCAAGTGGTCTCGCAAGTCGCGTTCGCACTCCTGGCCTTCGGCGTCTTGGACTACGGCTGGCAGCGCTGGAGATTCGAACAATCGTTGCGAATGACTCGCGAAGAGGTCCGCGAAGAACTCAAAGACGTCGAAGGCAACCCGCGTCAAAAGCATCAACGCCACGCCCTCGCCCGTCAACTTTTACCTTCAAGCACGGTGAACTCCGCCATCGAGCCTAACACAATTCAATCGTTGTAACGGTTTCGCAGAAGCTGCGCGGCGCGCTTGTAATTCAAGACTTTCGGAGCGATAACTCCGCCCGCCATCAGCAAGGCATCGAGAGATCGATCAGTAACTCATGCCTCACCTGAAACCTTCACGGGCTGTAGCGCAGTCTGGCTAGCGCGCTTGCTTGGGGTGCAAGAGGTCGTGGGTTCAAATCCCGCCAGCCCGATTT
>CAMDDX010000100.1 GCA_945893075.1 Planctomyces sp. SH-PL62 | reverse complement strand
TCCTCGACCAGCACGAGTCGGCGATCGCCGAACATCGACACGGTGAGCAGTTCATCGCGGACGCTTTTCCAATCGGTCTCCTCACCCTTGAACTTCGTGGCCGCCGAGTCGTCTGAACCGTCGCCGCAAACCAACGGAATCAACGCGGCCAGCGCGTCGAGCTTTAACGATCGCTCATCACCCGACAACACGACGATCACGCCGGGCGGGCTGCTTTGCGGAGCTTTCAAAAATGCGGTCGCGTGCATGCTCTCAAATCGTCCGTTTCTTCTTCTGATTTTTCGCCCCACATTTTTTGCCTGCTGTCTTCAATGAACCGCAAAGCTGGCGAAAAATGTGGGGCGAAAAATGGAAATCCGATTCGGGTCACGACGGGCGGATCGTCCTTGACCCATTTTGCCGAACTGGCCTACGGTCCAAGCCGCCAGTGTGAGGACTCGGATTTCAAATCTCAAATCTCAAATCTCAAATGCTTTCGCTCCTGCCCACGCTTGAACGGCAATACGTCTGCCCCGGTGAGTCGCATGCGATCTCGCGCGCGGTGCATCTGTCGCGGTTGGCGGCGTTTTATCCGAAGTGTCGCGAATGTTCGCATCGGCAAGAGACGGGGCAGCTTCCACAACCGCAATTCGCGGAAGATGACTCCGCTCGACCGCGTATGTCGGAGCGTTCGTTGTTCACGCTTGAAGGCGTGCGCGGCGTGTATCTCAATGATTTGACTCGGCAAAAGGCTGGCGAACTGGCTGCCGCGTTCGCGAGTCTGTTGTGGGAATCGCTGCCATTGACGGGACGCGGCGACCTGCGCGACGCGAATTCGAAGCGTCCGATTCGGCGCAGCGGGCCGGTGGTGGTGGTCGGCTTTGATGAGCGACCATCGTCTCCCGACATCGTCACGGGAGTCGCGGCGGCATTGCGCCGCATGAGCTGCCAAGTGGTTGATATCAGTCAAATCTCGGCCCCTTGTTTTCGATTCGCGGTTGCGCATCTCCAGGCGGCGGGTGGGGTGTTGATCTCCGGGCACGGTTGTGAGCCGTCGTGGACCGGGCTGGATTTTGTTGGCAAACAGGGGCGGCCGATCTCGGCGGCGGGGCGTCGCGCCGAGAACGGCGATGACGTCAACGCACCGCGAACGATCAGCTTGGACGACATTCACGATCGCTGTGAGCAAGGAGCCGCTCGGCCGTTGCGGCAAGGGGGGACGCAGCGAGTCTTTCCCGCGTCCGTGCCGTATTTGGCGGGAATGTGGCAACACTTCCACGCGCTGCGTCCGTTGCGAGTCGCCATCGCTTGTTCCGTGCGATTTGTGCGTGAGACGCTCGATGCTCTGTTCGCGAAGCTGCCGGTGACTCTGGATTGGGTCGAGATCCCGCAGCGCGGCCGCGACTTGTTGAATGCGGACGATCCAGACGTGGGGCGGTTGCGAGACGCGGTCCTGGCGCGGTCGGCCGACTTTGGGTTTCTGATCGACGACGATGGAGCCAACGTCGCTGTGCTGGATGAGATCGGAGCTTTGCTCGCGCCGGACGATCTGCTGAGTTTGCTGGCGGAAGTCTTGGCGGCCGAGCAACCGGGCGGAGCGATCGTGATCGACAACGCGGCTCGCGAGCGGTTGCAACCGCGCATCGCCGCGCGGAATCGACGTTGCTGGCTGGGAGGTTGGACGCAATCGGACCTGTGGCAAGCGATGCGACCCGACGCGGCGATCTGCGGCGGCGGAGCGACCGGTCGGGTTTGGCTGCGCGAGAGTGTGCCGGCGACCGATGCGATTCTCACGCTGGCCCAACTGCTACGCTGCCTCAGCCGGAATGACTCGCCGCTTTCGCGGTGGCTGACAGAGTCGCCCGACGATGTTTTCCGCGGTCGCTCACAGAAGTGATCGCCCCTGCTTGAAGATGACGTGACTGTTCCCGATAATCCCGCCCGCGCTGCTGGCTAAATTTCCGACTGACGAGGTCGCGGGTGTGATGCCGAACGAATTGCATCTCAATGGAGTCGTGTCTTCGGACGAGTCCGAGTTTTCGTTGGCGAACGAGTACTCGTCGAAGTGGAGCGCGGGAGATGGGCCTCCCGATTTGGCCGAGTTTTTGCAGAAGTACCCCGACGTCACCCCTTCCCAACGGGCGCGGTTGCTGTTGATCGACCAAGCCCGCCGCTGGTCGAGCGGCCTGAATCGCACCTTGGAGGAATACCTCCGTCTCTGCCCAGAGATCGCGACCGACCGGCAGTTGATGGTCAAGCTGCTGTCCCGCGAATACTGCTTGCAAGAGAACTCGCAGACGGTGTCCGAATTCGTGTCGCGGTTCCCGCTCCTGCGGAACGATCTGCTGCGAAAGCTGTACGGCGACTACGACCGGGCGGGCACCTCCGGCAATCAATACGAGCAGAACCTCGACGAGTATCTGCCCGACGGCACGTATGCCTCGGAGAAGTCCGAGGCGTTGGAGACCGCGGTCGAAGCGAGCGTGGCCGATCAGCGCATCCCCGACAGCGTGTCGGCCGCGGAAGCGACGCTGTCCCGAATCGGAATACGCCGGCCGGCGGCTCCCGTCGAGCAGAAGCCGATCAGCGAACAATGCCAATTGCATGAGTGTTTTCCCTTCAACACGCTGCCGATCGAAATGGTCGATCGGCTCGAATCGCACATGCAGGAGCGGACTTACTCCAGCACAGAGTATCTCACACGACAAGGCGATCCGGGGACGTGCCTGTTTCTGATCCGCAAGGGGACGGTGGGGATCATCACCTACGATCACGGCGTCGCTCATGAGATTGACCGCAGCGGTCCCGGCGACATCCTGGGCGAGATGGCGTTGTTGACCGAAGAGCCGCGCAGCGCCAGCCTGATCGCTCACGATCTTGTTACCGCGAAATTGCTGTCAGCCGAAGCCTTTCACGAGGCCGCTCTCACCCATCCCGAAATCAGCCAGGTGTTGACGAAGCTGCTGGCTCAGCGTTTGGGCGGACAGCACCGCGACGTCCTGGCCGGCAAGACACTCGATCAATATCGCATCGTGCGACGCTTGGGACGCGGCGGCATGGCGATCGTCTATGAAGGGACTCACCAAAAAACCGCGCAGCGCGTGGCCCTGAAGATGCTCAGTCATCGACTGGTCTACGACAAGGCGTCGCTGGCCTGGTTCCAACGCGAAGCGGACATCATCGAATCGTTCGAGAGCCCCAACATCGTCCGCATGTTCGGCCGGTTTCAATCCTTCCATTCGTTTTTCATCGTGATGGAGTTCTGCGACGGCATCACCCTGGAGCGGCTGGTGCGGCTGAATGGTCCGCTCGGCCAGGACGATTTTCGCAAGGCATTCGGGCAGGTGGCTTCGGCCGTGCTGTATGCGCACCAACGCAAGGTCGTGCATCGCGACATTAAGCCGGTCAATGTGATGCTCAACTTCGATGGCATGTTGAAGCTGATGGACTTCGGACTTGCCAAGCCGCTGCGCGACCGACACATGGGGGCCGAGTTAGAGACGGATACCCATATTGTCGGCACCCCCCGCTACATGGCTCCGGAACAGCTCAAAGGCCGCGAAGTCACCGAAGTCGCCGATTACTTCGCTCTGGGCTGCATGGCCTACAAGATGCTGACGGGCGATTCGCTGTTCGTCGAACACGACGTCACCAAGCTGCGCATCCTGCACGATCACTGGCGAGTCCCCGACTTCGCGACACAGCGTCCGGATTTCGCTCCCGACATTTGCGAACTGCTCACCGGCTGCCTGCAACGCCGGCGGTCGAAGCGAGTCTGCGATCTTTCCAAATACGCGGCCTGGGCCGCGCCCTTGGAAGTCACACGCATGTTGTGACATGCCGGGGTCGGGTGTTCGGTTTTTCGGAATTGGCGGGATTGAGCGTCATTTGCAATCCACGCTTTCTTTCCGCCAATTCCGAAAAACCGAACACCCGACCCCTTCGCGATCAATTCCGCAAAACTCCGGAAGGAGAATAGACATGTTTGGGAAACCCCGCCAAGTTTTGGAGATCGCTGGAATTGTCCTGTTGACGCTAACGGGCAGCGTGCCGGTCTGGGCCGGTTCCTCCAACAGCCTGCTCGACATTTCCGCGGACGGGAAATTGCTCGCGTGCTCGAATCGAGACAGCGGCACGGTCACGATCGTGGACCCGCAGACGTTCACGAAGCTGCGCGAAATTCCGGTGGGACACAAACCGGAAGGGGTGACGTTTCTGGGCCAGACCCACCAACTCGCCGTCGCGATCTATGCCGACGATCAAGTGGTTTTCGTCGATGCCGACAAAGGGGAAGTGCTCGGTCGCTGCGATGTGTTCGACGAACCTTACGCCGTCGTTTCGACGCGCGACGGCTCACGCGTGTGGGTGACGCTGGAATATCCCGGTCAGCTTGTCGAGATCGACACGAGTTCGCGAAAGATCGTGCGAACGGTCAACGCCGGTTCGTTTCCGCGCGGACTCGCGCTGTCGGCGGACGAGCGAACCGCGCTCGTGACCGAATACTACACCGCGACGGTGCGGTTTCTCGAATTGTCTTCCGGCAAGGAAATCGCCGCGATACCGGCCTCCGCGACTGACAATCTCGCGCGGCAGATCGCCGTGCATCCGACGCGGCCGAAAGCGTACGTGCCGCATCAGCGCTCCAAGATCACGGCGGCTCACGGAGAAGGTTCGATCTTTCCCTACATCAGCGTGATTGACCTGCCCACCGCCGCCAGTCCGCCCGACGAGAAAGGCAAACGCAAGCGCATCCCGATGGACTCGTTCATCGGCAACCTCGTCACCGCCAGTCCGTGGGAGGTCGCGATCAGCCCCAACGGTCAGCAGGCCGTCGTCGTCTTCGGAGCCACCGATGACCTGTTTGTGATGGAGGTGCTCGACGACAACTACCGGGAGCTGACTCCGATCCAGCACATGAACATCGGCCACAATCCGCGGGCCGTGAAGTATTCGACCGATGGCAAATGGTTCTGGCTCTACAACGCACTCGATTTTGAAGTCGTGGCCTACGACGCGAAAACGCTCAGCCGCGCCGGCCTCGTGCGAGTCACCGAGAATCCACTGAGCGACGAAATCCTGCGCGGCAAGCGATTGTTCTACTCCGCGCTGATGCCGATGGCCTCACGCCGCTGGATCGCCTGCTCAAGCTGTCATCCCGACAGCGACCCTGACGGCCGCACGTGGCAAAACCCGGAAGGGCTGCGCAACACGCCGCCGCTGGTCGGCTTGTCGTGGACGCACCCGCAACACTGGTCCGCCGACCGCGATGAGACGCAAGACTTCGAGCACACGATCCGCGGCCTGTTGATGCAGGGCAGGGGACTCATTGCCGGCCCGGTCGCCGAATCGCTCGGCCCGCCGAACAAGGGCCGCTCGCGCGATCTCGACGCGCTCGCCGCGTACACGAACTCGCACACCGTCCCGCTCAGCCCGCACGCGAAGTCCGGCCTCAGCGACGCTGCGAAGCGCGGACGAGAGATCTTCCTCTCGAAGGAGACTGCCTGTGCGACGTGTCACCACGGGCCGTATTTCTGCGACTCGAATCCCGCGTCGAAGCCGACTCTGCACGACGTCGGCACTGGCCGCTCGGACCCGTCCGAGAAGATGCCACTGAAATACGACACGCCGACGTTGCTCGGCGTTTATCGTTCCGCTCCGTACCTGCACGACGGTTCGGCCAAGACTCTGCGAGACCTTCTGACGACCAGCAATGCCGGCGACAAACACGGAAAGACGAGTCCTCTCAACTCTGCCCAAATCGACGACCTGATCGAATTCCTGAAAGCGCTCCCTTACGAAGACCCGCAACCGGCCGCCGAAGCAGCCGGCTTGAAGAAAGTCGCTCGCTGAATCACACCGGGCCAGGGAACACGGATCACGCGGATTTCGCGGATCAGCACTGCCGAGCTCCAATCCGTGTTTTCCGTGTCATCCGTGTTCTGCATTCATTCATCTTCGTTTCTCAAGGACCACCATGCCTCGAATTCTTTTCGCCAGTCTACTCGTTGGTTTCTTGATGACGCTCGGTTGCGAGTCGCAGACGGCGGAAACTCCGTCGCCGTCCGTGACGCTCGACATCAAAAACTGGGACGAAACTCGCGAACTCGTCGCGAAGCACAAGGGCAAGGTCGTGGTCCTCGATCTGTGGTCCACCTCCTGCGAGCCGTGTATGGTCGAGTTCCCGCATCTCGTCGAATTGCATAAGCAGCACGGCGACAAGCTCGTCTGCATGTCGGCAAGCTGCGATTACGCCGGCATCAAGAGCAAGCCGCCGGAAAGTTACCGCGATCGCGTCCTCGAATTCCTGACGAAGCAAAAGGCAACTTTCTCCAACGTGCTGCTGAACGTCGAATCGGACGTGCTGTTCGAGAAGATCGAACTCGCTTCGATTCCTGCCGTGTACGTCTTTGGCACCGATGGAAAAATCGCCAAGCGGTTCGACAACGACAACGCGAAGCCCGGTGAAGACTTCACGTATGCGAAGGACATCGTGCCGTTCGTCGAAGGTCTGCTCGCAAAGTAAACGGCCGACAGCTTTCGGCCGAATGCCGAGAGCCGATCGCCGAAAGCCGTTATCACACTTCTCTCTTGGCAATCAAGTAGTCTCCATGCTCGACGTCTTGTGCTTCGGCATCATCGTGTCCGACCATCTTTGCTTGCCGATCTCGCACCTGCCGCGAGCGGGGGAGTTGGTCTTATCGCCGCGGTTTGAACTGGCGATCGGCGGCAATGCGGCGAATGTCTCGACCGATTTGTCGAAGCTCGGCGTGAAGGTCGGAGTTGTCGGACTGGTCGGCAAAGATGTCTTCGGCCGGCACGTGCGCGAATCGTTGGAAGCGGCTGGAGTCGATTGCCGCCTGCTGTGCGAATCGGCGACGAGTCAGACCTCTCAGTCGCTGATCGTCAACGTGCAAGGGGAGGACCGGCGATTCATACACGTGCTCGGAGCCAACGCCGACTTCGATGCCAGCCAAGTCACGCCAGAGATGGTCCGCGATTGTCGCGTGCTGTTCCTCGGCGGCTATCTGCTGGCGGAGAATCCGCCGGTATCCAGCATCCTGCCACTGTTTCAAGCGGCACGCGACGCGGGCATCCCGACACTGCTGGACGTCGTCATCCCCGGCCCCGGCGACTATTGGCCTCGGCTGCGGCCGGTGCTCGCGCTGACGGATGTGTTCATGCCCAACGCAGACGAGAGCGTGCTGCTCACCGGCGAAACCGATCCGTGGCGACAGGCCGAAGCGTTCCGCTCGGCCGGAGTTCGCACGGCGATCATTACGCGCGGCGGAGACGGCTGCGTGATCCTCTCAGACGAAGGCCGCTTTCAGGCCGAGGCTCATCGCGTCCCATTCGTCGATGGGACCGGCAGCGGCGATGCGTTCGTGTCGGGTTACATTCTTGGTTTGCTGCGCGGCGCGAGCACGCTGGACAGCGTGCGGCTCGGCAGCGCGATGGGGGCAAGCTGCGTTCGCTCAACCGGAGCAACGACCGGCGTCTTCAACGCGGCGGAATTGAATGAGTTCATGGCTGCTCACCCCTTGCAGATCGCACGGTGCTGACAGGCTGCTCTCGATCAGAGCAGGTGACATTGGAGGACAATCATGCCACGCGGCCAAGGGGGTGCTCGGCGTCCCGCGACAAAGTTTCCGCAGTTGCAGAAGAAGCTCGCTCGGCAGAGCGTTCAAAAGAATCTGCAAGGACAACGTGAGGCCCTGCGCTCGCGACCGAAAAAAGGACTGCCATGACTTTGCCGAGAGACGAACTCAACCGAATGATCGCCGGCTTCTGGGCGACACAGGCGATTCATGTGGCCGTGCGGCTGCGCGTTCCCGACTTGTTGTCGGCCGGCCCGCGAACAGCGGATGAACTCGCGGCCGAGACCGGCGCGCACGCTCGGTCGCTGTATCGCCTATTGCGAGCACTCTCCAGCAGTGGAGTGTTTCGCGAGGATGCCGAGTACCGCTTTGCGTTGACGCCGTTGTCGGAATGCTTGCTCAGCAACACCACGGGCTCACTCTCCGCGCTCGCCTGGATGCGCGGCGATTGGCAGTACCAAGCCTGGGGCGACTTGCTGCACAACGTGCAGACCGGCGAGACGGCGTTCGAACATGTCTTTGGCGAGCCACTGTTCGAGTTTCTGCGTCACACTCCGGAAAACGCCGCGATCTTCGATCAGGGGATGGTCGGTGTGCATGGCCGCGAGACCGAGGCCATGCTGGCCGCGTTTGATTTCTCCGACGTTCGCGTGCTGGCCGACATCGGCGGCGGCAACGGCAGTGTGCTCGCGGCTGTGCTCGCCAAGCATCCGTCACTGCAAGCGATCTTGTTTGACCGAGCCGATGTCATCGACCGCGCGAAGGCCAACCTCACTCAAGCTGGCGTTGCCGAGCGTGTGCAATTCATCGCGGGTGACTTCTTCCAATCCGTCCCCAGCGGCGCGGACGCTTACTTCCTGCGACACATCATTCACGACTGGGACGATCAGCAAGCGACCACAATCCTGAAACACTGCCGAGCCGTGATGCCGTCCGATGGCCGGTTGCTGTTGGCCGAATTCGTCTTGCCCGACGGCCCGGAACCATTTCATGGGAAGTGGTTCGACCTCGCCATGATGGTTGTCACGGGCGGGCAAGAGCGGACGGAAACGGAGTACCGCCGGTTGCTCGACCTGTGCGGCTTCGCGTGGCAACGAGTCGTGCCGACGGCCAGCGAGTTGTCGGTCATTGAAGCAATTGCGTCGCCACGCCACTGAGACTGGCTCTCGTGCCGGGATCACATCTCAGTTCGGCGTTTTTTGAAGCTTGTTCGACCTCGGCCGTAGATCAATGGTCTTTGCCCACTAGAATCCACCGCTCGTTGCATTTCCCAAATCGAATTTCCGCCGATTGCCGGCGCTTTTACAAGGAGAAGTGATCATGAAGGGTTCCCAGAAAGTCATCGATGCTCTGAACGCGGGGCTGACCATCGAATTGACCGCGATCAACCAGTACTTCATTCAAGCCAAGATGTGCAAGAATTGGGGCCTGAATCGGCTCGCCGCCAAGCACTATTCCGAGTCGATGGGCGAGATGAAGCATGCCGAAATGCTCATCGACCGCATCCTGTTCTTGGAGGGGGTGCCGGAGATCGCTCGGTATGACGTCATCCGCGCTGGTACCGACGTCGAGGACCAGTTCCAGTACGACCTCGCTCTCGAGTCCAGCGGGGTCAAGGCGTACAACGAAGCCGTCAAGCTGTGCATTGCCGAGAACGACGGCGGCAGTCGCGACATGCTCGAAAAGATCCTGGTGGAGTCCGAAGAGCATGTCGATTGGCTGGAAACACAAATCGACTTGATTCAGCGGCTGGGCTTGCAGAACTACCTCATCACGCAAGTCGGCGAAGACGCGGCGGGTGGGCACTGAGCATTGACCATGTTGCGAATCGCTTGGTGACACGCCGTGCAGCCAGTCCCGGCTCCGGTCATCCGCATGACGCAACGCAATGAGGGCTCGTCTGAGGTCACGATGGCCGATTCAACTTCGGCCTGAGTGACCTTCAGACAATGGCAAATCACGTCTTCGCAACAAATCGCGTCTTCGTACATGCTTTGTCGAGCGTCGCCGCCCCCATGAGATTGAATCTCAGTTGTGCGGAACATAGTAGTCCGGCCCGTTCCGGAGTCAACGAACAATGTCGGTGACAACCAACGTGCGTTGATCACCAGGGCCGCGAGGGTGAGATGTCCGGCTTCCAGCTCGTTGCACCGTTTCAGCCAGCCGGCGATCAGCCGCAGGCGATTGATTCGCTCTGCCGAGGCATCGACGAGGGAAAGCGGAATCAGGTGTTGCTGGGGGTCACCGGCTCCGGCAAGACCTTCACGATGGCGAACGTCATCGAGCGAATGAATCGGCCGACGCTCATTCTGTCGCACAACAAGACGCTGGCCGCGCAGCTTTACGGCGAGTTCAAGGAGTTCTTCCCGCACAACGCGGTGTCGTACTTCGTCAGCTATTACGACTACTACCAGCCGGAGGCCTACATCCCGGCTCGCGACATTTACATCGAGAAGGATTCGTCGATCAACGACGACATCGACCGGCTGCGACTGGCGGCGACGTCGGCGTTGGTCAGTCGGCGGGACGTGATCGTCGTCGCCAGCGTGTCGTGTATTTATGGCCTTGGTTCGCCGAAGGACTATCTCGAAATGATGGTCACGTTGCGGCCAGGTGACACCGTCGATCGCGACGAACTGCTGCTGCGGTTGATCGACATTCAATACGACCGCAATGACTTCGAACCGTCGCGCGGCAAGTTTCGGGTCCGTGGAGACGTCGTCGAAGTCTGGCCGGCCTACGAAGAGTACGCCTATCGCATTGAGTTGTGGGGGGACGAAGTCGAGCGGCTGTCGATCATCAACCCGCTTTCCGGCGAGGAAGCCAAGCGGCTCGATGAAATGTACGTCTACCCGGCGAAGCATTTCGTGCTGCCTCAGGAGCGAATTGCGCACGCGGTCGAAGAGATCGAAGCGGAGCTTGCCGAACGGCTTGATCAATTTCGGAAGGAAGGGAAGCTGCTTGAAGCGCAAAGACTCTCGGCGAGAACGCGCTACGACATGGAACTGCTCCGCGAGACCGGCTTCTGCCCCGGCATCGAGAACTATTCGCGAGCACTCGCCGGTCGCAAGAAGGGGGAGCCGCCCGACACGCTGTTCGCCTTCTTCCCGAAGGATTTTTTGATCTTCATCGACGAGTCGCACGTCACGATTCCGCAAGTGCGCGGGATGCACGCAGGGGACAAATCACGCAAGACAACTCTGGTCGAACACGGTTTTCGTTTGCCGATGGCTCTGGACAACCGGCCGTTGCAATTCGAGGAGTTTGAAAAGATTCGTGCCCAAGCGGTGTTCGTCTCAGCTACGCCCAACGATTGGGAGTTGGAGCAATCTGGCGGCGAAGTCGTGCAGCAAGTCATCCGCCCCACCGGCCTTGTCGATCCGCTGGTTCATGTGTTGCCAGCGCGAGGTCAAGTGCCGCACCTCAAGGAAGAAATCCGCAAACGAGCCGAACGCAACGAGCGAGTTCTCGTCACGACGCTCACGAAACGCCTGGCCGAAGACCTGACGAACTACCTCGTCGAAGATGGCATCCGCTGCAAGTGGCTGCATTCGGAGTTGGATGCCATCGAGCGGGTTGAAGTCATCCGCGAACTGCGTGAGCAAAAATTCGACGCGATCATCGGCGTCAACCTGCTCCGCGAGGGCATCGACATCCCGGAAGTCTCGCTGGTCGCGATCCTCGATGCCGACAAAGAGGGCTTCCTGCGCAGCGCGACGAGTCTGATCCAAACGATCGGCCGCAGCGCCCGCAACGTGAACGCCGAGGTCATCCTCTACGCCGACAAAGTCACCGATTCGATGCAACGGGCCATCGAAGAAACGAGTCGCCGTCGCGAACGGCAATTGGCTTACAACGCCGAGCATGGCATCACTCCGGAGACGATCAAGAAGGCGATCCGCCGCGGCATCGAAGAAGAAATCGCCGCTCAGCGAGTCGTCACCGAATCGGCCGGACTCAGTGAGACGCAATACATCACGCAAGAATTCCTCAATGAACTCGAAGCGGAGATGCTCATCGCCGCTCAGAATCTGGAATTCGAGCGTGCCGCTCAACTCCGCGACCGCATCCTCGAACTGAAGAAGCAACTCGGCCAACCGGTTTCCGCAGACGATCCGAGCCAGTTGGCCTTCACACTCGCGCAAAAGAAGCCCAAGCGTGGCCGAGGCCGTCGCGGCTCCAGTCCATCGGATCGGCGAGTGCCCAAGCCCGAACGATAGGTGGTGGGATTTACGGAACCGTTGCCAATCGGTCGCGCGTTGTCGGTTCACGCGAGGCCACTTACAGTTTCACGCACTATGGACCTAAAAACTGGGCTGTTACTCCTGCTGGCCCTCGTGTTGGTATTGCTGAACGGTTTTTTTGTGTTGGCGGAGTTTGCGCTCGTCAAAGTACGCACGACGCGCATCGAGGAATTGGCTCGGCAAGGAAATCGCCGAGCGAAACTGGCTCGCGGAATGCTCGACGAGTTGGATGAGTTTCTCTCGGCGACGCAGCTTGGTATCACGATCGCCAGCTTGGGACTCGGCTGGGTGGGTGAGCCGGCGTTTACGCACCTGTTGGAAAGCGTGATTGGCCGACCGGCGTGGATGACCACGAACACCAGTCATGTGCTGTCGGTGATTGTGTCGTTCTGTCTGATCACGTTTTTACACATTTTGATCGGCGAGCAAGCTCCCAAGATTTTGGCGATCCGCCGGGCCGAACAAACGACATTGGCGGTCGCTGCGCCGATGATGTGGTGCTATCGCTTGTTTTATGTGCCGATGCTGGCGGTCAATGCCGGCTGCGATTTGATTCTCAAGATGCTGGGGCTGGAGGCGGACCATCACGAAGTCGCGCACACCGAGCAGGAACTGCGGATGCTGCTGTTCGCCACGCAGGCGACCGGCAGCTTCTCATTCAATCAGTTGTTGATGGTCGAGAACCTGTTTGATCTCAGCAAGCAGACGGTTCGTGATGCGATGATCGCCTGGCCGCAGGTGAAGACGCTGCCGTCCGACACGCCGCTGCCGGAAGTTCTGCGGACCGTGCGTGAGCATCGCTTCTCGCGTATCCCCGTGCTCGATCCCAAGTCGCACGAGCCGGTCAAGTATCTGCTGATGAAAGACCTGCTGCTGTTGGACGAGCATGACCGCGACTGGCAGCGGATTCTGCGACCGCTGCGGATCGTCGCGCCGGGAGACAATCTGGAAGTTACGATGCAAGAGCTGCAACGTGACGGAGCTAACATGGCGGTCGTCATGGACGGTTCTCATCCGGTTGGACTCATCACATTGGAAGACATCCTGGAAGAGATCGTCGGCAAGATCGAAGACGAGTACCCGCGGCTACCGCGGCTCTTCTTGAAAGATGCACTTGAATCCGGTTCGATTCAGTTGAACGTCAGCGCGACGACGGCTGACGGAGCGATTCGCGAACTCATCGCCACCATTCCGGCGGGCAGTCTGCCTCCCGATGTGGACGTCGCGGCGCTGGCTCTGGCGCGAGAACAGCTCCTGACGACAGACGTTGGCTTCGGCGTCGCGATCCCGCATGCTCGCTGTCCGAAGCTGGCGAAGCCGTTGCTGATCTTCGGCCGCTCGGAAGAAGGCATCCTCTTCAGCCCGACCGCCACCGAACCGGTGCGACTGATTTTTCTGCTGGTCACGCCGGCCGACCGACCGAATTTGCAGGTGTTCTTCTTGGCTCAGTTGGCCAACGTAGCGAAGAGCGCGTTTGTCCGCGAGAAGCTTTGCCAAGCCAAGACGGCTGAGGGATTACTCGACATCATTGAAGCCGCCGATCCCGCCGTGACCGGTTGAATCGGGGCTTCACCGAGCGATTCCCGTTAGCCGTAGATCTCGTGAGCCTGCTTGTACTCCAATCGCTTCGCGCGGATTAAGCCGTCGGCCAGCTTCTCGCCATTCGGATCGAGGTACACGCGACCGGTTGCCTCGCCTTTGCCCGGGCGGACGTTGAGCACATGAATGTTGAAGATGAATGCGGTCTCTGACTTCGCCTGAAACCAGTGGACATTGTCCTTGTCGTCCGAGATCGACGAGGCCTCGCCGCGGTGAAACTCACGGTCGGCGGTCGGCTTGATCAGGATGTGCGACTTCTCGTCTTTGACGCGGTCGTACAGCCGGCCGTGGAAGTCCCCTTTCAGGATCAGGAACGCCGTGGCCATGTTGTCGTGCCCATGCGGTACGACCGAGCGGCCTTTCTTCAGCGCGAAGATTTGTCGGCCGAAGACGTACTCGGTCGGCAGCCCTTCGACCTTGGGAAACTTGGGCCGCAGGCTGCTGGCTCCGCTGTCCACGATCTTCAAGTCCTTCGTGAGCGCGTCGAAGTCGATCAACGGCAGCACGTCGGCCGGGTCGATCTTTTGGAACAAGGCTTCGATCTGCTTCTGCCACTCGACCTGCTTGAGCTTCTGATCGCGCACGTCGGCCGCCAGCGAGTTGACCTGTTTGAGCCACTCAATCGCGAGCGGCTTGACCTCATCCGCGAAAGCGTCTTGCCGGAAGATCGTTTCCAGCAGCGAATAGCCCAGCAGTGATCCTAACGTGGCTTGAGTGAACTCACGGCGTGAGAGTTGTGTCATGACGCAACCTTTCGAATGGAAGGAATAGAACTTCACAAGTCTTTCGGCTCCAGCGCCGCGATGAAAGGCAGGTGCCGGTAGTCGTCGTTGTAGTCCAGACCATAGCCGACCACGAACCGGTCGGGAATCGGGAAGCAGTGGTAGTCGGGTTGAATGGGAACTTTGGCCTTGCCGGTCTTCCACAACAGCACCGCCGATCGGACGCTGCGTGGCGAACTGCCGCGGATCGTGTCGATCAGTGCGGACAATGTCTGGCCGGTGTCGAAGATGTCGTCCACCAGCAGGACCGCGCGGTCTCGAATGTCCGGCACGAGCGAATCATTGATCCGCAATTCGAGCGGCCGAGTCGTCGGCCCGCGATAGCTGGAGGCTTGAATCAAACCGACTCGCAGAGGCAAGTCGATGGTTCGAATCAGGTCCGCCAGAAAGACGATGCTGCCTGTGAGCACTCCCAGCACGGTCAGAGGTTCCCCCTGATATTCGGTGGCGATCCGCCTTCCCAAGTCGGCGACCACTTTTTGAATCTCGTTGGCTTCAATCAACGTCTGCATGGATCGTGGCTCGCGAGAGACTCGTGGGGACAACACGCTTTGAGGCGGCGGATTTGATTCTGGGAACATCTCCGCCACAAGGGCCGGGGCAATGGCGAACGGCTGCCTGTGGCACGCGGGGTCAGGTGTTCTGATTTCTGTTTTGGCGGTGCGAATGGACGTCAACCTTTGATCGCACGAAGAACTGGCGAATCGTGTCGCGGGTGGTTCGCGAGGCCAAAACAGAAATCAGAACACCTGACCCCTGGATTACGCTATCCACTCAAGTAGGTTTGCGCCGCGAGCGCATACATCTTCGCGGCTTGAACGATTGCCTCGACACTCACGCACTCGTTGGGTCCGTGAGCGAGGTTCAACCAGCCGGGGCCGAAACTGGGAATGGTCGGAATGCCGGCCACACCTTGAAACTTCGAGGCGTCGGTGCCGCCTGGGAAGGCGCTCAACTTCGGACGCCAACCCAGCACTTGCTCGGCGGCACCGAGCAGCGCGGCAACCAACGGATGCTCGGCCGGCACTTCCGTCGGCGGAGTCCAGTCCAGCGGAGGTTGCTCAAATTCCAGTTCGACTCGCAGCATGGAATTGTCTCGGCGGATCGCGTCCAAGCAGCGCTCTAAATCGGCTTGGAGTTGCTGTCGCGTCATCCCCGGCAACGTGCGGATGTCGGATTGAAACTCGGCCAGTCCCGGACAGACGCCATAGCCCACGCCACCATCAAATCTGACGCCGAGGTTGACGGTCGGTGCCGAGCACAAGGCGTGCGGAAAGAAAGTGAGTTGCAGTTCACGATTCATCCGCGCGAGCACCTCGGCCAGTTGCACATTCGCGTTGATCGACGGGAGCCGGTCCGTCAGGCTGCTGTGCATCTGCGTTCCGTGGACTCGAATCTTGAAGCACGAAATGCCGCGAGACAGCAGATGCAGAAACTCAAACTCCGGCCCGTCGATGCCAGACGGCTCGCCCAGCAGAGCCACGTCCGCGCAGAGTCCGTATTCCGTCGAGAGAAACTCGGAGCCGAACCGCGTCGAGCGTTCTTCGTCCGCGTTGATCACGAGCAGCACGTCGCCGACCAAAGGAGTTTCGCAGTGCTTGAGAGCGGCGGTCGCATAGATCATTGCCGCGACCGCGCCCTTCATGTCCGTTGAACCCAGGCCGAATAACTTGCCGTCCCGAATGACCGGCTGAAACGGGTCTGTCCGCCACTGAGTCGCCTCACCCACCGGCTTCGTATCGCTGTGTCCACACAACATGAGGACCGGCCCCGGCCGCTGGCCCGGCAAGCGGAAGATCACATTCGGCCGATGAGGTTCCTTCGCCGCGATCTCGGCTCCCGCGAGTCCCAGCCGTTCCATTTCGGCCAGGATGACCGCCACGACCGCCCGTTCGTCACCCGGCAGATTCGGACTGGGAGTCGCGACCAACTCACCGGCAAACCGCAACAGCTCCTCGCGGCGTTGTTCCAGCCAATGCAGCATCATCGACGCTCGCTCCTGTACTTCAACCAGTCGTCTATTCTGATAAGCCTTCGACCGTCTCTTCCGTGTGAAACGTCAACTCTCGAATTACACCGGGTGCGCTTTGCTCAAAGACCACTTTCGATTTGACGTGGCTCCGTAGAACTCGCCCAAGATCGTTGTCGAACAGTACTTCGCCGTTTCCTGAGCCAGATATCAACTTCACTTTGAACGGCAACTTGGAATCCGGGTCGGGCTTCAGTTCGATTTTCACCTTCAGTTGGATCTTCTCGATTCCTGGCTTATCGCCTGGCCCCGTGTAGGTGTGCTCTTGCTGATATGTCGTCGTGCCGAATGCGGATTTGAGTTCATTCGACGTCGTCCATTTGTCACCCGGATTGACCGGCTTTTCCGGGAGCGAGATTCTCGTTTCCTCAGCGATCCATTTCAGGCCCGCTTCCGAAAACAACTTCCCACCGAATGCGTTGGGCGAAGCTTTCAAAGCTTTCAAAGCCAGATCGGGGAAGACCACACGGGAAACCCTGCCGCGCGAATCACACTGCATCAACCAGTCTGCGCCGATCATCGGACGGATGACCTGGTCGATCTGTTGCCGAGTGGGGTCGTTGGGTGCGACTTCGTTGGTGTCATACTTCAGCTTCTCATCGGGCTCATTAAAGGAAATACGAACGCGCCGCAAACGTTGACGAAGCGTCGCCACTCCGGATGGCAGCACGTCGTCACAAACTAACTCCATTTCCAGATTCTCACTGGCATCGGTTTGCGAATTTGGCGTTCCCCGATCGAACAACCGCTTGAAAGTCATCTGCTGCCTGTGGACATCGCCTTTGTGGAACTTGCATTGCAGCGTCGTATCGGCTCTGGTCGTGGCAGTCAGAGCGAGCCAACTAACACCTAGCACGCTCACAATCAGGTACTTCAACATGAGTCATCCCCCGAAAAACGAGTTGTATTTGTGAATCATCAGAACCGCCAAGCGTTAAGTTCGCCGCAGTTTCTTGATCGGCGTCAACTCACGATAGCAGTCCGGCAGATCGAATCGCGACAGCACACCGGGCACAAACGACGACAGCGGCCACTTGTAGTCTTCGTCTTCCGCGATGCTGGCATAGGAATCGAGCGACTCTTTGAGCGTGACTTGCGTGACGGTTTTCGCGAGCACGGCGGCGAAGAGGGCGGGCAGCGTGCCCCAGCCTTTGGCGGCGAGGTGGACTTCGCGTTGGCCGAACGACGACAGCCAGTCGAGAACTCGCAGCACGTCGAACGTCTTCTGGCCGACGTACGGGCGGTCGAGCATGATCGAGTGCGCCGAGTAGAAAAAGTCGCTGCCATACGGGCGAGCGAATTGGTCGGAACCGCAAGTGTCAGGCCGCGACTCGCCGATGCCGCGCACGTCGAGGGCATAGAACGCGGCTCCCGGTTCGGCAGCGAGCAATTCGCGGATCAGCGGTTCGTCGGTCAGTTCCGCATCGGCCGAATGATGAGCGACGTACAACACGGCTCGGCCGACGTTCTGCGGCGGGCGCGAGTAATGCGGCTTGTCGCTCAGCATCGTGACGACGGCGAGCATGTTCGGCTCGGTCTCGATCGCGTAGTGCGTGGCGTGCGGCTTCGGGTAGTTCCGTTTGATCGCTCGCAGGATGCGGTATTCCGGTGGGGTGTCGAAAGAGTTCGTAGGGTGGGTCGAGGTACGAGACCCACCAGCATTCGCGCTGGTCGTGGTGGGTCTCGATGACTCGACCCACCCTACGGGGAGCTTGAGCACTTCGCACAACGCGATCTTGAGGTCGTCGCCGGCGAGCGGCTTGCGCTTCGCAGTCAGTTCACGCGACTTCTCGCTGGTGAAGGAGAACACCGTGCGCGACTTCAACTCGGCGACTTGTCCGTGCGGCGTACACGCGAGCGTTTCGTCTTTCTCGATGACGGGCTCCGGTTCCAATTCAATCGTGGGCAGACCGACCGCGCGGTTGAAGAAGCGGTACATCGCTTCGCGGTTTTCGACTGAGTAGCCGTGCTCAGTCGGGCCAACCTGCAACTGCACGTTGTCGGGCGCACCGAGCAGTGAGTAAATCCGCTTGAGCCGCAAGTACGCCTCGGTCGCGCCACGCACGTCGAAGTAGTCACGCTCCTTCGCCAAGATGATGACCGGCTTCGGGGCCATCGCGGCGAGGAAGTCGCTGTGATCGAGTCCTTCGGCGAGCACTCGCGGCGGGCATTGTTCGGTGTCGGCCGGCAGCTCATTTTCGAGGTTGCGGCGGAACGTCGTGACGAAGCAGCCGGGCGCGCCCATCGTCCAGCGGCGTTCGAGGCCGCACAGCCACGTCGTCATCGTGCCGCCGCCGGAGTTGCCTGTGATACCGACATGCTTCGGATCGACGTCGTCGCGAGACAGCAGATAGTCGAGTGCTCGGATGCCGTCCCACGCTCGCCACGCGCCAAAGAACTCGCCGACCAGGAACTGCTGATTGCCGGCGTGTAGATGTTCGGCCACGCCGATCCCACGCTTCGGTTTGAGTTGCTCATCGACGTACTGCAATCGTTCGCCCTGACCGATCGGATCGAAGATCAATGAGACGTAGCCGAGCTTCGCCAGCGTCTGCGCGAACGGCTGATACGCATCGCCCGCCTTGCCGTTCGCCGAATGACCGCACGAGCCGATGACTCCGGGGAACGGGCCTTTGCGGTTCTTCGGGACATAGGCGTTCGCCGTGACAAGAAAACCCGGCCGGCTCTCGAAGATCACATTCTCGATGCGGTACTGCTCGCGTTCGACGACCTTCGTCACGCGCGCGTTGAGCGGCGTACGCTCCGGTTCCGGTCCGAAGCAGCGACGGATCTTTTCTTGAACCTTGCGGACGTAGGCTTCCGCATCGGCTTTCGTTTTGAGCGCGGCTTGCTCGGCGAGGATTCGTTCTTCGATGCTCCGCACTTGATCGACGAACCAGTCTTGGACGACTCGTGAGAAACGATTCAGCGGCGGCGACGCGGGACTGCTCGCCGGCTTTGCGTCTTGGGCCAAGCCAATGACCGGCCATGTGAGCGTTGTGGCTCCGGCCGTCCAGGCAGCGAGGCTGAGTTGTTGGAATAGCTCACGCCGGGAAAGTTCGTCGGGATGTGATGGTTCGCGATGTCCCATGAAGCAACCTCTTGATTCTGAAAAGTGTGATAACAGCCATCAGCCATCGGCCTACAGCTTTCGGCCGGAGAAGAGCGATTCGCGATTTGAGCGAGTGGCCCGTTCGACTTGTTCGGGCGACTCGAATGGCAAGAGCATCGCTCGCATCACGAATTGGAAGCGGTGATTCAATTCGTGCGTGTCGATGAAGAACTGAAAGTCCCAGGCGGGATTGCCTTGTCCGCCTCCGCTGGGGGATTGCGTCAGCCGCACGCGATCCTGCGGACGAAACATCTGCGCGTAGGCTTGGCCGTGACTGACGCCGAAGTACCACGGCTCGGCGAAGCGATGTTTCGAGCGATTGAAGACGAGCGTCAGCGGGAAGTCGGGATCGTGAGCAAAGTCTCGGCTGTCGTCGGGCGCGAGATGCGTTGGCAGCGTTCCGTGAGCCGGTGTGATGCCGCGAATCCAACGCGCGGCGGTCGGCTGGCCGTCGTCGAAGCCTTTGAAGTGGATGTCTAAGGATTCCGGCTGATTGATGTAGCTGGCCCAGAACAATCCGATGTAGCCGTTCTTGTAAGTGGCACGGCGCGGGATGCACTCGAAGGTCATCTCGATCGCGCCGTCAGGGAGCAACCGGTAGCGGTGACAACTTTCGAGTCCCCAGAACGGCGTTGGGGCTTGATACAGCTCGGCGGTGAACTCGTCGATGACTCGTAACTCCATCGGCACGTTGCGCGGCTCGAACAGGATCTTGCGATCTTGGACGGTGCCGTCGTGGATGTGCTCGAAGTTCAGGCCGGAGACGGCGGGGACGAAATGATTCTCACGTCGCTTTTCGGAAGTCAGCGATGCGACGCCGCTATAACCGGATTTGTGTCCCGGCAACACGTCATCGTTGACCTCGCGATTATCGACGACGACGGCGGTGATGCCGGCTCGCTTGAGGACTTGGTACGGCTTCTCCGGCACGCGGTAGCGGATCGACGCATCGCTCAGCGTTGTGAGCTTCGGCAGTTCATCCGCTCGTACAGGCGGTGAGAACCACAAAGCAAGGACCAGACTGACACCGAGCGAAAGAGGCTGTCGCATGGCATGATCCTGAAGGATTGGGACTCAGGTTGACTCTTGCAGGAATTGTAGGATGGCCCCCCTCGGCCGTCCTGCATCCCTCAAAGACAGACGGCCGAGGGCGGCCATCCTACGGTCAAGCGGCTCATGGCTGAGATTGCCGCGTTCGGAGGAGTTTGGCATAGTCCCGCCCCTTTGCCGAATCACGGACGCCGGTCATCCACGGAAGGACGACTTCATGGGCTTGTCGAAACTGTTCTCTCTCTGCTTCGTTGTTCTTGTGATCGCGACCGCTCAAGCGGAAGAGCCGAAGGTCGCCGCTCCGAAAGTGGAAACTTCCGATGCCGAGCGTATTGCCGATCTGCGGCAGACGCTCGAAGACGAGCATGCCCGGCTGAAGGAGTTGGAATCCGAGCTCAACGATCCCGCCAGCGAATACGCCAAGGCGGAAAAAGAATTTCAGGGATTCGATCGCGAGCTCGAACAAAAGCGTGAGTCGCTGGAGAAGCTCAAAGCCGATGGCAAATCGGCCGAGGCGACGGCTTTGGAAAAGGAAATCGCGTCCGTCGAGAAGCAACGCAAGCGTGCGAAAGAACTCTTTGAACTGGCGCTCGAGGAACGCAAGACATTGCGTGAGGAAGTCTCCACGCTGCGGCGCAAGACGCAGCTCGATCAGGAAGTCTTGGACGAATTGACCGGTGCTAAACCGAAACCGGAGGAGGAATCCAAATCCTCCGACAAAGAACTCGGTCGCGGCAAGAAGTCGGCAGACTCGAAAAACTCGGAACCCGATGCTGAGAAGCCGAGCGACACGAAAGACAAACACGACGATGCCGCGTCGCATGAGAAGCCGGATGACGATGACCCGGAATTGATGCAGGCCGAGGAAGAAGCTCGGAAGAAAGACGAGGAAGCCGACGAGGCTCAGGCAGAGACCCGATCCATCGCGGCACGCATCGCCGATTTGCAGAAGCTGATCGTGCAGCAGCAGAAGATGCTCACGTTGGCTCGCAAGAAGTCGGAGTTGGCTCAAGCGACGCGGAAGGAACTCGAAACGGAATTGGTCAAGCGTGAGAAAGAGGGAGCCGTCGCGGCGGAACTTCAAGAACTGAGAACAGGGGCGGCCGATGCTCGGCAGCGATTTGCGGCGGCTCAAGCGGATGTGACCGAAGCGACCGATCGGCTCAACGATCGGCGGTCCGAGTTGGCCTCACTGCAATCGGAACAGATTCTCGTCTTGCAGGATGCGGCGCAGTCGCGACTGGCGGCGGCGGCGGCCAAGGAAACGGTGGACGAACTCCGAAACCCATTCACGCTCCGCAACGTCTCGCAGTGGCTGCTCGATCATGGCCCGCGAGTGCTGCTGCTGGTGCTGGGCATGTTTGTGATGAATTATCTCTCGCACTTCTTCTCCAGCCGCACGATCAATTTGGTCGCGGGGGGAACGGGCCGCGGGTCACCCATCGAACGCGAGAACCGAGCCCGCACGCTGGTCGGCGTGTTTCAGAACGCCTGCACCGTCGCCATTTTTATCGTCGGCACCTTAATGATTCTGGAAGAGTGCGGAGCCAACATCACCGTCCTGGTGGGTGGCGTGGCAGCCCTTGGCTTGGCCGTCGCGTTCGGAGCACAGAATTTGATCAAGGACTACTTCTCTGGTTTCGTCATGCTGCTGGAGAACCAGTACATGCTCAACGACACCATTCGCATCGGCGAGATGACCGGCCAAGTCGAACGCATCACGCTGCGCATGACAGTGCTGCGCGACAGCAGCGGCGTCGTGCATTTCATCCCGAACGGGACGATCACCAGCGTCAGCAATGAAACCCACGGCTGGTCGCGAGCGATCATCGAAGTTGGTGTGGCCTACAAAGAGAACGTCGATCGCGTGATGGGCGTGCTCACCGAGCTTTCGCGAGAGCTTCGCGCCGACAAAACCCTCGGTCTGATGATCATTGAAGACGCGCTGCCCCCCTTCGTCGAAGCTTTGGGGGACTCCGCGGTCACGCTCAAGTTCTCGTTCAAGACGAAGCCAAATCAGCAGCTCGCCGTGAAGCGTGAGATGCTGCGGCGAATTAAGAATCGCTTCGATGAACTCGGCATCGAGCTGCCGTTCCCGCATCGCACGCTTTATCACCGCTACGAATCCGAAGCCGAATTGCCGCCCGGCTTGAATGAGATCAAACGCTGCGCGTGACGGGTGCATAACAACAATTCCACAGGCAGGGGTCAGGCACCGCAAAATTCAAAATTGGCGGAGCTCCGTCCTGAGTACTTCCAACGCTTGGTTCCGCCAATTTTGAATTTTGCGGTGCCTGACCCCGGACAAATGCTGCATGGCCCCGCCGAGTGGATTGCTCGGCGGATCGCGATACCATGCCCCCCTCTCGTAGCCACGTTCGCCAGAACGTGGGTGTTGCGAGAATCAACCCACGTTCTGGCGAACGTGGCTACAGCACTGAGTTGGCGGCGAGGTTTCATGAGAGATAACACTGATCCCGTAGTCCGCACCGGTCGGCGCGAAGCGTTGATCGTGGTCGGCATTTGGCTGACGGCGGGGATTTGGTCCGTCACCACCAGCTATCGGTTGGGCTACCACCGCCCGGTCGAAGAGTTGAAGTTGATCTGGGGTTTCCCGGAGTGGACGTTCTGGGGCGTCGCCGTGCCGTGGGTGGTCTGCGTCGTCATCTCGTGGATCTTCGGCGTGCTGTTCGTCCACGATGCCGACCTGGGCGAAGAGTTGCCGGAAGAAGCTGATGAACTCGGATTGGGGGGTTAAGCCATGATCAATCTCCCCTCTGCTCTGTTGGCCGCGGGCGATGCGGCCACGATGCCGAATGTTGGCTACGGCGCGTTGATCGCGCTCGTGGTGTTCATCTTCGCGAGCTTGTGGATCGGCGCGTTGGCCAATCGCAAGACGCGCGAAGGCTCGTTCATGACCGGGTTCTTCCTGGGCAATCGCGGCCTGGGAGCGTGGGCGCTCGCGCTGACCGCGACCGTGCAAAGCGGCGGCACCTTCATGGGATT
>CAMDDX010000099.1 GCA_945893075.1 Planctomyces sp. SH-PL62 | reverse complement strand
GTCACGCTCCGCGTGACGAGCCGAACGCTTCACACGCCCCATCCGCCGACAACGCGTCGCACAAGACAACGGCGTCGCCCCCGCATCGGCTCGTCACGCGGAGCGATGACGGCTACGTTGACGGCGAGCGCGGTCGCACGTTCCGCAATTTGATTCAGCGGTTGATCGACGTCTGCAACGCCATTGCGTATGCCCACAGTCGGGGCGTGCTGCACCGAGACTTGAAGCCGGGCAACATCATGCTCGGCAAGTACGGCGAGACGTTGGTGGTGGATTGGGGATTGGCGAAGGCCAAGGGACAATCGTTCGATCCGGCCGCGAGCGTTTCGGCGGAGACAATCGACCACGAACCAATGCTCTCGACCACCGGCAGCAAGGACGTCGCCTCGACGCAGATGGGCAGCGCGATCGGCACGCCGAAGTTCATGAGTCCCGAACAAGCGGCCGGGCGGTTGGATCTGCTCGGCCCGCCGGCCGACGTGTACAGCCTGGGAGCCACCCTGTACGAGCTGCTGACGGGCCAGCCTCCGATCGGTGCGATGCCGGGTGGCGAGAGCGAACGGCTGACGATTCCCGAAGTGTTGCGGCGTGTTGAGCAGGGTGCGTTTCCCGCGCCGCGCTCCGTGCTACCGCTGGTTCCCGCCCCGTTGGAAGCGGTTTGCCTGAAGGCGATGTCGCGCGATCCGCAGTCCCGCTATGCGACGGCTCAAGCGTTGGCCGAGGACTTGGAGCGTTGGCTGGCGGGCGACCCGGTCAGCGCCTGGCCTGAGCCGGTACTGGTGCGAGCGCGGCGCTGGCTGAAGCGGCATCCGACGCTGGTGGTCAGCACCGCCGCGACGCTGCTGATTTCGCTGGTGAGCCTCGCGGCGATCGCCTCGCTGATCGACCAATCGAACCGCTCGCTGGCGACCAAGAATACGCAACTGGAGCAGGCCAACACGAAGGAGCGCGAAGCGACACAACTCGCCGCCAAACATGCGGCCGAGAACGCCAAGCTAGCCGAGCAGGAACGCTCCGCGCGTGAGCAGGCCGACCTCAACGCGGCTGCCGCGCTCCGGCAGACGAAGCTGGCTCAACAGCATCTGTATGTCTCCCACATGAATCTGGCCCAAGCGGCTTGGGAAGATGCGCGGGTCGGTGAAACCGTCCGACTGCTCGACCTGTACCGGCCGGTCGCGGGACAGCCTGCTGATCCGGATGATCCCCGCAGCTTCGAGTGGCATTACTGGGACCGATTGTGTCACAGCGACTTGCTCACGTTGAAAGGGCACACTAGCGAGGTCCAGAGCGTGGCGTTTAGCGCGGATGGCAAACGGCTGGTGTCGGCCGGCGAGGATGGGACGATGAAGGTGTGGGACGCAACGAGCGGTCAGGAGACGCTCACGTTCAAAGGGCATGCCGCGAGGGTCACGAGCGTGACGTTTAGCACGGACGGGAAACGGCTGGCGTCGGCCAGCGACGACCAGACGGTGAAGGTGTGGGACGCGACGAGCGGTCAGGAGATGCTCACGTTGAAAGGGCACACCAGAGATGTCCAGAGCGTGGCATTTAGTGTGGATGGGAAACGGCTGGCGTCGGCCAGCGGCGATCAGACGGTGAAGGTGTGGGACGCAATGAGCGGGCAGGAGACGCTCACGTTGAAAGGGCACACCCAGGCGGTCACGAGTGTGGCGTTTAGCCCGGACGGGAAACGGCTGGCGTCGGCCAGCCACGATCAGACGGTAAAGGTGTGGGACGCCACGAGCGGTCAGGAGACGCTCACGTTGAAAGGACACACCAGCGAGGTCAAGAGCGTGGCGTTTAGCCCGGACGGGAAACGGCTGGCGTCGGCAAGTTGGGATCAGACGGTAAAGGTGTGGGATGCGACGAGCGGTCAGGAGACGCTCACGTTGAAAGGACACACCAACTGGGTCACGAGTGTGGCGTTCAGCCGGGACGGGAAACGGCTGGCGTCGGCCAGCTTCGATGGGACGGTGAAGGTGTGGGACGCGACGAGCGGTCAAGAGACGCTCACGTTCAAAGGGCACACCCGCGAGGTCATGAGCATAGCGTTCAGCGCGGACGGGAAACGGCTAGCGTCGGCCAGCGTCGATCAGACGGTGAAGGTGTGGGACGCCGCGAGCGGTCAGGAGACGCTCACGTTGAAAGGGCACACCGAACCGGTCACGAGCATAGCGTTTAGCCCGGACGGGAAACGGCTGGCGTCGGCAAGCGACGACCAGACGGTGAAGGTGTGGGACGCCACGAGCGGTCAGGAGATGCTCACGATGAAAGGGCACACCGGCCGGGTCAGAAGCGTGGCGTTTGGCGCGGATGGGAAACGGCTGGCGTCGGCAAGCGACGACCAGACGGTGAAGGTGTGGGACGCCACGAGCGGTCAGGAGATGCTCACGTTGAAAGGCCACACTAACTGGGTCGAGAGCGTGGCGTTTAGCGCGGATGGGAAACGGCTGGCGTCGGCAAGCTGGGATCGGACGGTGAAGGTGTGGGACGCCACGAGTGGTCAAGAGACGCTCACGTTGAAAGGGCACACCGGATATGTCCTGAGCGTGGTGTTGAGTGCGGACAGGAAGCGACTGGCGTCGGCAAGCTACGATCGGACGGTGAAGGTGTGGGACGCCACGAGTGGTCAAGAGACGCTCACGTTGACAGGGCACACCGGCGCGGTCTGGAGCGTGGCATTTAGCGCGGATGGGAAACGGCTGGCGTCGGCAAGCTGGGATCGGACGGTGAAGGTGTGGGACGTCACGACTGGTCAGGAGACGCTCACGTTGAAAGGGCACACCGGCTTCGTCATGAGCGTGGCGTTTAGCGCGGACGGGAAACGGCTGGCGTCGGCAGGCCATGACAAGACGGTGAAGGTCTGGGACGCGACGCCGCGTCCGTGAGCCAGCCAGGGCGGGCCAATGTTTCCAAGTGGGGGGGGTGGTCACGGCGAACTCGCACGACGCGCCAGCGAGTGGTTTGTCGGGAAGCACCACTCGCTGGCGCGTCGTGCTGGTCTCTGCCCCGACCGGTGCGTGAGGGAGAGGCTGGAATCCCTGATTGCCGGAAGTTGGCCAACTCCGAACGAGTGATGGCTCGTGATTCTCCTGAAACGGGCCTTGCTTGGCTGGAAATGAAGCACGCAGGGCGAGGAAGAGTCTCTGATTCTCCTGAAACGGGCCTTGCTTGGCTGGAAATGAGGCATGCAGGGCGAGGAAGAGTCTTTGATTGTCCAGAAATGGTCTCTGACGGTCGGAATTTCCTTGCTGATTGGGAAGAAATCGCTTCTGATTGGGTAGGAATCGCAGCCGGCGGTCATTCAGAGGCGATTCCAGGCGCGGCAGAGGGCTTTCCGAGTCATTCATCCGTCATTCCTGGCCATTCACTGCCAATTCCTCGCGCGTCAGAGCCAATTCCTAGCGCAGCAGAGGCCGTTTCTCGTCATTCAGGTGCCATTCTTTCTCATTCAGATGCCTCTCCTCGTCATTCAGGTGCCTCTCCTCGTCATTCAGGTGCCTCTCCTCGTCATTCAGGTGCCATTCTTTCTCATTCAGGTGCCTCTCCTTCTCATTCAGGTGCCTCTCCTTCTCATTCAGGTGCCTCTCCTTCTCATTCAGGTGCCTCTTCTCCTCATTCAGGGGCTGTTGCTCCTCATTCATGTGTCTTTCCTCGTGATGTAATCGCCATTTCTACTCATGCAGAGGAGATTTCTTCTGAGGCGAGCGTCGTAGGATGGCTGCCCTCGGCCGTCCATTTGAAATCTCATCTCTCAGATTTCAAATCTTGGTTCTCTGCCCTGCGTGTTGATCGAAGGGATGTCTCACGCAGAGGCGCAAGGCTCGCAGAGTTGCAAAAACTTCACGACCCATTTGCCTCTGCGAGCTCTGCGCCTCTGCGTGAGATCCATTCGTCTGAGTGATGTTTCACCGGGGATGGCGGAGAACAAAAATCTCAAACCCTGCGGGACGGCCGGGGGCGGCCCGCCTGCGATCTCACCACTTTTCAGGAGCGACTGCCATGTTTAAGGGTGTGGACTTCACGATTCTCCAAGGACAATCCGTCAAATCTGCGATGGATCAGCTGCCGACGTTTCGACCGGATGGGAAAACTCCGGCGAACGCTCAGATGTTGATCGATGCGGTCGTCACGTCTCAGACGACGTTCCTCAATCGGACCATGACGCTGGACTTGGCGCGCGGGGAATTGCAGGAGTCGGTCGATGCGCTGCATGTGGCCTGCACGCAGGTCTATCCGATTATGAAGGCCACCTATCGCAGCGATGCCGGCACCTTGCAGGCCATCAACCGGCTGCCCGTTTCCGACCGCACCGCTCGCGAAACCTTGACGCGCGGAGAAGCGATCCAAGCACTCTGGACGCAACTCCCCAACCCGCCCGGCTCGGCGACGCCCTTCAAGGCCTGGGACACGATGGGGCTGGTCGCCTTCGTGGCACTCATCACCTCTGCCAAGACGAAACAGAACGGCATGGCCGCCATCGATCAGGAACATCAGCTCGCCCAAGGGGACTTGCATGAGAAAACCGAGCTGCTGGAGGACTTCGTGACGACAGCCCTGATCATCGGCCGCGCTCAGTTCTTGCCCGGCACGCCGGAACGCGAAGTCATCGACGCGATCCCGACCGAACCTTCGCAACCAACACCCGGTCAAGCGGTCATCACGGTCGCCACATCGCCCACCGCGGGAACCGTGCATCTCGAATTCGCTGCGAACCACGCCACATCCTTCGACGTGTTCCAAAAAGTGCCGGGAGACCCCGACTTCATTCTCGTCGCCGCCGACATCGCCGAGACCACCTACGACGCGACCGGATTGGCCGCCGGCTCTTACGAGTTCAAAGTCGTCGGCAAAAACTCCCAAGGCAGCGGCCCGGAAAGCGCCGCCAGCACCATCGTCGTCCGCTAAAGAACTGGAGCGGAATGACGTCTCGGTGCAAGCGACCACTCGCACGACGCGCCAGCGGGTGGTCATTTGCCGGAACCACTCGCTGACGCGTCGTGCTAACGTGACTTCGGGGAGTTCTTGCGATCCCGTTCCCAAGCACCAGCCGGCATTTGTCCTGGGCGACTCCAGGAGGAAGCGGCCCGCCGTCTCGTGACCTTTGCAAACGGGCAAATCTGTGAGGCACGCGATCGCCGATCAGACATCTTACATTCGTGGAAGAACGTGATAGACTGTGCCCCGCCCCAATCAAGGCGAGCGGCTCTTTTGGACGCGACGGAGGCGTGGTGATGCTGACGATCGTTGGACCTCATCAAAACGGTTTTTGCGACCGCGTGGATCGGCGGAGCTTTCTGCAAATCGGCGGACTCGCCCTGGGAGGCGCGACACTCTCGCTGCCGCAACTCCTGCGAGCCGAACAAGCCGCTGCCTCGAACGGTCCGCCAGCGACTCGGCACAAGGCGGTCATCAACATTTTTCTGTCCGGCGGCCCCCCACATCAGGACTTGGTCGACCTCAAGCCGGATGCCCCGTCAGAGATTCGCGGCGAGTTCCTGCCGGTCGCGACCAACGTTCCCGGCATCCAAATTTGCGAACTGCTCCCGAAGCTCGCGGCGATGACCGACAAGCTGGCGATCATCCGCTCGCTGGTCGGGTCGGATGGACGTCACGCGGCGTTTCAATGTCAGACGGGACGCCGCTTCGCGAATCAAATCGCCGGCGGCTGGCCGTCGATGGGATCGCAGGTCTCGAAACTGCAAGGAGCTGTCGATCCGGCGGTGCCGCCCTTCGTGGGACTCGCGCCGAAGATGCTCACCTCGACGTGGGCCGATCCCGGTCAACCGGGGTTCCTCGGGCCGAGTCACGCTCCCTTTCTGCCCAACGCTGAAGGCAAGAAAGACATGGTGCTCAACGGCGTCGATTCCGATCGCTTCGGGACTCGCAAGTCGCTGCTGAAGAACTTCGACACGCTCCGCCGCGACGTCGATGCCAGCGGGATGCTCAGAGGCATGGACAAGTTCACCGAGCAGGCGTTCGGCATCCTGACCTCCAGCAAACTCGCCGAAGCCATTGATCTGGAACGCGAAGACCCGAAGCTCCGCGACCGCTACGGCCGAGGCAGCGACAAGCCCGCCGGCTACGGCGACGCCGGCCCGCTGAACAACGATTACTTCCTGCTGGCCCGCCGCTTGATCGAAGCCGGCGTCCGCGTCGTCACGCTGGCCTACGGCCGCTGGGACTGGCACGGCATGCCTCACGGTACGAATTTCTCGAACGCTCGCGAACACTTCCCGATGCTCGACATCGGACTCTCGGCACTCATCGAAGACCTCGAACGCCGCGACCTGCTCGACACGACGACGGTGCTCGTCTGGGGCGAATTCGGCCGAACTCCGAAGATCAACCCGGTCGGCGGCCGCGACCACTGGCCCGAAGTTGCCTGCGCGATACTCGCTGGCGGCGGACTCCGCACCGGCCAAGTCATCGGCTCGACCAACCGCAATGCCGAACACGCCAAGGATCGCCCGGTCACGTTCCAAGAAGTCTTCGCGACGCTGTATCACTCGCTGGGCATCGACGTGAACACCACGACGATCAACGACCTCGCCGGCCGTCCGCAGTACGTCATCGACGGAGTGCAGCCAATTCGCGAATTGGTGTGACGTTTTCGAGATGTTCATCGGCAATGCGGTGATTCGGTTGAACTGCGCTTCCGGCGTCCTTCGTCATTCTTCGACCTCAACGGAAGTGACCACCATGCCCATCAAGTTCTTGCGTTTTGTCTTGGTGTTTTTGTCTCTTGCGTTCATCAGCCGAACAAACTCCGCCGAGGAAATCCGGCATTCGTTCTTCATTGCCGGTCCGTCATTCACGGGGATTATTGATGAAGACGGCCGCGAGGCCTGGGATTCCGGCAAGGCAGCGGCTCGTGATGGCTTCGTGCTGCCGAACGGGAATGTGCTCATCGCTTGGAGCGACGAGGTCAAAGAATTCACTCGCGACAAGCAGGTCGTGTTTCGCTTCGCTCGCTCAGCCGAAGCGAAAGAGATCGGCACCGTCGAGCGGCTCGACAACGGCCGCACGCTGATCACCGAGTTGGGACCGAAACCGCGGCTGCTCGAAGTCGATGCCGACGGAAAGATCGTTCTCGAATTCCCGCTCAAGCCTGAGACCGACAACGCGCACATGCAAACGCGGATGGCTCGCAAGTTGCCGAGCGGCAACTATCTCGTGCCACACCTGCTGGCGTTCAAGGTGAAGGAGTATTCGCCAACCGGTGATGTGCTCAAAGAGTTCCCGACCGACATGGATTTTCTCGGCGGACGCGAAGCCAGAAACTGGCCGTTCACCGCGATCCGGTTGTCAAACGGCAACACACTCGTGAATCTCACGAACGGTAATAAGACGGTCGAGATGGATGCCACCGGCAAGGTCATCTGGAAAGTCGGCAACGACGACTTCTCCAACGAGAAGCCGTTTGCCGATCCCTGCGGCGGCCAGCGGCTTCCGAATGGGAACACCGTCATCGCCAGCTACGGTTCACGCGGCACGATCAAAGTGTTCGAGGTGACTCGCGACAAGAAACTGGTTTGGACCTACACCGGGAAGCACAACGCTCACGAGATCCAAGTGCTGACGACGAACGGCAAGGCGATCGAAGGAAAGCCGATGAAGTGATTTGTAGGATGGGCACTCTTGCCCGTCCTCAATCCGAAAGGGACGGGCAAGAGTGCCCATCCTACAGCGACCGTTTTAAATGTTTGCCGAAGTACTCAAACAACGCCGCCTCGGCCTTTTCGGCGTCGGCACCCTTGAAGCCGTGGCCGGCTCCTTCGAGCGTGAGCAGTTCGGCTTCGACGCTCGCGGCCTTGAGCTTGTCGATCAGCCACACGGCTTGTTCGTGAGCGACATACTTGTCCTCGGTGCCGTGAATGCAGAGCGTCGGGGCGGCGTTGGGCGTGACCCAATACAGCGGGCTGGCTTGAATATGCAGGGCTTTGTGAGTGCTCAAATCACCGCCGAACCACAGCGGCAAGACTTCGTGAGCATCCACGCTCTTGCCGTAGGACTTTGTGAAGTCGCTCGGCCCATAGACGTTGACGACGCAAGTCACACCGCTCGATTGATTGGCGTTGCCGCCGGTCCCTTCGAACTGCGGCACGTTCGCCGTGACGGCCAAGAACTGCGCGAGATGTCCGCCCGCTGAACCGCCAGTCACGCCGAGTTTGTCCGGATTGATTTTGTATTTCGCGGCGTTCGCACGCAGCCAACGGACTGCGGACTTTGTGTCGTGAACCGCTGCTGGAAACTTGTGCTTCGGAGCGAGCCGATACGTCATCGTCACAGCGACATAGCCTCGCTCGGCCAGCTTGAGACAGAGCGTGTCGTACGACTCGCGCTTGCCTGCTCGGAAACCTCCGCCGTGAATGCACAGCACGGTTGGGAACGGCCCGTCCCCGGTCTTCGGCCGAGCCAAGTTGAGTTGCAAATGTTCGTCGCCAGGATTCGAGTATTCGATCGCTTCTTCCCAGACGACCGACTCCGGCACCGGCGGCGCGGCCGACAGCGACGCGGAAATCGAAACGATCAAAAAGGCCAATAACAACTTTCTCATGGTGACTCCTCACGCGGCCGTCGGCCGCAACAGGTAATGGTTGGCCCACGTTCTGGCGAACGTGGCTACAGGTGATTCCATAACTCGCGGAATTTCTGCGCGAACAACCGCACGGCGATCTCCGGTACCTCAATCTGCGGATGCCACATCTTCTCCCATTCGAGGCTGAACCAGCCGGAGTAGCCGTCGGCCAGCAGCCGCGTCAGGCATTCGCGAGCGGGAAACTCACCGCCGCCGAAGAGCGCGTAGTCCGCGTGTTGATGGCCAGTGTTGGTGGCGTGCGCGAGCTGCGCGGCAGCCGCGACTTCGGCCGAGACCGGTTCCTCCGACGATGCGGGACGAGTGACCGAATCCTTCCAATGTGTGTGACGAGTCCATTTCTTCAACGCGGCCCAAGTGTCGACGATGGACTCGCCATGAAAGCGCCAGGGATGGTGGGTATCCCACAGAACTCCGACCGCCGGGCAGGTGACGCGATTCATCAGCGCGGCCATTTTCTCGCTGCGACAGAAGTCGCCGTGAGTCTCGATCAGGATGTCGATGCCGACCGTGCTCGCGTACTCGCCCAGAGCTTGCAGGCCGCGGGCGATCCAATCCAACTGCGTAGCCTCCTCTTCGCTCGGACGAATCTTGTCGCCGAAGACGCGGACGAAACTCGCTCCCAGCTCGCGAGCGAGATCGCAATATGCCCGTCCCGCCGCGAGTTGTGCGTCGCGAACGGATCGGTCGGTCTCCTCAAAGCGAACCGACGAGGACAAACCACAGACTCGAAAACCGGCATCAGCGAGCTGTCGCTTGCGGGCCGCCAACTCCGGTGCGCGAAATTCCGGACGCTTGAGCAGATCGGTTTCACGCTCGATCAACCGAATCTCGACGCCGTCATACCCGTACTCGGTTCCGCGCGCGACAATCTCGTCAAAGCTCCAATCGGGACAGCCCAAGGTCGAGAACGCCAACAGCGGCTGGCCTCGATGAGAGGTGCTTGCGGACATGGTTGCTGGCCTTTCTGCCACTCGCTAGAAGTTCGCGCGAAGACAGTTTGGAACACTAATCAGCTCTCATTGATACTAATCCAGAGCGTCTTCAGACCATCGCTCGCCTTGGTTGATTAGTGAAGATTAGCGGCGATTAGTGTCCCCTCCAACAAACCCATTGAAACTTTGAACGGCCGATTTCCGGCCACAACTTGCCGAGGAGATTTTTCGAAATGACTGCTCCGATTCGTGTCGCTGTGACGGGTGCCGCTGGCCAAATTGGTTACGCCATGATTTTTCGCATCGCGTCGGGTGAGGTCTTTGGGCCGAACCAGCCGGTGATTCTGCATCTGGTCGAAGTCCCGCCGGTGCTGGCCGCTCTGAACGGCGTCGAGATGGAATTGGATGACTGTGCATTCCCAACGCTGGCCGGAGTCGTCAAAGCGGACAGCGATCATCTGGAGGATGGCTTCCGCGACTGCAACTTCGTGATCTGCGTCGGCAGCGTGCCACGCAAAGATGGCATGGAACGCTCGGACTTGATCCGCATTAACGGCCCGATCTTCACGAAGACCGGCCAAGCGATTCAGAACGCGGCGGCGAAAGACGTGCGAGTGCTCGTCGTCGGCAATCCGTGCAACACGAACTGTTTGATTGCGATGATGAACGCTCCGAAAGTTCCGCGCGACCGTTGGTACGCGATGACAATGCTCGACCAAAACCGCGCTCAGAGCCAGTTGGCTCAGAAGGCGGGCGTGGCGGTCGGCTCGGTCAAAGGTTGCAACATCTGGGGCAACCACTCGGCCACGCAGTTCCCGGACTTCTATCACGCCCGCATCAACGGCCAGTCGGTGACGTCGGTCATCAAAGACGAGGCTTGGCTGAAGACGACATTCATCGACACCGTGCAAAAGCGCGGAGCCGCCGTCATCAAAGCTCGCGGAGCCTCGTCCGCTGCATCGGCCGCGAACGCCGCGCTCGACAGTGTGAAGAGCATCGTGCGTGCGACCGAAGCTGGCGATAGTTTTTCCGCCGCTGTGTGCAGCAAGGGGGACTACGGCATCGACGCGGACCTGATCGTTGGCTTCCCGCTCACCAGCAACGGCACAACCTGGAAAATCATTCCGGGCCAAGAGCACAACGAGTTCGCTCGCGAGAAGATCAACCTCTCGGTCAACGAATTGAAGTCGGAACGCGATGTCGTTCGTGACCTGTTGCCGACATGATTGAGCCATTGCACGCAAAGCCGTCGCTGGTTTCCGCGTTTATTCCCAGAAGGTGATGCCCGGTATCGGGAGTCACTGATTTAGCCAACAGAGCCGTAGCGGCGGCGACGGGCAGAAACGCTCCGCCCACGACGACGCGATGGCCAAGACCTGATTGGCCGCTGCCGAGGTGAATGGCATTCCGACGGCAATGCGGTGGACTGGCAGTTCTGCGGAAGTCCGGGCGTGAGTCTCCGCCGACCAGCAAATTGGCCGCTTACACCGAGACGATCTGCGAACTCTGGCGCAAGATCGCGGCACAGGGACTGACGGGACCGATCACGTTGGTTCTCGACAACGCATGTGACCAGCGGAACGCGGTGGTGATCGGGTTGGCCGTGCCACGGAGAATCACGTGACTGTTCCTGCCGTCGTACTCGCCCAATCTAAACCGGATCGAGCGCCATCGAGCAGCCCCTGACGGACATCCCGAACCAACACGCTGTCGATCGGGACTCACTCACGACCCTCAATTTTCAGACCTTTGAAATCGTCTCACTCATGGCCGCATGGGGGATAGACCGACCGTCAAGCGAACGGTGGCTTATTCCTGTCTGCTGCCAGATTCCGAAACCGACGGGGACTTCGTTCCCGCCACACCGGCTGATTCGTTCGTTAGCGTCACGAGAGGTTCTTCCAGTGCCGGCTCGACCAACGTCATGGGCAGACGCTTGCTGGGTTGGACGCCCAGCTTCTTGAGCATTTCGGCTTGGCGGATGACGTTGCCTTTGCCCTCGCTGAGTTTCGTGCGGGCGTCATTGTAGCAGGTTTGAGCCTGCTTGAGTTTCTCGCCGACATTGAGCAGATCGGCGGAAAAGCCGACGAGCTTGTCGTAAAGTTCCGCGCCGCGCAGGGAGATTTCCTTCGCATTGCGGCTCAGGTCTTCCTGTCTCCACAAATAGGCGACCGTGCGGACGACGAACAGCAGCGTGCTAGGGCTGACCAGCAGCACATTCTTGTTCCATGCCTCCTGAAACAATTCGTCGTCGTTGGTCACGGCCAACATGAAGGCCGGCTCCAACGGGATGAACATGACCACGAAGTCCAGAGACTTGAGACCGTAGAGCGTTTGGTAATTCTTCTCGGACAAGCCCCTGATGTGCGCGCGAATGGAACTCAGATGTCGCTTGAGAGCCGCTGCGCGCTCCTCGTTGTTCGCGGCGTTGGCGAACGCCCTGTAGTCCGGCAGTGTCAGTTTAGAGTCCACCACCAGATGGCGGTCGGAAGGCAAATTGATGACCACGTCCGGGATGACATGTGACTGTCCGTCATCACTCTTAACGCTGCCTTGCCGTTCGTAGTGCTGACCGGCTTGCAAACCGGCTTTCTCCAACACGTCGTCGAGGATGATCTCGCCCCAATTACCCTGAGCCTTGCGGTCCCCTTTGAGTGCGAGCGTCAGGTTCTGCGCGTCTTGGCTCAACGTGTTGTTGAGTTGCAAGAGCTGCTTCACTTGTTCGGTCAGCGCGCTGCGGTCCTTGCCTTCGTTGACATAGACCTCTTCCACCTTCGTCTGAAAGCTTTTGATTTTCTCTTGCAGGGGATCGAGAAGCAGGCCGAGGTTGGTCTGGTTCAGCTCGGTGAACTTTTTGCCCTTCTCGTCGAGGATTTCGCTGGCGAGCACCTTGAACTGGTTGCTCAACTCCTCACGCGCCGCAGCCAGCAGCGCGAGTTTCTCGGGAGTCTGGGTCCGCTCGTTGTCCAGCGCGGTGTTCAGTTCGGCGATCTTGATCTTGAATCCGTCCTGAGCATCCCGAAGACGATCGCGCTCTTGCTCAACGTCGGCCAGCCGCTTGGCACGATCAACAGCCTGAGCACACTCTCCGCTGGCCTGATTCAGTTTGTTCTGAAGATTCTGAGCGAGTCCCTCCGCCTCCGCCAAGCGTCCCTTGAGGTCCGTGATGGCCTGCGAGGCCGCCTCGAGTTTTTCGGCGAGCGAAGTGCGTTCAACTTCGCCAGCGGCGCGACCATTCGCTTCGGCCAACGCCAGCTTGCTCTTCAACAGGAGCCAAGCCACGAGACCGCCGGCCAACAAGCCGACAACCAGAAAAAAACAATGAGCAATCGAGACTTGCATGTTGACCTCAATGCCGGACCGTTTCGCGCGGCTCCGATTCGATTCACTTGAGTTCTGTCGTCACGGTTCCGAAGCAGCCGAAGTCGGCGAGGATGTGGCTGCCGAGTTCGATCGGGATGGGGACCACGCTCGTGCCGGTGGTGATGACTTCACCGGCGCGGAGGCCGATGCTGTGAGTGCGGAGTTCGTTGGCGATCCAGGTCATGGCGAGTCGCGGATCGCCCAGCACGTTGGCTCCGACGCCCTCGCGAGCAAGGGTGCCGTTCAACAGCAAATGCACGACGTGTGACGGCAAGTCGATCGCACGCCAATCGGCGGTGGTGGGTGCTCCGAGCACGAAATGATGAGCACATGCATTGTCGGCGATGAGCTGCGGGGAACCGACGATGCAGAAGTTGTGGTAGCGTGAGTCGGGAATCTCGATGGCGGGATGCAGCGTGTCGATCGCGGCCATGACCTCGGCGAGTTCGTAAGGCTGCGGCCTCGGCGGCAAATCGCGGCCGAGTCGAAATGCGAACTCGGCTTCGGCAACGCGCATGCCATTGTTACCGAGAACGATCGGAGCGCCATCGGGATGGACTCGGTTAGCCAGCAGCCGACCGGCCAGCGGGCCATCGACTTGCAGATGTTTCTGCCCGGCCGTGCTGGTCGCGGCGATCTTCCATCCGACGGTGGCTTGTCCGGAGACTTCGGCCAGTTGGCGTTGAATCTGATAGCCGTCGGCTCTGGTCGCGGGACGAAATGCTTCAGGAATCGCGTCGATCCGACGCTCATCCATCCAGGCGTTCCAGAGCAACTCGGCCGCGCGTTGGGTTTGGTCTTGGTTCATGTGTGATTTAATCCTTTCGACGAGAAAATCGAGCCAGCGAAAATCGGCGGGCGTCCAAATGCGGAGCCTGATCGCTGAGCATCTCGGCAACAAGCTTGCCGGTGGCGGGAGACATCGAGACGCCGAGCATGTTGTGGCCAGCGGCGATCAGCACGTTGTCCATCGCTGGGCTGCGGTCGATGATCGGGACACTGTCGGGGGTCATCGGCCGCCAGCCGAACCATTCTTCTTCGATCGGTTCGGCGATTGGTTCGTCGAAGTAGTGGGCGGCTCCGGTGGTCAGCAGCGCGAGACGGCGACGATTCAGAGTGGCGTCGTAGCCCGCGAACTCCATCGTTGAGCCGAGACGATAGCCGGACAACATCGGCGTGATGCCGACTCGGTCTTCTTCGCAGAGCATTGGCAGGACTGGACACTTCGCGGGGCGGCGCATCGTGATCGAATAGCCTTTGCCGGGTTGAATCGGAATCTTGCAACCCAGCTCGCGATTCAGCCACGGAGTCAGTGCGCCGGCGGC
Source organism: Planctomyces sp. SH-PL62 (assembly GCA_945893075.1). Lineage (GTDB taxonomy): Bacteria > Planctomycetota > Planctomycetia > Planctomycetales > Planctomycetaceae > SXKJ01. Next base: position 9,429 of record CAMDDX010000099.1, on the reverse strand, counting down.
GACAACGAAGGCATCGGCCGCGATCTCTTCTCGCGGCGTGATAACTCGAACGGCGCGAACGCCGTCGCGGACGAAGCCCTTCGCTTCACAGCCGTCTCGAATCGTCACACCCAGACCGGTCAGCACTCGACGCCACGAGGACATCAGTTTGTCCGGCCGCAAATGTGCGTCGAGGGGATAATGCCAACCGCCAGCGAGTCCACGCTTGAGCGCCGGTTCCAGGTCGCGTACTTCGTCGCCGACGAAGCGAGTGATCGACGTGCCGAACGAAGTTCGCAGCAACTCGGCCGTTTGGTCGTGATGCTCCAATCCCGCGACAGTTCGGAACGGAAACAGCAACCCGCGCGGTTGCCATTCGCAGTCGAACGGTTCGTTGGCCATCAACTCGTCGTACAGTGACCGCGAGGATTGCAGCAGTGCTCGGATGCCTTGAGCGGACGCGAGCATGTCACGCTCGTTGCAGCGGCGAGCGAATTGAAACAGCCAACTCCACAGTGCCAGATCGAAGCGAGGCTTGATCGAGAACGGAGAGTTCTTCGAGATCAACGCTTTGAGAGTCTGGCCAATCGCGCCCGGAACGGTGAGCGGCAAGACGTGACTCGGAGAAACGAAACCGCAGTTGCCGTGCGAACAAGCCTTGCCGAATTGGCCACGGTCCAGCACGATCACGCTGTCCCAGCCGGCCTGCTTCAGAAAATAGGCGCACGCAGCTCCGATGACTCCGCCACCCACGACAATCACTCGGCCGTCAGTCATCGACGCGATCTCCCGACGAACTCGCAGTCGATTGCCGTTCGGCCCAGGCGGAGCGCAACATCATCACGGCGGCGTAGACCACGGCGACGACCACCAGCCAGCGGACGTACTCCAGCGGCATCTCCTTGACGAGATAGGCCGCGATCAAGACTGACGGCAAGCCGCTGAGAGTCATCGTCAACGCGGCCCGCGCGTCGAAGCGGCCTTCGCGAGCAAAACGCATTCCTCCCACCGGCATGAGAAACGCGCACGAGCCCATCATGATGGGGAACGCCGCGCGCGGACTCATTCCCAGCAGGCTCACGACGATCAGGCACGGCCCGTACAACCCGATGCCCAGAGTCATCAAGGCTCCCAAAAGAAAATTGGCCGCCAGTCCAACCGCCAGCCAAGTTCCTTCCAGAGTGAGTGCCTCACCACCGGCTGGGCCGACGTTGAATTGTTTCATCAGCATCAGCACCGCCGCCGCGAGCAACGCGCCTCCCATGCCGAGTTGAACCGTCCGACGGGACCAGCGGGCCACGAAACCCGCGCCGAGCCAAGCTCCCACCACCGAGGCCGCGATCATCAGCACCAGCGTCAGGGCATCGACCTTCACGATGGCGATGTAGATGAATGCTTGGGCGATGGTCGGAATCGCGTAGCCGACGTTCAGCGTCCCCGGGATCTGCTCGTCGGGCACCGATCGACGGAACTTAAAGGCCGACGCGGTCGGAGCAAAGTTGCCAATCCCCAGCGTGTCGAAAAACGTGCAGACGAATGCGACCACCGCATGAAGCAGCGTGTGACGATCTGCCGGCGGAGCGTCCTCGTTCCGCGTTCGCCGCGCCAGCTTCGTCCAAGTGACGATGAACCACACCGTCACGATGGCGAGAGCGGCGAACAGAATGATCTGTAGATTGTTCATGCCGAACAACTCCTGAAAGGTTGCACGCATCATGTCACATTCGGTGCCGTCCGCAAACCGCGAGCGGACGGCGGCCGAACCGGACTGCTCGAAGGCCCTGTTTCCAAATCGCCAACGAATGAGGATACTCCCCTGCCCTGCAAGCGGCGGATCGCTGACGAACGGGTGGTGAGTAGCACTCCCCTGAAAAGGACATCGCATGGATCGCGAGTCACGCATTCGACAATTGGAGCCGCATAATCTGCTGGCCCTGTCGGCGTACTCGGTGCTGCTGCGGTTCGCGTGGATCTTCAAAACCGAGAGCGTGATCATCCCGGCATTCCTGGACAGCATCGCGGGAGCCGGTTGGCTGCGCGGGTGTTTGCCGGTGCTCAATCGCTTCGGGCAGAGCATGCCGCCGATCTTTTTTGCTCGGCGACTGCGAGCGGCTCCCGTCAAGAAGTGGAGTTTGCTGGGCACGTCAGCCGGATTGGGTTTGTCCATGATCGCCGTCGCGGCCATTTGGATGCTGACCGGTGACAAGCACCAAGTCTGGCTGCCGCCAACATTTTTGCTGCTGTATTTGTTCTTCTTCGCGTCGAATGGACTGAACCAACAAGTCTTCGGCACGCTGCAAGGCAAGCTGATTCGCCCGGATCGGAGGGGCGAACTGCTGGGCCTGTCGGGGATCGGCGGCTCGATCACGTCGATCATCGGAGCTTGGTTCCTGCTGCAATACTGGCTGAGCCTGCCAGATCGCGGCTTCGGTTACATCTTCGGCTTTTCAGGCTTGGGATTTCTGGTGGCGGGAGCGACCTGCTTCTTCGTGAAGGAACCGCCCGACGTGGGGCAGGTTGAAAACGTGCCCCAAGAAGAGAGCGGCCTTCGTGCCTCGTTCCGGCTGGTGAGAGACGATCGCGACTTTCGGCGGTTGGCGATCGTGGCCATGCTGTTCATCTCGATTCAGTTGCTCTTCCCGCACTTTCAGGCGTTGGGACAACAGCACGTCGCACCCGATCAGATCGGCTTTCAGCTGATGTTGTGGGTGATCGCTCAGAACGCGGCGGTCGGGTTGTTTAGCTGGGTGTCTGGCAAGTTGGCGGATCGGTTTGGGAATCGGCTGTCGTTGCGGTTGCAAGTGTTCGGCACCGCGAGCGTCCCATTGCTCGCGTTGTTATTCACGAGCGGCGTTGGCGGTTGGGGACCGAAGCACTTCTGGATCACGTTCTTCTTCCTGGGTCTGACTCCGGTGACGATCAAGACGCTGACGAATTACGCGTTGGAGCTGACTGAGCCGGCTCGGCATCCGTTGTATGTGGCGACGCTGCACGCTTGCCTGGCGGTGCCGTTTATCTTCTCGCCGCTGGTGGGTTGGCTGGTGGACATGTTAGGGTTTGAAAGTGTCTTCCTTGGCGTCAGCGGCACCATCTTGCTCGGTGGGCTGGCGTCGTTTTGGCTGATTGAACCGCGGCACCACCAACGCGATGAGCTTGTCGAACTGCAACCCGAACCATGAGTGCGACCGATTCTCTCACCAGCGTCTATCAAGCTCGCGGCATCACGAAGGTGTACCGCATGGGCGAAGTCGAAGTGCATGCCCTGCGCGGCGTCGATTTGGATTTGTACGAGGGGGAATTCATCGTGCTGCTCGGCCCATCGGGCAGCGGCAAGTCGACGCTGCTCAACATTCTTGGTGGGCTGGATGTGCCGACGGCTGGGACCGTGTCGTATCGCGGCAAAGACCTCACCAGCGACGATGACACGCTGCTGACCACTTACCGTCGCAATCATGTCGGGTTCGTGTTTCAGTTTTACAACTTGATCCCCAGCTTGACGGCTCGCGAGAACGTAGCGCTCGTGACGGAGATCGCCAAGAACCCGATGGTGCCGAAGGAGGCTTTGGAGATGGTCGGTCTCGGCCATCGGTTGGATCACTTCCCGGCGCAGCTCTCTGGCGGCGAGCAGCAGCGCGTCGCAATTGCTCGCGCAGTCTCGAAACAACCGGACGTTCTGCTGTGCGACGAACCGACCGGGGCGCTCGACATTCAAACGGGGATCGTGGTGTTGGAAGTCATCCAGCGGGTGAATCGAGAACTCGGCACGACGACCGCGGTCATCACGCACAACGCGGCGATCGCCGACATGGCCGACCGAGTCGTGCATGTCTCCGATGGACGCATCACGAGCGTGGAACGGAATACGAAGAAGATTGCACCGAGCGAGTTGCGCTGGTGAGTGAGAGAGCGAGCGAGGTTCCCGCCGAGCCTCTGGGAACAACACAAATCGCGTGGTGGGGGCTCGGCGGGAGCCTCGCCCTCCCATTGGCTTTGGAGACGACATGGCGAAGTCTTTCGTATTAGCGCTCGATCAGGGGACGACTTCGAGTCGAGCGATCGTGTTTGATCGGTCGGGACTCGCAGTCGGCTCGGCTCAGAGGGAATTTCCGCAGTTGTTCCCGTCGCCGGGGCATGTCGAGCATGACCCGGAGGCGATTTGGGACAGTCAGCTCGCGACGGCTCGGCAAGCGCTGACGAACGCGAAGCTGACGGTGGCGGACATCGCGGCGATCGGCGTCACCAATCAACGCGAGACGACGGTCCTCTGGGAACGTGACTCCGGCAAGCCGGTCGCGAATGCAATCGTGTGGCAGAGCCGGATCACCGTGCCGATTTGCGATCGACTGAAAGCGGACGGAACCGAGACCGTGTTTCGGCAAAAGACCGGCTTGGTGGTCGATGCGTATTTCTCTGGGACGAAGATTCGGCATTTGCTCGACACGATTCCGGGGCTGCGCGCTCGGGCCGAGCGTGGCGAGATTCTGTTCGGCACGGTCGATTCGTTTTTGATCTGGCGACTGACGGGTGGGAAGCGGCACGTCACGGACGTTAGCAACGCAAGCCGCACGCTGCTGTTCAATCTGCACACGCTCGATTGGGACGATGAGCTTCTCAAACTGATGGACGTGCCGCGCGCGATGCTGCCGCAGGTTGTCTCGTCGAGTGAGGTCGTCGGCGAGTGCGATGCGAAGTGGTTTGGCGGTGCGATCCCGATTGCGGGGGATGCCGGCGATCAACAGGCGGCGACGTTCGGGCAGGCGTGCTTCGATCCGGGGAGCGCGAAGAACACCTACGGCACCGGTTGCTTTCTGCTGATGAACACCGGCGAGAAACCGGCCGAGTCCAAGCACGGATTACTGACGACGGTCGGCTGGCGGATCAACGGACGGACGACGTACTGCCTGGAAGGCTCAGTGTTCGTCGCCGGCGCGGCAGTGCAATGGTTGCGGGACGGCTTGGGCTTGATCCAGCAGGCGAGCGAAACGGCGGAACTGGCAACCTCGGTCACGGACAACGGTGGCGTCTATTTCGTGCCTGCGTTCGTCGGGCTGGGTGCGCCGTATTGGGATGCGAACGCTCGCGGAGTCATTACCGGGCTGACACGCGGGACGACAAAGGCTCACTTGGCACGAGCAGCGCTGGAAGCGATGGCGTATCAGACCGCCGATGTGCTGGACGCGATGCGGAAAGATTCTGGCGTCGCATTGCAGTCGTTGCGGGTCGACGGCGGAGCGACTGCGAACGATTGGCTGATGCAGTTTCAAGCGGACGTATTGGGAGTGGCGGTGCGGCGTCCGGTTGTGCAAGAGACAACCGCATTGGGAGCTGCGTACCTCGCCGGTTTGGCGACGGGAGTCTGGTCCGACTTGAGTGACGTCTCGAAGAATTGGCAACTCCAGCGAGAATTTGCGCCGGTCATGCTGGGCTCAGAGCGGAACACTTTGCTCAATCAGTGGCGTCGTGCGGTCTCGCGAGCGAGTGGCTGAGTGTCAGCACGACGCGCTAGCGAGTGGTCCTTCGAGAAAAGCCACTCGCTGGCGCGTCGTGCTGTCGGCGCGAGGCAATTCCCCAAAGACGTCTGGTTCGCGGGTGAGTCTGCGGGTTGTAATGCTCGCGTCGATCGTGCGGATTGGCAGTCCTGGTGCGCTCAATGAACTGCTCGGCGGATCTGTTGTCTTCGGATTCATCGCGCGGTTCGGCAAGGCTGGTAGAGGCGTCACGTTCGGCAGGTTTTCACCGACTGTTGGGACTCGCGCAGGTTCGGGGAATGGCATCTTTGGCTTGCGGTGTGCATTGAGAACCCGGAATTCGTTGGACGATCTGCAAGGTGGAGTTCTGACGGCTCGGCGCGACCGCCGGGCGCGGACTTTCACCCCAATCCAAACACATCGAGTCATGAGGCCGGCTGGCAAGACCGTCGCGAGCCGCTTTGATAGATCATCGGGAGATCAAACGATGCGCCTGTTTTCGTGGTTGTCGTCGATTCAGAAATCATGGAACCGAACTCATGCACGCCGCCCTCACCGGGTTTTGGCCGGACTGGAACGCTTGGAGTCTCGAACTTTGCTCACAACGGGAGTGATCGCGGATTCGGCGTACTTGGCGCTTGAAGTCGATCCCGGCGACACCTTGATCGTGACCGCGTCTGCCGACCTCATCATTCTCAACATCAACGGAGTTGATCAGCCTGCACTGAGTACTTTCGCGTCAGAAGTCGAATTGATCGAAGTCACTTTGCTGGGCGGTTCAACGATTGATCTGAGCAACGTGACCGGTGATGGGTTCACCAAACTATTGATTCCGAGTTCGGTACCACTGGTGACCATCAATGGCAGTAATGGCGACGACTCGATCATCGGCAGCACGATCGGCGATTCGATTATCGGCGGTGATGGCAGTGACACGATCGTCTCCGGCGGCGGCAACGATTCCGTGAACGCGGGAGCCGGTGCCGACATCGTCAGTGGCGGAGACGGATTTGACACGATCCTTGGCGGCAACGACGCGGATGAACTGGACGGCGGCGCCGACTCGGACACGATCAACGGCAACGACGGGGATGACACTCTCACCGGCGGCGACGGCGACGACCGTCTCGAAGGGGATGCAGGTGAGGACAACCTCGAGGGCGAGGGAGGGAACGACGACCTCCGCGGTGGAAACGACAACGATTTACTGTTCGGCGGTGACGGCACCGACAAGTTGCAAGGCGGAACCGGTGGTGATTATCTCGATGGTGGCGACGGAGTGGACACTGTCAAAGGTGATGCGGACGATGACGTGCTCGTGTGGACGACGGGTGACTCAACCGAAACACTGGACGGTGGCGCGGGGAACGACACGGTGTATGTATTGGGCACGTCGGGAAATGATTTGGTCACACTCGGTCAAAGTTCCGCCGGCAAGTACAAGATCACCGACGCTGGTGGGAACACTGGCAACACGCTGCTGACCGAGAACATTTACGTCGATAGCCTCGAAGGCGATGACACCATCACCATCAACAACATGACGGCCTCCGTGCTCTCCTATCTTTTGGTATTTGGGAACACCGGCAATGACCGGATTCTGGCCAACAATTCGGTGCTGACCCGTTTCTTCGCCGTGGCTCTGCATGGTTCAGATGGGGAGGACAGTATCGTCGGCTCGCGGAACCCAGACTTCATCGACGGCGGAACCGGCAGCGACACGATCAATGGCAACGGCGGTGGTGATGACATCGCCGGTGATGACGGCGATGACAGTATTCTCGGCGGCGACGGCAACGACGCCATCGACGGCGGTGCCGGCAACGACACCATCGATTCGCAATTGGGAGAAGACTCGATTGACGGTGGCGATGGAAATGACGTGCTGAATGGTGACGGCGGAAACGACACCATCTTCGGAGGCGAAGACGACGATAAAATCTCGGCCGGTGCGGGCAACGACCTCGTCTTCGGTGATTACGACGGATCAGGGACCGGCAACGACAGCCTCAATGGCAACATCGGCCGCGACACCATGAGAGGTGGCGACGGTGACGATCGACTCCGCGGCGATGCCGACAACGACATCCTGTCAGGCGAAGGTGGCAACGACTTGGTGGAAGGTGACGACGGCCAAGACACGCTCTTTGGTGACGACTCGGACGACGCGACAAGTGGTGATGACACGGTCAATGGTGGAGCAGGCAATGACTCGATCGGCGGCGGCCAAGGGGCAGACCAAGTCAATGGCAATGCTGGCAATGATAAAGTCTCAGGCTACATCGATGGTGGAGCGGCCGCTGACGGCAGCAACGTGATCCTCGGTGGCGACGGTAATGACACGCTCACTGGACAGGATGGCGATGACACGCTGAATGGCCAAGCCGGCAATGATCGGGCCGATGGCGAAGGGGGTGCCGACTACATTTTGGGCGGTGCCGGCAACGATACGCTCAACGGCGGCGCAGGCGAGGACACGGTCGACGGCCAGAATGATGACGATCGCATTGACGGCGGCGGCGACAATGACCTGATCTTCGGCCGCAATGGCAACGACCTGCTGAAAGGTGGCAGCGAGGACGACACCATCGACGGCGGCAACGGCCGCGACAGCCTCACCGGCCAAGATGGCAACGATTCCATGCTCGGCGGAGCGGGCAACGATTCCATGCTCGGTGGTGCGGGCAACGACACACTGCGAGGCGGTGACGGCAACGACATTGTCATTGGAGACAGCTATGTGGCCGGAATCGTTCCAGGAGGCGACTTTGTCACTGGCGATGCTGGCACGGATACCGTCACCGGCAACGGCGGGGGCAATGTGGTACTCAACCCATCCGACTTGGATTACAACGCGGACGAGAAACCATTCAGCTTCAAGCCATTGTGGGAGTAGTTCTCCCGACCACAGATTGAGAAATCAAAAAAGCCCGTGCAAACTGCACGGGCTTTTTTGATCGAGCCCGAAGCGTCCGCGAGGGGGTTCTTCAAACACCACTCGCTGGCGCGTCGTGCTGGGATCAGACGCGACAAGTGCGTGAGACGCGTTCTAGACAGGCCCCCGAAGACACCACCGACCTGGCGCACGCAAAACCGACGCTGCAAGCCAGCAGCATCCATCCCGGTTCGGTCACGATCGGCTTCAACAAGAGCATCTCCGGCGGCATCCGCCTGGAATCCAAACGCGGTGCGAAAACCGCGTTCTCGTTTCTGGCCATCGACACGTCATCGCCCTACATCGACAACCGCGAGAATGCGGCCCCGGTCCGAAAACACGTCAGTACCGTGCTCAATACCTCCTGGGCGATGACCCGATCGGCAACTTCAGCGACGTGTTCACCGTCACCGTGCCCGGGTAAGAGACCGTGCTCCGCGCGGATAGCCCGGAGACCTTGCATTCTCATCCGAGTTCGAGGACTACGAGTTCGCATTTGTCCCGCACGATGTCATTCCGGGAGCCAACCGGATTGAAATTATTTTTGGGAAACAACGTGAAAAAGTCATGGCCAAGGAGATTGTGATCCTCAAGAAATAACCCCGCCAAGTTCGTCCGACCCTAATGTTCTCCAACTCGCTGTTCTTTCAGTCAGCGTCACTCATCAGCCTTGTCGAGCTTGGCACCACGACGAATGGCCGACTTGCCAAACTTCGCTGTGATTTGGTCCGCCACTCGATCGAGTTCCTGATGACGCTCGCGGTCAGGCTGATCGAAGAGTAGCTGCTGAGAAGCACCAGAGTTCTTGAATTTGTGGACGCCGAATCCCAGCAGTCGGACCGGCAGATGACGCGACGGGAGGCGTGTTGTCAGTAGTTCGATACCGGCGTCCAGCAATTCCTGGGTGATGTTGGTCGGCTCCGCAAGTGTCAGTGATCGTGAGATCGTCTTGAAGTCTGCGAACCGCACTTTCAACTCCACCGTGCGGCCCTTGATGTCGTGCTGTCGCAAGCGGCGAGCGACCTGTTCGACGAGATCCACCAACCA
>CAMDDX010000098.1 GCA_945893075.1 Planctomyces sp. SH-PL62 | reverse complement strand
TAGCGATCAATTTTGTCAAGTGGCCCGTTTTGTTGATCGCTGGCGTCGGCAGGCTTCTAGAGGCCGTAGTCGAGTTAGTCCAATATCCGCGAACGCGGGATATCCCAATATCCGTTTGCGAGTGGTATCGTATCTGGACCTTACGTGTGTGTGCGCTTTCAAGAATGACCTTCCATGCTCGCCTCTCTTTTCAATAGCGCGTTCTGGCGATGCCGGGTTGGTGTCGTGGCGGTGGTGTGTTTGGTTGTGATGTCGAGTGCGACGGCGGGAGCGGATGACGCGGACGGCGTGCGGTTCTTTCGGGAGAAGATTGAGCCGGTGTTGAAAGCTCAGTGTTATTCGTGTCACTCGCGGCAGGCGGAGGAAGTGAAGGGTGGGTTGCGGTTGGATTTCAAAGCGGGGGTGCTGCGCGGCGGGGACAGCGGGCCGGCGGTGGTGGCGGGGAAGAGCGGCGAGAGTTTGTTGATTCAGGCGATTCGGCATGAGGGGGGCATGGCGATGCCTCCGAAGAAGGAGCGAAAACTCTCGGACAAGACGATTGCGGACTTCGTGAAGTGGGTTGAGATGGGTGCTCCCGATCCACGCGATCGCGAACCGACCGAGGCGGAGGATTCCAAGTTTGAAGAGGCTCGGAAGCATTGGGCGTTTCAGCCGATCAGGAAGCAGACGAGGGCGGATGGTTCTGATTTCAAATTTCAAATCTCAAATTTCAAATCTCATATTCGGAACGAGGTCGTTGCGGCGGCCGACAAGCGGACTCTGATTCGGCGGGTGACTTTTGACTTGATTGGCTTGCCGCCGACTCCAGAGGAGGTTGAGGCGTTTGTCGGTGATGAATCGGCGGAGGCTTACGAAAAGGTGGTGGATCGGTTGCTCGGCAGTCGGCATTTTGGTGAGAAGGCGGCTCAGCAGTGGCTTGATGTCGTGCGCTTCGCCGAGACCGAAGGGTACGAATACGATCGGCACATCCCCGATGCGTGGCGATATCGCGATTACGTCATCGACTCGTTCAACAAGGACAAGCCGTTCGATCGGTTCCTCACCGAGCAACTCGCCGGTGACGAGATCGACCCGGAGAACCGCGAGTGTCTGACCGCGTCGATCTTTCATCGGCTCGGCCCGGTGCGGCGCAATGCGGGGAATACCGACATCGCGCTGAGTCGTAACGAAGTGCTCACCGAGCGAACCGACATCCTGGGTGCGGCGATTCTGGGGCTGACGGTCGGGTGTGCTCGCTGCCACAACCACAAGCTGGAGCCGATCACTCAGAAGGATTACTACCGCTTGCAGGCGTACCTCGCGGCGACCGAGGAACACAATCTTGTTTTGGCCTCGGCCGATGAGCGGCAGGCGTGGGAGGCCGAAACGAAGAAGGGCAAGGACGAGATCGCTCGCGTGCAGCAGCAAGCCAAGGATGCGACCGACGCCGCCGAGAAAGATCGGTTCGCGCGGCTGATCGAGGACTTGGAAGAGAAGCTCCCCGCGCCGCTCGCCACGATTCCCAGCACTCACAACGACTTCGCGAAACGCACCGCGATTCATGTCTTGAAACGGGGCGTGTGGGAGAACAAGGGCGAACCGGTGAATCCGCGGCCGCTGAGCGTGTTGATCGCCGATGACGTTGCCGAACTCTCGCCCGGCGAGACACAGCCGCGCTCGCAATTAGCCAAGTGGTTGACGTCTCCCGATCATCCACTGACCGCGCGCGTCATCGTGAATCGACTCTGGCAACAGCACTTCGGAGTTGGCCTCGTGAAGACGGCCAACGACTTCGGCCTCAAGGGGGACAAGCCGAGTGATCCCGAACTGCTCGACTGGTTGGCTGCGTCGCTGATCGACAACGGCTGGCGATTGAAGCCGTTGCATCGGGTGATGGTGTTGAGTGCGGCGTATGTAGCTTGGACGCCCTCGTCCGAGCGCTCGGCCGAGGGCGGCCAAGCTACACACGCACGCCGCCTCTCCGCTGAGGAAATCCGCGACGCGATGCTCGCCGTCTCTGGGCGACTTAACCCCAAGGCCGGCGGGCGGAGCGTGATCGTTCCGGTTGATCCCGAACTGGTGGACCTGCTCTACAAGCCCTCGCAGTGGGCGATCACGTCCGACGTGAGTGAGCATGATCGACGTTCGATTTATCTGATCGCGAAACGCAACTTGCGGTTGCCATTCTTCGAGAACTTGGATGCTCCCGCGTTGCAGACCAGTTGTGCTCGGCGCGAATCGAGCACGCATCCGCCGCAAGCGTTGGAACTGCTCAACGGCACATTGGCCAACGACTTGGCTCAGGCGTTCGCAAAGCGACTGGAACGAGACTGCGGCAATGATCGTAAAAAGACCATCGACCGAGCATTCCGATTGGCACTCGGCCGAGCACCCACGTCGAATGAGCGAGAACGCTCGCTTTCGTTTCTGCAAGAACAACCTTTGAGCGAATTCGCGTTGGCGATGTTCAACCTCAACGAGTTCATTTATGTTCGATAGTGTTGTCTGGATCTCATTTTTTTGCCTGTTCTGATCTTCTGGGCTGGCAAAAACATGTGGGGCAAAAAAATGAGACAACTGCAAAGCACAGGGAAGACAAGGTAAGTGGCGATGAATCCTCGCACATCAAAATGCCATTCGTTGGTGACTCGCACGCGGCGCGAGTTTGTGCGGGAGGCGTGCTGCGGCTTCAGCGGGCTGGCGTTGGCGTCGTTACTGCATGACGAGCAGCTTCGCGCGGCGACCACGAATCCGTTGGCGGCGAAGCAACCGCATGTCGAGGCGAAGGCGAAGTCGGTCATTTTCCTCTTTATGGCCGGTGGTCCTAGTCACGTCGAGACGTATGATCCAAAACCGCTGCTCAACAAGCTCAACGGCCAGCGGCGGCCGGAGGAATTCGGCGAGGCGAAGTACCAATTCGTGCATACCGATGCGCGGCTGCTGGGAACCAAGCGATCGTTTCGCAAATACGGCGAGAGCGGCATTGAGGTCTCCGATCTGTTTCCGCACACGGCGACGTGTATCGACGACATCGCGGTGCTGCGGTCGTGCTACGGCGACAGTGTGGTCCACTCGGCCGCGCAATATGAGCTGTTCTCCGGCCGTGTCGTGCCGGGTTTCCCCAGCATGGGTTCGTGGCTGTTGTATGGATTGGGTGCGGAGAGCCGATCGTTGCCCTCCTACGTCGTGATGCCCGATCCGAAGGGAGCACTCGAAGCGGGCCAGCCGATGTACGCGCATGGGTTCCTGCCGGCGGTGTATCAGCCGACGATGTTTCGTCCAGGGGATCGCCCGGTGCTCAATTTGGATTTGCCCAAGCACGTCACACCCCAACAACGCCGCCGCACATTGCAGTTCTTACGCAGCTTGAATGAGTCATCGCTCGATCCCACCGACGAGGAGTTCCACGCGCGCATCAACGCCTACGACGTCGCGTTCCGAATGCAGACTGAGGCCCCTGAGGTGTTCGATCTTTCGCGCGAGCCTCAAGAAACACTGGACCTCTACGGCATCGGCTCGGAGCCAACCAACGATTACGGCCGGCGCTGTTTGTTCGCGCGAAAGCTGGTCGAGAACGGAGTCCGTTTTGTGTGCGTCGTCTCCGGCGGCGGCCCCGGCAACATGCAGTGGGATGCTCATGGTGACATCGAAGAGAATCACCTCCGCAAAGCAGCCGAGACTGACCAACCGGTGGCCGCGCTGCTGAAGGATTTGAAGCGGCGAGGACTACTCGACAGCACGCTGGTGCTGTGGGGCGGCGAGTTCGGACGTTCGCCGGATGCGCAATCGGCGACAGGTGGCCGCGATCATCACAACCTCGGCTTCTCGATGTGGATGGCCGGCGGCGGCATTCGCGGCGGCCAGGCGGTTGGAGCCACGGATGCAATCGGACTCAAAGCGGTCGAGAAGCCGTATCACTTCCGCGACATCCACACCACGATCCTGCACCAACTCGGACTCGATCAGCATCAACTGACTTATCCGCATCTCGGCCGCGACGAACGACTGACGTTTCTCGAAGGGCAGGTCATTCGCGAGATCGTGTAGAGCACATTTCAGGACGTAGCCTGATTTTGGGGTAGCCACGCTCGCCAAGAGCGTGGGGCTTGTGGCTCGATTCCGGCTAACCCACGCTCTTGGCGAGCGTGGCTACAACCGAACTACGACGTTGCACCGCTCTCCGAATGCGGTGGCTGAAAGCCGATGCGGCCTTTCTTGGCCGGTTGCGGTGGCGGCTCCAGCATCTTGGTGAGCACGTCGGTGATCGCTTTGATTTGGCGGTCATGCAATTGCATGGTCTCTGCCAACTGCTGAAGCTGCGTGACCAACTCACCGGGCGTGGCGAGCAACCGACGCAACCGGACGAACGTGCGAATAATCTGGATGTTGACTCGAATGGCCGTTGGCGAATTCAAGACGCTGGAAAGCATCGCAATGCCGTGTTCCGTGAAGACACGAGTCGGCTTTCGGCGGCCTCCGCGACCCGGCTTTGATATCACATTTTGTGATATCAAAGCTGCAACCTCCGGCTCTGTCAGGTGAAACGAAAAGTCGTCGGGGAACCTGTCGAGATTTCTTTTCACAGCTTGGTTGAGCACCATCGTGGTCGTCCCGTAGAGGTCCGCGAGGTCCGAATCCAGCATCACACGCTGTCCGCGAACGATGTGGATTTGCCGTTCAATGAGTTCGACGGGAGCGATCACAGTGGTCGATTTGCGGGGCATGAATTGGTCTCTGCAATGCTCAGGACAGGTTACTTCGTCAGCACTTCGTCGAGGTTCAGCAGCTCGTTGGCCAGCATCGTCCAGGCGGCCAGCGTGGCGGGATTGACGTGCTCGTCCGGCTTCGATTCGCCGAACGAGATCAATTGCTTGGCGTCCTCCGCGTGAGCCTCATAGTGCGCGAGCAACTCAGCCAATGATTTCTTGACGATGATCAGTTCCTCGGCGCGGAACGGACGAGCCAGCAGCAGTTTGGCGAGGTCATTCAATCGCAGAGTCGTGTCGTCCATTGTCGGGTCGGGCTTGAAATCCAGAAATAAGCGGGATTGAGCCAAGTGCCGCGCGGCTTCGATGTGCTGCACGTCGTTGAGTGTGACGAGCGCTTGCAGCGGCGTGTTGGTGCGGTCGCGGCGGACGATGCAGGTTTCGCGAGCGGTCGCGTTGAAGATTTCCATCGAGGCGGGCGGGGCCGCGCGTTTGATGAACGTGTAGAGGCTGCGGCGATACAGGTTCTCGCCGGTGTCTCGTTTGTAGTCGCGGGTGTTGCTGCCGATCATCGCGACTGCTTCCCAGACGCCGTCGGGTTGATACGGCTTGACGCTCGGCCCGCCGAGCTTCGGGACCAGCAGGCCGCTCGCGGCGAGCGAGTAGTCACGGATCATCTCAGCATCCATGCGGAAGCGCGGGCCGCGAGAGAGCAATCGGTTCTGCGGGTCTTTGTCCAACTTGTCGCGCGTGACGACTGCTGACTGCCGGTAGGTGTTCGACATCAGTACCAGCTTGAAGAACTTCTTGATGTCCCAGCCGGACTCGCGGAACTCGACGGCCATCCAATCGAGCAACTCTGGATGCGACGGCAACTCGCCGGTGATGCCGAAGTCTCCGGCCGTCTTTACGAGGCCGGTCCCAAAGACTTCCTGCCAGAAACGATTCACGTTGACTCGCGCGGTCAGCGGGTGCTCCGGTTGCAGCAGCCATTTCGCGAAGCCGATGCGATTTACGGGAGTCTCGGCCGGAAACGCTGGCAGCGCGGCGGGAGTGCTTGGCTTCACCGGGTCTTTGCGTTTGTCGTACTCGCCACGGAAGAGGATGTAGGCCAGCGCCTCTTCGGACTTCTCGTTCATGACGTAGGCGATTGAGCCGCGTGACTTGATGGCAACCTCGTCTTGCTGAGCGGTGGCGATCTGACCGTTGAGTTCGCGGAACGGAGCGTCAAGCGTGACCAGCCACCAGTCGAAGAGTTCGTTGACCTCTTGCGGCGTCCGTTTGTCGGCCGGCTTCGCGAGCAATTCAACCGCTTGCGGCGTGCGAGTCAGTTGTTCGATCTCGCTGTTCGCCAACGCTCGGCCGTAAACGCGAGCGTCTTGCAAGACGACGTTTTGCAGCCGTTCGCTTTTGCTGCGTTGGCCGATCGTCAGCGGGACGTTCGTGCGGATTGTCGATTTGAGTTGATCGGCTTCGATATCGACGGCTTGCTGCACGCCGTTGACGAAGACACGCACACCGGCCGCTTTGCCGGAGCCGTCGTAGGTCACGCAGACATGGTTCCATTGATTCGGTTGCAGCGGCGTCTTGCCGACGACTTTCAATGCGTCTGTCTGCCAGGCATTGATGATGTGCATGCCCGGCTTATCGGCCTGTAACCACAGATCCCAGCCGCGATACCCGTTGCCGCCGACGTCCATGCGCGCGAGGATTGCTCCGGTTTGATTTCGCTTCGTGACTTTGATCCAGGCGGAGGCGGTGAAGCCTTGATCTTTCTCGAAGTCACCGGCTTCCGGAACTTCTAGCGGGTGATCGCCGATCTTGATCGCGAACGCCTTCGTTCCGATCTTGCCGTTCGCGACCCAATCGAAGCCGGATTTGATTTCGGTCGTCCGCTCTTGGCCGTCCACGATCAGCTTCAGCGAATCGCCTTTCCCTTCGTTGAGGGGCGCGTGCAATTTCAATCCCTCGGTCGGCACGAGCGCGGCGAGTTGCTCGACCTTCGCTTCGCTCAGCCACTTGTCGTATTCGCCGCGAGCTTCCTTCTTGCGAGCTTCCAGCTTGCCACGCATCTCTTTCAACGAGGCGGAGACCGCTTCCCACTTCTCGCGGTCTTCCGGCTTGGGGACGGTGATGATCGGTGGTGTGTTCGAGATGTTGCCGTCCATCGCGGCTTGGGTCGTGTTATTGAAGAACGCCGCCAGCGAATAGAATTCGCGCTGTGAGATCGGATCGAACTTGTGGTCGTGACAGACCGCGCAGCCGGTCGTCAGCCCCATCCAAACTTGCGAGACGGTTTCCGTCCGGTCGCGCGTGTAGAGGACGAGATATTCCTCGGCGATCGAGCCACCCTCATTGGTCGTGATGTTGCAGCGGTTGAAGCCTGATGCGACTTCCTGATCGAGCGTCTTATTCGGCAGCAGATCACCGGCAAGTTGCTCGACCGTGAATTGATCGAACGGCATGTTGCGATTGAAAGCGTTGATGACCCAATCGCGGTAGGCCCAAATCTCGCGATAGTTGTCGAAGTGAATGCCGTGCGTGTCCGCGTAGCGAGCGGCGTCGAGCCAGTACCGTCCGCGATGCTCGCCCCACTGCTTCGAGGTCATCAGCTTGTCGATCAGTTTCTCGTAGGCGTTGTTGGACTTGTCGCCCACGAACTCATCAACCACCTGAACGCTCGGCGGCAGGCCGGTGATGTCGAGGCTGACTCGCCGAGCCAACGTTCGCCGATCCGCCTCGGCCGCAGGAGTCAGTCCGGCGGCTTCGAGTTTCGCGAGCACAAACCGGTCGATTGGATTCTTCGCCCAAGTTTCGTTCTTGACCTTCGGCAACGCGGGCCGAACCGGTGCGATGAACGACCAATGCGGCTGATACTCGGCTCCGCTGGCGATCCATTTTTTCAATAGATCTTTTTGTTTCGCGGTCAGCGTTTTCTTGATGGCTGGCGGCGGCATCACCTCTTCCGCGTCGGCGGAAAGGATGCGACGCATCATCTCGCTCTCGTCCGGCTTGCCCGGCACGATGACCTTTTTGCCGATCGCGTCGTCTCGGCGATCCAGCCGATAGTCCCCCTTCCGAGCCGCACTGTCCGGTCCGTGACAGGGGAAGCACATGTCGGTCAGGATCGGCCGAATGTCTCGGTTGTAGAGAATCGCGTCGTCCGCACCAGCGGTCTGAACCGCAACATAGAACGCGAACAAGAAGGTCATTCCGGTGAATCGCATGAGCACAGCTCCACAACTGGCAGGAGTGAATTTGATGGGGCAAAGTCTAACAGTGCCCCACCCGACTGTCCGATTGCTGAGGGGCAAAAGCAGCACGCCATTTTTTCGTGTGTCGAAATCTGAAGCAACGGCCATCGGTCATCCGCATCATCCGGTGGCGATTTTGGCATGCGGGTATTCGTCGAGCAGCTTGGCATAGATCGGAACGGTGCCAAGCAGTTTCTTGAGTTCTCGCTGACCCTTGGTTTTGCGAAGCTGAGCGTGGAAATCACCATGGACTCGCAACGGAACGTCCACGTGCGTGTCACGTCCCAGTTCTTGACGAGGCTCATTGGCCAATGTTTTCTCGACCGCCAGCCAGATCAACCAGATGGGCATAATCAACAGGAATAGCACCGCCAGAAGACTGCCATTGGCTGGCTCTTTGATCCATTTCCGCTCGCATTCCACACGCACCACAAAAACATCCGTGGTCCGCATTCCAGAGATCACGCACTCGCTCCCACAAGGCAACTCGCCGGTGTCGATCATGCGGTGGATGGTGTCGATGATTCCCGACTCAAACGCCGCCAGTCCAATCCGTTGACGTAGTTCGCTGAGTCGGGGGACAGTGACTGTCGCCCCACAGGAGCAGGCGATGTCGGACCCGGCCATTGATGCGGCGACGGGAATTTCTTTCCCGCACGGACAATTGACCGCGTATGGATGTTCGCTCATTGCCTCCAGCGTCCTTTTCAGAATGGCTCCGGGATTCGTGGTTGCGCCGCGTGTTGCCGAAGCGTATGGCAGGCCACGATGTCTGGGCCTGAAAACAAAGTCAAGCAGAAGCCTTTAGAGGGTCACGAATGGAATTCTTGATACTCAAATCGAGTTGCGATCTGGTCACAACTCGTTCGGCGGCGGCTATCAAGAAGAGACACCTCTCAACGTTGGCCAGTTCTTCCACCTCACTTCTTTGAGGAACTGCTCATGTCCAGCGACACCGAACGACCGTTGCCCCCTTCTGAGTTTCCGCCCAACGAAACCATGCCGTCGGTTTCGCAGAAAAGTTGGCAGAGGCTGGCGAAGGTGCTTTACAACCACAACCCGTTTTATCTGCTGAGCGTGAGCTGTGTGCTGCACGGCACCGCTCATTGGCTGCGCGTGGAGGGCGCGATTGCCGCGTCGCCGTGGCTGCTGATGGGGTTGATCGGCGGCTATATCGTGGCGTTGGCATTTGTCGGTTGGCTGATCGTGCGACTGGGGAAGGTTTGGGATGATGCTCGATCGGTGTTGTTGATGATCCCGTTGTTGTTCGTGGAGTTGTCACTCGCGTTCGACGAGACGCTGCTGCGCGACGCGGCGACAGGACGGTTGCTGTTGTTGGTCGGTCTCCTGGGAGCGATCACCGTTTCCGAGGTGGTGCTGATCGGGTTGAGAATTCGGCTGCCGTGGCGATATCGATTGCCGTATCACGCGACGCTGGCGTTGCTGTTTCTGTATCCGATTTCGCTCGCGTCACTGGAAGTCATTCGTGATCCGGACGTCTATTCGTGGCGTATCTTTTTGTTTCCGACGGTCGCCGCCGTGATCGCGTTGATGTTGTTTCCGGCCGTGCGTCGCGGGGCGGGGCATGTGGCGGACAATGGGACGCCGTGGCGTTGGCCGCTGTATCCGTGGTCGTTGTTCGTGATGCTGCTGATCTGCGTGGGCTTCCGAGCTTACGCGCTCAGTCTGTCGTTCGATCCGGTGCTCAGTCTTAGCCCCGCAGCCGCCGATCGATTGGAGAGTGCCTTCGGTGCCTACTACCTCATTCCGCTGGTCCTGGCCTGCGGTGTGTTGCTGCTGGAAGGTGGCCTGGTTGGCAGGAATCCCATCACTCGAAGCTGTGCGATGTTGGTTCCGGTCCTCGCGCTCATCATGGCATCGCCAGCCGAGTCTGCGTCGGCTCCCTATTTCGAGTTCTTGCATCGGTTCGTGCAGACGGTCGGCTCGCCGCTGTGGCTGACGATTCTGGCAGTCGCGCTGTTTTACGCTTGGGCCTGGTATCGCGGAGTCGTCCGCGCGGAGTTCGGTTGGTTGGCGGCGATGATGTTGGCCTCGGTGGTGCGTCCGCAGACGATGACGCTGTATCAGCCACAGTTCATACAGGTTTGGCCGTGGTGTGTAATCGCGGTGGTCGAGTTCATCATCGCACTGCGACGGGGAACATCTTGGCGAGCGTGCTTGGCGGCATTCGGCATCCTTTTGACGGCAGACACTCAATGGTTCGCTCACGAGTTTGCTCGCGACCCGCGGATTGTGTGCTGGGGCGCGGATGGGTTGTTGTGTCTCGCGTCGTTGATGTTGATCGGCCGGCGGTTCAGCGATCCGCTGGCTCGATTGTGTGAGCGTCTGGGGATCGCGGGGCTGATGTTCTACTCGCTGTGCGGTCTGGGCTTCGCGATGCAGAGGATGCACGAGCCGTCATGGATTCCGACGATCGCCCTGCTGGTCCTGACGGGATTCTGCGTCGTCTATGCGCGACTCACTGGCCAACGAGATTTTCGGATCGCCAGCCTCTGGCATCTGGCGCTCAACGTCATCGCGGTGGTTTGGCAGTCCGATTTGTTGCTGCGTGGCTCGCCGTATCGTATGGCGATTCTGTCGTTCGGATTGGCGGTCGGCTGGCTGCTCGTGGCTCTGTTTATCAGCATGAGCAAAGCCGGATGGCTGCACCGCCTGACGCCGAGGCACCGACAAAGTCGGCCGGTCACTCCGTGAGAACCTTACCGAATCTTCAAACTCGCCACGGCGAGCAAGGCCAGCAGGGCCGAGATGATCCAGAAGCGGACCACGATCTTCATCTCGTGATGTCCGGCGAACAGGAAGTGATTGTGCAATGGACTGCACAGCAACAGCTTTTTCTTGGTGCGTTTGAAGTGCAGCACTTGCGCGATGACGCTCAGCGTCTCGACGACGAACACGCCGCCGACGATGGCCAGTAAGAACTCTTGCTTCGTGACCAGTGCGGCCAGACCGAGCAACGCTCCCACCGGCAGCGAGCCGGTGTCCCCCATAAAAACCTGGGCCGGATGGCAGTTGAACCACAGGAAGCCGAGCATCGCGCCGACCAGCGCGCCGATCACGACGGCCAATTCTCCCGCACCGACGACATGCGGAATGCTGAGGTACTCGGAAAACGTTTTATGTCCCGCGAGATAGACCAGCACCACAAACGCCGAGCCGGCAAAGATTGTGCAACCGCTGGCGAGACCATCCAAGCCGTCCGTCAGGTTCACGCCATTCGAACTGCCGACCATCACCAGAATCGCCCACAGAAACCATAACGCTCCCAGACACACAGCCGCGTTGCCAATGGGCCAGATGACTTCCCATTGATGCGGCTGGCCCCACTGTTGGAAGTACAACGCCGTGGCGATGCCGATCGACAACACGATTTGCCAGGCCATCTTGGTGCCGGCTTTCAAGCCGTTGCGTGACGTGCTGAGCTTGATCCAATCATCCACGGCACCCAGCGTCGCGAAACCGATCGTCGTCACCAGGCCCAGCAGGACGTAGACGTTCGACAGATCGCCCCACATCAACGTGGTCAGCGCGACGGCTCCCATGACGAACAATCCGCCCATCGTCGGCGTGTTGCCTTTGGCCGCGTGCAGTTGGTTGAGCTGCTCCGAATCGCTGCCGATCCGTTCGGGAAAGCGGCGTTGCAGCCAGCGAATCGCCAACGGCCCAAAGATCATGCACAGCAGAAACGACGTCATCCCGGCGATGGCCGTGCGCGCGGTCAGGAACACACGCGAGTCACCGGAGAACTGCTGCTCGAAGCGTTCAAAGAACGAGCTGAAGTGATGCAGAAGCCAGACGAGCATTTTGGGAGGGTTCAGAGGTTGGGGGATGACAAGTTGATGTTGATGTGTCGCATCGATCGGGCGGGATTTGCTTCGCTTCTTTCGGCCCGAAGGGTCGAGACTCGATAGCCCAGGGCGCAGCCCTGGGTCTCGAGCCAGCGCGCCGAGGTCAGCCCCAACGGGGCGAAACTCGTGGAAAAGCTCCTTCGAGTCATGCCCCGTTGGGGCTCATCAAGATTCGTCGTTTCGTCACCCAGGGCTGCGCCCTGGGCTATCGAGTGGTGCCCCGTTGGGGCAAAAGCACGAAGCAAGACACACCGGAAATAGACGTCTAACTCACTCCGTCAAGACATCCATCGCATCACCTCAGATTCAAGAGTTGTGGACTAGGGACTGGGAACTTGAGGCCAAGGGCGAGGTGTTGTTCGTGACTAACCCCTGATCCCTCACCCCTAACCCCTCGGCTTTGTCACGCAGCCATTCGACGACACGCTCCATGCGCATTCCCCGCGAGCCTTTCACGAGCACGACATCGCCCGGTTCGAGCACACAGTCGAGAACCGTCAGCAGAGTTTCCAAGTCATCGCATTGAGCCAATCGGCTGGGGCGCAGGCCACCGGCGAGTGCTCCGTGAATCACCATCTCGGCTTGTTCGCCGACGACGAGCAAACCGTCAACACGAGCTTCGGCGGCGGCACGGCCGAGTTCGACGTGAGCCGCCTCCGCATGCGTGCCGAGTTCCAGCATGTCGCCCGTGATGAGCAGTCGCTTGTTGACGCCTTGCCAGTCGCGCAACGTTTCGCAGGCGGCGCGCATCGACGCGGGATTCGCGTTGTAGGTGTCGTCGATCACGGTCCACGGGCCGATGTGATGCACCTGGCAACGTCCCGGAACGGCGTGAAAGTTCGCGAACCCTTGGGCGATGTTCGCCGGTGAGAGTCCGATCTCGTTCGCAATCGCCAACGCGGTCAACGCGGCGGTCAAGAAGTGCCGGCCGCTGACAGGAACTTTGTATTCGATTTGTTCGACTTCAAAGGTCAGACATTGATTGGCCAGTCGCACGTTCGTCGCCCGCACATGATTGACCTCCGACTCGCCGACGAACAGCACCGGACAACGAGCACGGCTGGCCATCGCGCGCGTCACGGGATCGTCGCCGGGCACGATCGCGAAACCGCTCAGAGGCAACGCCTCCAGCAGTTCTCCTTTGCCGAGCACGATCCCTTCCGGCGAGCCGAAGCCCTCGACATGCGCGAGACCGATGCCGGTGATGACGCCGATGTCCGGCCGAGCGATCTCCGCCAGCAGGGCGATCTCGTCGAGCGCCGACGCGCCCATCTCGAACACGGCGAAGTCGTGGGTGGAATTCAGTTCCAGCACGCTCAGCGGCAAGCCAATGTGGTTGTTGAAGTTCTTCAGACTGCGAATGCCAGGATGCGAGGCGGACAGCACTGCGTGAATCATCTCTCGCGTCGTGGTCTTGCCGAAGCTCCCGGTGACGCCGATGACCAACGCCTCCTGTTGCGGCCGATGCCAGTGAGCAAACTCAGCCAGCGCGGTCAGCGTGTCCTCGACCACAATCAACGGCGGCACAGGACCGTGTTCCGATCCACTCTGCCAGACTGCTTGAGACTGAGCCAGTCGATCGAATTGCACGACCACCGCGCTCGCTCCACGCTGACGAGCCTCTGCCAAGAAGTCGTGCCCGTCGTGATGCTCGCCGCGCAACGCCCAAAACAAATCGCCCGGCTTGATCAACCGCGAGTCAATCACCACTCGCCCGCTGCGGACGTCCGCGTTCTGTCCGCCGATCAACTGCCCGCGCGTCGCAGTCGCCAAAGAAGTGAGTGAGGCGTGCGTCATCGGCTCCCCGCATTCACGAGCCAGGCTCCGTCCTCAACGAGCGTTTTCGCGGCTCCGGTCAACGCTTTGCAGACCACCTCGCGATCGTCAAACGGGAAGCGTTTCGTGCCAATGATCTGTTCGGTTTCGTGGCCCTTGCCGGCGATGAGCACACAGTCGCCGGGGCGGGCCTGATCGAGAGCCCACGAGATCGCCGCTCGGCGATCCAGCTCGATGTGCAGCGGCGGAAAGCTCGGCGCGAAGCCAGTCAGGATGTCGTCGACGATGCGCTGCGGATCTTCGGTGCGTGGGTTGTCACTGGTCACGACGATCATGTCCGCGGCCAGCACCGCTCGCGCCATTTTCGGCCGCTTGTTGCGATCGCGATCTCCCCCTGCTCCGAACACGACGATGATTCGCTGCGAACAGACTCGCCGCAAATTGGACAGACTCCGCTGCAGCGCGTCTTCGGTGTGCGCGAAGTCCACAAAGACGTCGAACGACTGTCCGGCATCGACGCGCTCCATACGGCCCGGAACGGCACCGAGCAGTCCGATGCCGAGCGCAATCGTCTTGAGCGGCACTCCCCAATGATGCGCGGCGGCGGCGGCTGCCAGCGCGTTCGAGACGTTGTACCGGCCAATCAGCGGCGTGAAGACCTCCTCCGCCTCAGCACCGCAACCCAGGACAAACCGTGTTCCCGCCGCAGACTCTTCCAAAATCGGCGCGGTCACGTCCGCCTCGTGATCGATGCCGAACGTCATTAGACGCCGACCCGCCGGCAGCGACCGCGCGATCGACGAACTGCGCTCATCATCCGCGTTCAGCACGAGCACCCCGCCCGGCTTGAGGTGCTCGACAATCCGCGTCTTTGCGGCGAGGTACGTTCCGAAGTCCTGGTGATAATCGAAATGATCCTGCGTGACGTTGGTCACGATGGCCGCATCGAGCTGCGTACCGCAGGCACGGCCCTGGTCCAGCGCATGGCTCGACAGTTCCATCGCAGCGTGAGTCGTACCAGCCGCAACCATCGAAGCCAGCCAGTTCGACAAGACTTGCGAATCAGGAGTCGTCAGCCCGGCTCGTTCGCGTCGCGCGCCGTCGCTGTATTCGATCGTCCCCAGGACTCCGGTCTGATAACCGGCCGCGCGCAAGATCGAACGCATCATCCAAGTAGTCGTCGTCTTGCCGTTCGTGCCGGTGACTCCGGCCAGCTTCAAAGTTTGCGAAGGTCGTCCGGCCAGAGCATCACACAAGAGCGCGAACGCTCGGCGCACATCGGGGACGAGACATTGCGGCACGGGCAAATCAGGCAGTTCGCGGCTGAGCAGCAATGCTTCCGCACCGCGCACGACAGCGTCTTGAGCGAACTCTTCACCGTTGCGTCGCGTGCCGGGAATCGCGGCGAACAACTCGCCGGGACTAACCAGGTCGCTGCGTTCGGTCGCGTGCGTGACGAGGATGTCGTCATCACCGACGAACTGTGCGTCCGGGAAGAGAGTTTTCAGACTGACAGGCGGAAATGGATTGCGGGCGGGCACGTCGGGGCCTCCTTGCCGGGGGGACGTGAAGGATTGCAGACAAACCCGACGCGCAAGCGAGGTCGCCGTCCCTCGCTTGCGCGTCGGGTTAGTGATGAAGTGAGTCCGACAAGAACGCCGAACCGATCGAGGGGGCGGGATTCTCGACAAATGACCGAATGGGTCAAGCCGAGTTTCGGTGCCGTCGCGCGGGAGCCGGGGTCAGGTGTTCTGATTTCTGTTTTGGCCACCCAATCGCCATCGATCTCCGTTGTGAGAGCGTGCTCCAATTCACGACAAGCTCAGTTCGTGACGCCAAAACAGAAATCAGAACACCTGACCCCTCATCCGGTTCGCAGACCGCGGCGGAGGATCTTCAAACTCCGGAGCGTCGAACCAACGACTCGGCCGGCGACTCGGTTGAGCGTGCGCGGCGTCGCCAGTGAGCGGGCTGCGGCAAACGTCAGGAACTCGCGGTGATGCTTGGCGACGAATTGTTCGACGCGGCGGATTTGCCCCTCGGTCATGACGTTGATGTGCAGGCAGAAGGTCTGCACGCCGAGCGGCAGCACGCGCGGATTCGCCAGCCATTGCGGCAGGAAAATCAACCCGTGCTCAATGGACGGCCACGGAGCAAAGCCATCCGTGACGGTCGTAAAGCCAAGCTCGCGGAGCGCTCGCAACGTCAGCCGATCAAACGAATGCGACGGAGCCATAAATGTCTCGAACCGCAAACCGTGCTCGTGCAGGAGTCGTTGTCCGCGCGCCAATTTGTCGAGCTGTTCCTCAAACGGCAGTCCGGCAAATTCGCTCAGACCGTTGATACCCATCAAACCGCAGTCGCGCGTGACGTAGAGATGCTGAAAACCATGCTGAGCAATCTCCCAACCGCGCGCTTGCAGCGACCGAACTTTCTCCCAGAAGTCACCGGCAAACTCTGGGAACTGCCGCAACTGCGGGTCTTGATTGTCCGGGATCACACCGAGCAACGGCTGAATGCCGAACTCGTCGAACACGCGAGCCAACCGCTCGAACCGCACCCAATCCATGTGCGGAGCGATGTCGTCCAGACGAATGAGATAGCGAGCCGGCATGGACGAGATGTTAGGACCATCGCGAAAAACAGGTCAATTCGCGTTTGGTCCAAGCGAGGGGTCCGCCAGACCGCTCACAAGCTTGACGGACAATTCTCGGGAGGATCAGCGGGATCGAGAAACATGCGCTGCCACAACTCCAGACAGAGCAGTGCCCACAAGCGATGAGCATGGTCGGTTTTGCCTTGGATGTGCTCGTCGAACAGGCGCTGCACGACGGATGGCTCGAAGAAACCGCGCGCGAGTGTGCGCGAATCGAACAGCACGTCTCGCAAGAACGGCTGTAGCTCGCCGCGGAACCAGTTCGGGAGCGGGACGCCGAAGCCCATTTTGCGTCGGCGTTGAATCGACGGCGGCAGTAAGTCGGGGAACGTGTCGAGCAGAATCTGCTTGCCTTGGTTGCCGCGCAGCTTCAGCTCGATCGGCATCCGCGCGGCGAGTTCCATGACTTCTTGGTCAAGGAACGGGCTGCGGCATTCGAGGCTGTAGGCCATGCTGGCGATGTCCACTTTCGTCAGGATGTCGCACGGCAGATACGTCAGCACGTCGGCACAGGTCGTGCGTGTGATGAAGTCGCGGCTCGGACATTCGGCATACGCTTGCAGCAAGAAATTGCCGGCGTCGAAGTCGCCAAGTTCCGCCGCGAACTCTGGCCGATATAGCTCGCGCCGCTGTGATTCCTCGAAGATGCCGACCCAGCGGAGATAGCGCGTCTCCGGTGACTCACCGAGCGCGGCGAGAAACCGCTTGCCGCGACGCAACAGCGAACGATGTCCCGCTCCCGACGGCAGCCGCTGCCACAGCTTCGCGGTGACAAGCCGCTTGATCAGTCCCGGCAATCGGTCGAATCGCGAGGCGAGTTTCACGGCCAGATACCGCGTGTAGCCGGCGAACAATTCGTCGCCGCCATCGCCCGACAACGCAACGGTGACGTGTCGCCGAGTCATCTCCGACAGATACATCGTCGGGATCGCCGAGCTATCTGCGAACGGCTCGTCGTAATGCCAGATCAGCTTCGGCAAAATTTCGAGGGCGTTCGGCTCAACAACCAGTTCGTGATGCTCGGTGCAGAGATGCTTCGCCGCCTCGCGAGCATACGACCGCTCATCAAACTCTTTGATCGGGAAGCCGATCGAGAACGTGTGGACGGGGCGATCCGATTGCTCCTGCATCAAGCCGGTAATGATCGTTGAGTCGACACCGCCGGAGAGAAACGCGCCGAGCGGCACATCGCTGCGCATTCGCAATCGAACGGCTTCGGTGAGTGTGCGGCGAAGTTCTTGCCTCCAACGGTCAGCGGGCCACGACGCGGTGTTGGTCGTCGAGACTTCCGAAGTCTTGGAGACTTCCGAAGTCTGATCGAAGGGCGGTCGCCAATAGCGAACGACCTCCAAATTGCCGTCCTCGAAGACAGCGAAGTGAGCCGGCGGCAGCTTGTGATAGCCCTCCAGAATGCAATCGGGATACGGCACGTACTGGTAGCAGAGGTACGAGTCGATGGCTCGGCGATTCAACCGGCGTGGAGCGCCCGGCACAAGCAGCAGCGATTTGAGTTCGCTGGCAAACGTCAGTTGGCCGTGATCCAGCCGATAGAACAGCGGCTTCTTGCCGGCTCGATCGCGCGCGAGCAGCAGTTTTTTGTGGCGGTCGTCCCAAATTGCAAACGCGAACATGCCTCGCAACCGCTGCACGCAGTCAGGGCCAAGGTCTTCGTAGAGATGGACGATGCACTCGGTGTCAGTGTTCGTGCGGAAGCGATGCCCGCGGGCTTCGAGGTCGGCTCGCAACTCGCGGTAGTTGTAGATTTCGCCGTTGAAGACGGTCCACACGGATTCGTCTTCGTTGGCGAGCGGCTGATGGCCGGTGCTCAGGTCGATGATCGAGAGGCGGCGAAAGCCGAGGGCGGCGGCGGGGCCGGAGGGGGCGAAGGGTGAGTGGCGAGCGGCGAGTAAGGAACTGGTGTTTTCCAGCTCGCCCCTCGCCCCTCGCCCCTCGCCACTGAAATACGTTCCCGAATCGTCGGGGCCGCGGTGGGCGATGGCGGAGATCATCCGTTCGAGCGTCGCGGGCGATAACGGAGCGGCATCGGCGGTCCAAGCTGCTCCCGCGATTCCGCACATGCTGATGGCTCCCCCAATTGTAGCCGGCACACTCCGTGTGCCGTCGGCCGAGGTCATCGGCACACGGAGTGTGCTGACGACGATTTGCCGCAGCGGCTCCGCAAGGCGGAAGATAGCGGCGAGAAAGGGCGTGACAAATCGAAACCGCGAGGGTATGGTCACGGTCGCAAATCACTCGGCCCGTTCGCGGCCGGATCCTCAGGCGTTCGCCTCATCTCGGAAGAAGGAATCAGACCATGTCAGACATCTCTCGCGCGAATTGGTTTCGCCACATCGAACAAGTTCTACGATCGAAGCATTACACCTGGATCGCCGAGGGATTGGCGGGAGCTCCTGTGGACGCAGCGCTGGTTGCGATCACCACGGACCTGATGCACATCTGCCATCGATCCGGTTTGTCGTGGGAAGATCTGGCCGCTCGCAGTCAACAACTCTGCGAACGGGAAGAAGCGGACTTGCGGCCAACATCACATGCGGCGTGAATCCACTAACAACGATTTCACCGTTGGAATCTTCACGCGGGGAAAGAACTCGCGCGTCGAGTGGGAATTCAAAAAAACGGCTCTCCGCCATTCATGTTGATAGACGCGATCGCGTTTTAACATGGTTGGCGGAGAGCCTAATATCTTCCCGCAAGCCGATCGTTTAGTGTTTCTTGTGCATTTCCGCTGACGTGGGTTTACGCCAACTGCGGCCTGTCGAGCCAAGGAGTTGATCGGCTTTGTCCGGTCCCCAACTGCCGGCAGCGTATGGTTCGGGGCGAATCGATTGTGATTCCCAGTATTCGAGAACCGGTGTGACGAACTTCCAGGCTTCTTCGAGTTCGTCGCTGCGTGTGAACAACGTCGAGTCGCCTCGCAGGACATCCAGCAGCAACCGTTCGTAAGCTTCGGGCAGTTCGCCACCGAAGGCATCTTCGAATTGGAAGTTCATCGTCACGGGATGAATTTGATACTGCATTCCCGGCCGCTTCGTGGACACAGACAACAGAATCGCTTCGTTGGGCTGAATGCGGAAGACGAGCGAGTTCGACTGTGCCGAGACGAACTGGCACATATCACCTTCGCATTCCACCGTGGAGAACAAGTGCATGGGCGGATGCTTGAACTGGATCGCAATCTCGGAGACACGTTCCGGGAAACGCTTGCCTGTTCGGAGATAAAACGGGACACCGGCCCAGCGCCAGTTGTCGATCAACACCTTCATTGCGACATACGTCTCTCGGTTGGAATCCGGAGCGATACGCTCCTCTTGCAAGTAGCCAGGTGCCGGTTTGCCGTTGATCTCCGAGGCAACGTATTGACCCGGGATCGCCCACTCATTGATTGGCCGGCCGCCGGTCGAAAACGCCTTCAGAACCTTGAGCTTCTCATCGCGAATCGCGTCCGCTTCAAAACGGGCGGGGGGTTCCATCGCAATCAGGCAGAGCAACTGCAACACATGGTTTTGCAACACATCGCGCAGAGCCCCCGATTTGTCGTAGTAGCCGCCGCGCCCCGCTTCGATCCCCTGAGATTCGGCGACAGTGATCTGCACATGATCAACATGATTGCGATTCAGCAGCGGTTCGAAGATCGAATTGCCGCAGCGGAACAACAAGATGTTCTGCACCGTCTCTTTGCCGAGGTAATGGTCGATGCGGTAAATCTGCTCTTCGCGGAGTTGTTTGCTGAGTGATTGGCTGAGCAGACGGGACGAGTTCAAATCGCGTCCGAATGGTTTTTCAAAAACAATTCGCAGTTTGCGGGGTGATTCTGCACCAGGAATCATGTCCGCTTTGCCGAGCGCATCGACCGCCGACAGGAACAGCTTCGGGTCGGTCGCCATGTAAATCACACGAGTGCCGCCGACGCCTTGCTGGCGTTCGATCTTTTCCACCGAATCACGCAACGGCCCGAAATCGGCTCCTTCTTCCAGATTCGACGCGACATAGAACAACCGTTTCGAGAAGGTTTCCCATTCCGCCTCGGTAATTCCTCCTTTGATGTTCTTGGAGAGCGCAATCTTCATTTCGGCTCGGAAAGAATCGTCGGTCTTTTCGCGACGAGCAACGCCGATAATGGGGACATTCGGCGGCAGAAACTCCTTCTTCTGGAGCATGAAGAGCGCCGGGATCAATTTGCGAGCAGTCAGGTCACCTGACGCTCCAAAGATCATGATCGCGGAGTCTTTCAGTCCGGAAGTGGACACACCGGTGGCTACAGGAGACGTGACTGGGTTCGACATGGTTGCTTCCTTGGCAAGTTGGATGGGTTGAAACTCGCTTGGGGCAGCATCATACTCCGCCCCTTCTTTCCTGGACACTGTCGCGAGAACTTGGTCCGTAGAGGTGCGTTTGATGACGAGGATGACGACAACAGATATTAAAAAGCGCCGCAAGAAAAAGGCGCGACTGAAGAAAAAACTTGTTTGCCGGTTCTGCCCGGACGGATGCGATAGCCCGCCGCGGCCGGTTTACGTCGACTACAAAGACCTGAAGACGCTGCGTCTGATGGTCAGTCGGACGTCCACGATCATCGGACGTCGCCGCACCGGAAGTTGTGCGAAATATCAAAGAGCGGTCAAAGAGGCGGTCCTGCGTGCTCGCTTCATGGCTTTGCTGTCGTACGTTCCGGAAGAATAACCGCAGCGGTCTGGCCGTTTGCGAAATTCGCTTGTCCAAATCTTTGTGGGAGAGGATTGCTTGTCACCTCGCCCGCGTTCTTTATTGGTGAGCACTTATGTCTACATCGCCGATTCCGAAGCGAGGAGCCGACGTCCTGGCTCCTCGGCCTTTGATTGAAGTCCGCCAAGTCTTGATCGAATCCAATCCATTCGGACCGGAGCAAGTCAAACAGCTCCGTTCGGCTGTGGCTGGCACGCAAGTGGGCGACGTCCGCCAAGTGCTCGCCGAACTTTTGAACCAAGTGCTGGATGGGGACGCCTCGAAGCGGAACCATTTGGCATTGGGAATCGCCAGCTATTTGATGGCCCGGCATGCTCAAGCGGTGGAGTACCTTTCCAAGGTGCATGGCGACGCGACCGCGTCGTTCTACTTCGCGCAGTCGTTGGTCTCGCTGGGCCGCTTCGATGACGCGGCAGAAAACTTCCAAAAAGCTGGCGAATACGGTTGGGACGGTGTCGAATGCACGCTGCTTCGCGCGGGAGCGATCCGGCAAGCCGGCCGCCTGGAGGACGCCGAACAGCTCATCCGCAGCACCGCGCGGCAAGGAGCAACTCGCGCCGAATACTCGTTCCAAATGGGCTGCATTCTCGCCGAGCGCAGTGATACGTTCGGAGCAATCGAATACTTCGAGCGGGCCGTGGACATGGACCCGCACCACACGGGTGCGTTGTTTCGGCTTGCCAATTTGAATAACCAGCTCGGCAATGACGACGACGCGATCAAGTTGTTCGAGCGGTCGCTGTCTCGCCCGCCGTTCTTCTTGGGTTCGCTCATCAACCTGGGTCTGATGTACGAGGACCAGGAGATGTACCCAGCCGCTGCGTTTTGCTTTCGCCGCGCGTTGGAATTTGATCCGACCAACGAACGTGCGCGGCTGTATCTGAAAGACACTGAAGCTGCCGGCGACATGTTCTTCGATGAAGACACGGCACGTCGCAATCGCGAACTGGAAGCGGTCCTGACAGTGCCGATCTCGGACTTCGAGTTGTCGGCCCGCAGTCGCAACTGCCTGGACCGCGCCGGAATTCATACGCTCGGCGATCTGACTCGCGTGACCGAAGCCGAATTGCTCTCCAACAAAAACTTCGGCGAGACCTCGCTGAAGGAAGTTCGCGACATGATGGGCTCGAAGGGATTGACCGTTGGCCAATCGCTGGCGAACGCGAAACCCGCCGCCGTGACTTTCGTCCGCGAAGATCTCGCTCCCGAAGTCCGTGCGAAGATGGAAATGACGGTCGCCGACCTCAACCTCACCGTTCGGTCGCGAAAGTGCCTTTCTCGCCTGGGGATCACAACCCTCGGCGAGTTGGTCTCAAAATCCGCCGACGAACTGCTGACGGTGCGAAACTTCGGCGTGACCTCGCTCAACGAGATCCGCCAGAAGCTCGGCGATCTGACCATGTCGCTTCGCAACGAATAGTGGCGGTAAACTAGCCCGACGCGCCAGATGTAACGTTGAGAGTCAAGGGTGTTGGGCGTGATGACGCCTTTGTTTCTTCTGGGTTATCAGTGGCCGCTTGGAAGTGTCAGTGTTTTGGGAAAGAGGTTTTCTGAGGCATTGCAGAAGTGTTCAAAGTGCCCCGGCGGAGGAAGCTCAACCGGGGCCGGCGCTTTGACGCACCTCTGACCGGGTTATCCCTTGTCGAGTTGCTCCTCAGCAGAGCTCGACTCCGTTTCTCCCGGCAGGGTGAGAATATCCCGGTGAGATCTGCGGGGCGAGGCGGTGCGCCGATCCACCGCGCGAGCGAGGACGGGAGTTGGCTCGTTGATCGCGGTGGGAGCTGGCGATATCTTGCCAGTGGTCGTGGTGACTACTTTCCTGTGCGGCTTGACCGCTTTTTTGTGGCCCACGACCGTTTTCATTTCACACGCGGCGGGATCGGTGGGTGGGACTTCTTCCGCGACCGATTCGTTCGCGGCGGACTCGGCGATCACTTTCGGTCGGGACTCGAAGTCGGGATCGAAGTCGCAATCCTTCGTCCACACCGCGAAGACTTGGCGGAGGAGTTTGGCCATGCAACGTCCGAGGCAGAGGTTGTATTCCTTGCCCTCGGCGCGCTGGCGTGCGAACAAGGCTTTGACCGGAGGGTTCCAAGAGACCGCACATTGAGCGGCGGTGTAGAGCAAGCGCCGCACGAGATCGTTGCCCTTGCGGCTCATGTGGATTTCGGTCCCCTTCTTGGGATTCCCTTGGCGGTCGGTGCCGGAGACATCGACCTCTTCGGGGAAGATGCCGAAATAACCAATCAAGGCAGTCGGTGTGGCGAAGCGGTCGATCGAGACGATCTTGGCCACCAGCGCGGCGGAGGTTTGTAGGCCGATGCCGGGAATCGTCCGTATTCGACGAGCCGGCCCCTCGGGAAGTGCCTGCCACGCTTGTTCGACCAAGTCCGCCAGCGCCGCGAAGGCGGCTTGTTCTTGCCGAATCGCGTGGACTTTTTGCAGGATCAGTTCCGCCGCGATGGGTCCGCAGTTGGAGCCGGTCGATTGCGCGGCTGCGGATCGCAAGGTCTCGGCCATGTCCGCGGCCAAGTGCGGAATCTTGATCAATGTTTCTGGCTTGGCGCGAGCCAGTTTGTCTGGTGTCGGATACTTTTCCAGCAAGCTCAGCACCCAGTTGGCGGACAGGTCTGTGACATGCACCGCGAGTTCGGGAAACACGCGCGCCAACAACCCATGCAGTTGGTTGATCAACCGCGTCCGCTGCTTGGCCGAAGAC
>CAMDDX010000097.1 GCA_945893075.1 Planctomyces sp. SH-PL62 | reverse complement strand
GCAAGTGTGACACTTCAGCCGAAGTTGGTGCCGGAGCCGTGGAATTGTCCCGCGTTTGCCAAGCAACTCGCCCAGCAGCTTGCAGGAGCCCTTGTTGCATTCGCAGAGACTCATCCAGTTGAACATCTCACGCATCGTCTCTTCAACAGGCATGAACTTCAGCAAAGCCCGGTGCTGTCGCCTTTAGTCTCATCACTCCGGCTCTCACGCGTGGCAAAGCCATCGAGATTTGTGTCCCGCAGCAGTTGGAAATGCTTCAATATTTCCGTCGGCTTTATCGGGTTGTCGGTTGGCTACATCACGAGTGCCGTGCAGCAGAAAAATAGGAAATCCCTGACGTATAGTCGGAACGGTGCGCAGGAATTGTGGCTGGTAATCGCCGCCGCCGGTGACACCCTTAGCAACCACGCAGGACCGTTCAGCGTATGCCGTGAGTTGGTCGATTCCCAACTGATGTCCCTTTGCCAGAACTCGCCGTTCGACAGGATCATCTTCTGGGAACGAATTCGCTGTTGGTACAAGTGGCTCAAGCCCGACGAACCGGCCGTGCAATACCGGAACCCTTACGTTTCATAACGCTGTGCTTGGGCCGTGGATGTCGTGACCGCTCCGCAGACGCGGCAGTTCGGGTATTTGATGGCTCATTCTTCGACAAACCGGGCGTGCGGGATTGTCTTTGCGAGTCGGTTGACGATTCGCGTTCAACAAGGAGTATTGGAAATCCGTTCGGGTCGAGTGTAGTCTGGATGCGTTGAATGGCCCCAAACAATTGGGCAGGAGACTGCACTCAGGAGCAACGCTGATGACACAGATCGTTTTGGATGTTTCGCCAAGTCTGGCTCGCGAATTGGCAGCGAGGCACATCGACGAGAGTCGCGCCAGCGAGATTGCTTTGGCGGCATTGAGAGTCTGTATCGAACAGGGAACGCACGGCATTCCGAGTTCTGATCCCGAGGACGCCGCGACGTTTGCTCGCGAGTTGATCGAGCAGAACCGGCCACTGTTCGAGGAGCTGGCACAACTGTGACAGCCGACGAAACGAAGGGCCAAATCGGCGATCTGGTATTGAGCGTCTATCAGATTCACGAAGCGGTGCTGGCGCAGACGGGCGGGATTCCCGGATTGCGCGACGCGGCCATGCTGCACGCTGCCGTCGCACGTCCCTTTGCGACGTTTGGTGGGGAACCGCTGTATGCGTCCGAGTTCGAGCAAGCGGCGGCTCTGTTTCACTCGCTCATCAAGAGCCATCCCTTTATGGACGGAACAAAACGAACTGCCTTCCTTGCCGCACTGTGGTTTCTCCGACTGTGCGGCCACACGATTCCGACCCGCCTGCCACACCAGGAAGTTGTGAATTTTTGTGTGGAGGTTGCTGAGGAAAATGCTCCGCCTGAAAGTTCGCCTCGAACCGTTGCTGAAATCGCCGCTTGGTTTCACAACCTGATTTCCCAAGCCTCAAAGAGTTGATCAACCGAGGGCAAGTCTGTGACTTGCCGGTCGTCATACACAAGCGAACGGGAAACGGGACGCAATCGTCACCTGATCTCCTTCAGACCTCGGAGACAATCGCCGCTATGTCACTTCTCATCGGTTCCCAAGTCACGGCGGAGACTCTGGGCTGGCAACTCACGATCCAGAAGAAGCTCGGCGAAGGGGGCCAGGGAGTGGCGTATCTGGCGAGCGGTCCCGGCGGGGACTTGGTGGTGAAGTGGTACAACGCCGAACAAGCGACCGACGCGCAGCGACAAGCGATTCGCCAACTCGTGAAAGACGGGCCGCCGACAGGGCTGGCCGGCAAACGGTTTGTTTGGCCCTTGGACGTCGTGACCGCTCCGCAGTCGCGGCAGTTCGGGTATCTGATGTCGGTCATCGACACGCAACGCTTCGCCGAACTGGGAGAAGTCTGGGCCCGTCGTAAGCCGGCCCCCGGATTGGCGGAACTGTGCGAGATTTCTTTTCAAATGGCCAACAGCTACCGCGTGCTGCACCTGCGCGGGATGTGTTATCGCGATATCTCCAAAGGCAACCTGATGTTCGACTCGCGCACCGGCGAGGTCTTGATCTGCGATAACGACAACGTCGGAATCAATCGCCACTCCACCTGCCAAGTCTGGGGCACGATGGAGTACATGGCTCCCGAACTCATCTGTGGAGAAGCAAGCTCCGCTCTCGGCGAGAGCGGGCTACACTCTGCGAGCCCCTCGACGGAAACCGATCTGCATTCGCTGGCGGTGCTGCTGTTTCAGTTGTGGGTCTGGCATCACCCGCTGCACGGCGAACTGGAATATCGCTGCCGCTGCTGGGACTTGCCCGCCAAACGCAAAGTCTATGGCGAAACGCCCGTCTTCGTCTTCGATCCGCAAGACCGACGCAACCCGTTGCCCAACGATCCGGACTACACCACCGCCGCGCGCCGCTGGGCACTCTGTCCGCCATCGTTGCAGGCGTTGTTCACTAAAGCCTTCACGACCGGCCTGAAAGAACCAGCCAGCCGAGTCACCGAAGGGGAGTGGCAAACGCTCTTCCGCCAATTGAAGGACGGCGTGCTGAACTGTGGCGGATGTCAGGCCGTGAATCTCTGGGACGCAACGACATCCTCCCTGGAATGTTGGCACTGTCACCAACCGATCGGCCTCCCGCCCAAGCTCGTGATGTCACGTCACGGTCGCACGCACACTCTGCTGTTGTCGCGAACGGCCAAACTCCGCCAGCGTCACGTTGATCCCTTCGCGACCGACGACGTGGCCGAGACGATCCTTGGTGAAGTCTCTCAGCATCCGACGAACCCGTCGATCTGGGGCTTGCGCAACCTGAGTTCCACCCCGTGGGTCGCGACCAGTTCCGATGGTTCGGCGAAAGAGGTGCCGCCTCAGAAGGCGACTTCGCTCGAAGCCGGTCTCAAGCTGAACGTTGCAGGCGTGGTCGCAGAAATTCAGAAGTGACCTCCGCAATCTATTCTCCACCTTGGTCTCTAGGCACATTGGCACTTCGATCAACAGCAGCCTAAGCAGTTTCCAACGGCGCACGCGGCCAAGGCTTTGCCGACATTTCACTCGCCAAATCATCTGATGCGAAACCAAGTCGTCAGGAATATGGTCATCACGCGGGAGCATGATGGCCGCGCCCGCACGACCGGAACAATCTGGCGACGTCCGGGAAGTCGTCCCCCTTTCGCTTTGACCAATGGGGAGGCCACTACTATATTGGCCAGCCATCAAAGCCTTCCCATACGACCGGAACGAGTCCTCCCCCGCCGTTGGTCGCTGACGTAACAGGATGTGACGCCAGAGACTCCTACCTTCCTAGGCGTGAGGTGCATGTTGAGACGTAGCAACTCTATCCCCTGCTTCCTGGCGAGCGTCGTGCTCCTCGCGGCCACGAGCCAAATCTCGGCTCAGGCCCCAGCGATCACTTACACGACGCCGCTGGCTCTAAAGCCCGGCCAGCCGAACGATTTGAAAATACACGGCGGCGCGCTCGTCGGCCCGACGGAATTGTGGACGAGCTTCGCAGCTCAAAGCGTCCTCAAACCAGACGTGCCGATGAATGGCATGAACGCGGCCGAGTGCGTCTATGCCGTCACCGTCCCCAGCGACGTGCCAGTCGGCATCTATGGTGTTCGACTCGCGACCGCCAACGGCGTCTCACCGATTCGGTTGGTGGTGATCGACGACTTGCCCTCCGTCGCTCAAGCCGCGGGCAATGCCGTGCCGACCGGAGCGCAGGCTCTGACGCTGCCGACAGCCGTCGATGGGCAGGTCAGCAATCTGAGTCAGCATTACTTCAAGTTCACGGTCGCGGCCGGACAAGTCGTGACGTTTGATCTGCTCGCACGGCGAATTGGATCGACGCTCGATCCGATGATTCGGTTGCTCGACGCCAAGGGGCGCGAACTGGCTTACAGCGACGACGTCCCAGGCCTGCGATCCGATAGCCGCCTGTGCTACACGTTCAAAGACGCGGGTGAGTACATGCTCGAAGTCCGCGACATCCGATTTCAAGGGAGTGCCAATCACTTCTTCCGGCTGCGGATCGGCGACTTCCCGTGCGTCACTGTGCCGTATCCGCTGTCGGTCAAGAAGGGTGCTCCCGCTACCGTGAACTTCGCGGGACTCAACCTCGAAGGTGTACCGCCTGCCGCTGTGAACTTCCCCGCCGATGCCGCGTTCGAGTGGGCGTCCGTCGGAGCCAAGCGAGCCAACGCCGCCAGCAGTGCGTTCGCGCAAATCGGAGTGAGCTCACGTGACGAGTTCCTCGAAACCGAACCGAATGACGATCCGAAGGCTCCGAACCGAGTCGATCTCGCTCAAGGCATCAACGGCCGCTTCGACAAAGTCGGCGACATCGACCACTTCGTCTTTGCCGCCAAGAAGGGCCAAGCGATGACCTTCACCGGCATCACGCGACGACAAGGTTCGCCCGTGGCACTGATGATGCGAGTGCTGAATGCAGCCGGCGGGCAACTCGCTGCGAAGGAAGACTTCGGCGCGATTGATCCAACCTTTGATTTCACGTTCCCCGACGACGGCGACTACACGCTGGCAGCGCAAGACCTGCATCGCCAAGGTGGAACGCAGTACGCCTACCGCATTGTGGCGACCCCGGTGCAAACGGGGTTCACGCTTTCGGCTTCGGCTGACGCGCTCAACGTTGTCGCCGGCGGCACGACGATGATCACCGTCACCGCCGCGCGAAAAGGTTATGCGGGGACAATCAACGTCTCCGCGATGGACCTGCCTGTCGGCGTGACCAGCAGCCCGACGTTCATCGGTCCGGGTCGCGATAGCGCCGTGCTGACGTTGCGATCCACCCCCGAAGCCGCCGCTGGCAAGGTTGCACTCGCCAAGATTGTCGGCACCGCCAAGATCGGTGAGGCCCAAGTGACATCGGTGGCTTCCGTGTCGCCAGCACTGACGACGTTGTTCGCAGGCTTGCCGTGGCCCCCGCAGAATTTGACGAACTCGTTTGCGGTCGGTGTCTCACCCAAGATGCCGATCAGCCTGACGGCTGAGCCTGCTGAACTCGTCTTCGGAAAAGACCTCACTGCGACCGTGAAAATCAAAGTTGCTCGCCAAGAGAAGTTCGATGAAGCAATCACGATCGCCGTCACGCCCGTTGCTCCGGCCGGCCTGCCCGCTGGTATCACTGCGGCCGTGAAGCCGATTGTCAAAGCCACGAACGAGATCGACATCGTCTTCACCGCCAACGCTCAAGCCCCGCTGGGTGAGTTCACCGTGGTGCTCACCGGCGCGATCAACCAGAACAGCATCAACACAACGCAACCGACGCCTGGTATCACGTTGCGACTGCGGTCTCCGTTTGAAGTCGCTGTGAAATTGGACGCCGACAAGATCGCTCGCGGCGGCACGCTGAAGGGCAAAGTCACGATTGATCGCAACCCGGCGTTCAAAGGCCCGATCGCGCTCACATTGCAAAACCTCCCGAAAGGCGTCACCGTCGCCGCCGCGACCGTCGCCGAGGGAGCCGCCGAAGCCGAGATCGTCCTGACCGTCGCCGCCGACGCCGCTCAAGGAGCGGTCAACACGATCAACGTCAAAGGAGACGCGATGAACGGTGCCGCAAAACTCACTGGCACATCACCGAACATCGCACTGACCGTCGAATAATCCTGCCTCATTTGTTGCCCCACATTTTTTGCCAGTTCCGCTGTGAAGCTGGCGAAAAATGAAGGGCGAAAAATGGGGACTCAAACAACTGAGGACCATGACATGAAGATGCCTCAAATCCTGTTTGCACTCCTCGTCACCGCAATCTCGACATTGGCGACAGCCGCCGATCCCGGTGCGATCTCGCTTGATCCGGGCAAGTTTGAATTGCGGGGCGTTCGCGCTCAGCAGCAGTTGATCGTCAGCGGCACGTTCAGCGCGGATGACATTCGCGACTTGACGAACTTGGGGGTGCAATACACCTCATCGAATCCGGCGGTCGTGAAGATCGAAGGGACGCTGGCCAAGCCGGTCGCGGATGGGACCGCTCAGGTCACGGCGACGCTGGGTGCGCTCAAGGCCACGGCGGAAGTGACCGTCAAAGA
Organism: Planctomyces sp. SH-PL62; assembly: GCA_945893075.1. Taxonomy (GTDB): domain Bacteria; phylum Planctomycetota; class Planctomycetia; order Planctomycetales; family Planctomycetaceae; genus SXKJ01. The sequence goes on along the minus strand of CAMDDX010000097.1, from coordinate 17,683 downwards.
GATGGCGATGCCCTCGCCCGTCAGCTTCAAGAACGAGATGCTCGCCGCGCTCACTAAGGCCGGCTGCAACATGGGAGCTTGTCACGGATCACCCTCCGGCAAGGGAGGCTTCCGTTTGTCCCTGCGAGCGTTCGACCCCACCGTCGATACGCTGACGTTGCGATCCGAGTTCATGCAGCGCCGCATCAATCCGGTGCAACCGGACGAGAGCTTGCTCATCAAGAAGCCGCTGATGGAAGTGGCTCACGGCGGCGGTCGGCGAATCAAGAAGGGTGATCCGGTCCATCGCGTCTTTCATGGTTGGATCGGCGAAGGACTGCGGCTCGACGCCGAGACTGTGCCGGACCTCGTGAAGATTGAAGTCTTCCCGAACAAGCGTGTCTTCAAACCGGCCGGCAATCAGCAACAGTTGGTCGTGATGGGCACCTACACCGACGGCAGCGTGCGCGATGTCACGCCGCTGACCGTCTTCAGTTCATCGAATGAGCAAGTCGGCAGCGTTTCGGAAACGGGCCTCGTGTCGAAGTCGGGCCGTGGCGAAACCGCGATCCTTGCCCGTATCCTCGACAAGATGACGACTGGTTTCATCACCTTCCTGGAAGACGTCCCTGGCTTCGCGTGGAGCAATCCGCAGCCGAATAACTTCGTGGACAACCTTGTCTTCGAGAAGTTGCAGCAGCTTCAGATTCTGCCGTCCGATCTCTGCTCGGACGAAGAATTCCTCCGCCGAGTTTATCTCGACGTCACCGGCCGCTTGCCGACCATCGAAGAATCGACCGCGTACCTCGCCAATGCCGCTCTCGACAAGCGAGCCCAGTTGATCGAGACGCTCGTTGAGAGCGACGACTTTGCTGACTTCTGGACGCTGAAATGGACCGACATCCTGCGCTCGAACAGCAAAAAGGTCACGGCAATCGGCACGCACAAGTTCCGTCGCTGGGTCTACGACTCGATCCGCACCGACAAGCCATTCAATCAGTTCGCTCGCGAATTGCTGACCGCCAGCGGCAGCGTGTTCGAGAACCCCGCCGCGAACTATTGGCGAGCCAGTCGCGATCCGAACGACGCGGTCGAGACCACCGCGCAGCTCTTCCTCGGTATCCGCATTCAATGTGCGAAATGCCACAACCATCCGTTCGAGCGTTGGTCGCAGGACAACTACTACGGCATCGCCGCTGCCTTCACTCGGATCGCTCGGCAGAAGGGTGACACCGCTGACGAGGAAATCATCTATCCGATGCCGACCGGCGAGATCACTCAGCCGCGCACCGGCAAGCAAATGAAAGTGCATCTGCTGTTGAAGGGTGACGTCGATGACGCTGTCGGCCAGGACCGCCGCGAAGTCTTCGCGGGTTGGCTGACCTCTGGCGACAACCCATTCTTTGCTCGCGCCGCAGTCAACCGCATCTGGGGCCATCTGCTCGGCCGTGGCATCGTTGAGCCGGTCGATGACTTCCGCGACTCGAATCCACCGTCGAATGCCAAGCTGCTGGATGAACTTGCCGCGCAGTTCGTGAAGAACAACTTCAGCACGAAGTTCGTCGTGAAGACGATTCTCAAGAGCCGCACGTATCAGCTCAGCAGCCGCAAGAACAATTTTAATAAGGACGACGAGATCTACAGCTCGCACTCAAACACGCGGCTGCTCTCGGCCGAGCAATTGCTCGACGCGATCTGCCAAGTCACGAGCGTTCCCGAATCGTTCGCCGGCCTGCCCCCCGGCACGCGAGCCGTCTCGCTGGCCGATCCTCCGACCGACCACTACTTCCTGAAGATCTTCGGCCAGCCGCAGCGCGAGATGGCCTGCCAATGCGAACGCTCGAACGAATCGAATCTGTCGCAAGCCCTGCAAATGATCAACGGCCCGACGGTGCATGGAAAACTTCGAGCCGACACCGGCCGCATCGCGGTCTTCGCGAAAGAGAACAAACCGGACGACGAGGTCATCACCACGCTGTATCTCGCCGCGCTGTCGCGCAAGCCGACGCAAGCGGAACTCGACGCCGCGAAGAAGCACATCGCCGCTCAAGCTGACCGCCGCTTGGCTCTTGAGGACGTGGGGTGGGCGATCCTGAACTCGAAGGAGTTCTTGTTCCAGCACTAGCCATCCAATGAGAAAGTAGGACGGGCACTCTTGCCCGTCTTTTTTCGGGAGAAGCGATGGGCAAGCGTGCCCATCCGACTTTTCTGGCTGTCGCGAGCGCGAGATGACTGCAGCACTCAAATCGCTTGATGCTCCATCGACGAAACGTCGTGCTAAGCCGCAGGCGGCAGGCTCGCGCCGTGCGCGAGCGACCCCGTTGCAAATCTCGCTGGAATCGCGTTGGCTGGGCCGGAGATTCTCCAACCATGAATACGAGCGGATGATTGGCATCGGCATCATCAAGGATGGTGAGCCCGTCGAGCTCTTGGATGGAATGGTGGTGCCCAAGATGCCCAAGAATCCGCCGCATCGCATCGCGACCCGCCTGGTAAGAAAAGTGCTCGAGGCGGCATTACCGAGCGGCTGGTATTTGGATTCGCAAGAACCGATCACGCTGCCGGAATTGCATTTGGGTGCCGGCAATGTTCCTGAGCCCGACGCCGCGATCATTCGTGGTGACTCCGAAGATTATGCCGACCGTCACCCGATCGCTGACGAGGTGGCGTTGGTCGTCGAGGTCTCGGATTCCACGTTGCGAGATGATCGAGGGCTGAAGAAAACCATCTACGCCCACGCGCGCATCCCGGAGTATTGGATCGTCAACCTCATCGACCAACAGTTGGAGGTTTATCAGCGTCCGACGGGCAGCGCTCTCAAGGCGGACTATGAAGCGCCCCGGACGTATTCGTTGATGGAATCCGTTTCGGTGCGCATCGGCAACAAGACCATCGGACCGATTCCCGTGCGTGCGTTGTTTCCGAAGAAATGAACGCTCCTGATTGACCCGCGTTGATGGCCTTCGTCATGTCTACACCGGCCCCTTCCGGCGACGTTGATCCAAGTCCCGCCGTGGCGGAGGTCTCTGCAAGTGCTTCCAACGCCGGCACAGGTGCGGTCGCTGTTGCGTCTGACGCGAACATGACCAGCACGATTCCTTCGGCAAGCGACTCTCCAGCCACCAGCACAGCCGACACAACGCCAGTCGCCCAGAGCGAAGCGCCTGTGAGTGTTCTCGACACTTTGAAATTCGGCAAGGTGCCTGAGAGCTGGTTGTGGATGACCAAGTACGACCAGTTGTTTGTGGGCGTCTTCGTGGCGGTGTTCTTGGCGCTCAGCGGCTATCACTGGGCGAGGCTGGGCGGTTGGGGGATGCGGCCGATCGAACTCGAACGCTTGCCGGCTCGGCAGTACGACTTTCGCATCGACATCAACTCGGCCAGTTGGGTCGAGTGGACTCAGATCGAAGGGATCGGCGAGGTGACCGCTCAGAAGATCATCGACGACCGCCAGGCCAACGGCCCGTTTCGCAGCGTGAAGGATTTGCTGCGCGTCAAAGGGATCGGGCCGAAGAAACTGGAGATGATGCGACCGTTCTTGCGCGAGCCCAGTGAGCAGTCCGCACCAGCGAAGGGCCAGCCATGATTTCGCGGTGAGCGCTTGGATTGGCAGTTGTGTTTACTCCGAAGGAGTTGCATCACAAAGCCCAGGGTTGTCGCGCTTCGCGGCTACCCTGGGGTTCAGGTGCGAGACGGCTCTGTACCCCACCGGGGTTCGATCACCATTCGTTCGCAAAGGCCGCAACCCTTTCAGGGTAGATGCATCATCTGGCACCCGAACCCAGGGTAGCCGCGAGGCGCGGCAACCCTGGGCTATGTGATGCAACTCCTTCGGAGTAAAGGCAGCGATGCTCGGCGTCGAACTGGCAATGACCTTCAGTTGGTTTTCGTGTCGTCCTTCGCGGCTTCAATCTGCTTGATCGCCTTTTCGGCGGCGGCGGCCACGGACTTGTCTTTGGATTCCAGTTCCATCTTGAGCGCCGGCAGTGCGTCGCGAGCGGCGGCTCCGAGCTTGCCGAGTTCTATGATGGCTGTTTCGCGCGGAGAGTTGGCGAGGATTATCAGGCCCGTCGGTAACTCCGATGGTCGGTCCATTCCCCAAACGGGCTGTTTCAGTCTGGCCGTCAAAGACTCGGCGATCTTTTTCACATTGGCGTTGCGGGGCGCGGGGCGGTGAAGTTGTTGCAACTCATGAAGTGGATGCACTGAAATACCGAAGCCTAATAGGTCGGTGCGGTTCGCGAGTTCTTGAACCGACGGATGATTCTTGGCACGGTAATGCAGGAGCAATGCGTGCTCCATTTGCAGGAGCTGGTAGCGCCAATTCTCGAATCGAAGTACCGTTTCGATCACATTCAAGTCGCCGCCGCGCAGATCGAATGCAGGCGGCAGTTCGATGCGAGTCCTCACGGTTCGCAACAAATCAGGCCATTGAATGCGATCTGTCACGGAGACATTTTTGCGGTCCTCGTAGCCGTTCATCGCTGCGGGGTTGTCGAGAGCTTTTTGGATGGTCGGCAGTTCGGCCGCAGCGGCTTTGCCCATGCGAGCCAACGCCACGGCGGCAACGAAGTGGAACGTGTTTCGTTTTTCAGAACGGAACGGTCCCAGCCAGCCGTCGAACCGCTGATCGATGTGGAGGTCATCATCACTCAGCGGTTCGAGCAGCACGGCGGCGACTTGTGGGGCCACCGAGGCGGCTTGCGGTCCCATCACGGCGAGTTGGTTCAACGCGCTCAAGCGTTGATCGTTCGAACCCGGCTTCGCCACGATTCGAGCGAACGTCTCGGCTACGAACTTGGATTCGGCCTCGACGTCACGAAGCTGCTCGGCCGCGGACATTGCCACTTCGGCGACCTGATCGGTCAGTGCCGCGTGAAGGCTCGCGATTCGTTGGGCGGCGAAACGTGAGTTGCTGGCGTCGCCCGCGAACCATTGAAGGTTTGCGACGGCCACCGCCCGAATGGCCGGATCTTTGTCGCGACAAACTTCCAACATTGTGGAGAGCAACTCGTCGGCCACGGGTAATTCAATGCGCATGAGGTCCGCATTGTTGACCAGAAACTTGCGGCTGCGCGGAGTTCCGTTTTTCAATTCGTTGGCACAGGCTCGTTGCACGATTGCGGCCGGCAGATTGTTGAACAGCTTAAAGACTTCGCTGTAGATCGACGGGCGATTGTTCCCGCCGAAACCGAATCCGGAATCGAGATCGACAACGCGCAGGATCTTGAGGACTCGCTCGGCGACCTGTTGCGCGTGGGTGTCTCGGCCGAGCAACCCCAGCGCTTCGATGGCATCTGCCAGCCGCGCGGGGCTGCGTTCGGTGTCGAGGATGGCCAGCCATTCGTCGAACGACTTGCCGTCGTAACGGGGTTGGTTGTCGGCGGTCGGTTTGGCGGGAGCGGGCGTCGTGGGTTTCGGTTCGTTGAGACTTGGTTGATTTGGCTGAGCGGCGAGCGGTGTCTTTGGCCGAGGCTTGATGACTCGCGGGACTTTGGGTTGATCGCCCAGTTGGGTGCGCAGACCGGCGAGGAAATTGGTGATCTCGTCGTGAACGGCGGGAGTTTGTCGAATGATCAGCAGCGTGTCGGCGAACAGCAGCATCGAGCCGCCCTCGCCGTCGGTATTTATCCACGGGCCGGAGGTCGCGGACTCGATGGCTCGCACGGGGCCTTTGGGGTGCAGGCCGCGATCGAGCAGGTCGCGGATGTCATAGACTTTCGTGACCAGTCGCTCTTTCACTTTGGCGGCAGTGGTCACGATCAACAGGCCCTCTTCGATTTGATGATCGAGTTGCAGCGGCTTGAGCACTCGCGACAGCAGCAGTTCGCCGGAGATGCCTTTGAAGTGCAGCGTCACCGGCACGTCGGCGGCGATCGCTTCTTCGTTCATCGCCACCTGGTCCAACAGAACTTGGACGTCCAGTCGTTCGCGAATCCATTCGGCAACATCGCTGAGCGGCGTCTCTTGGAAGTCGGCATCCACAGTTTGCTTCAACTTCTTGCGAGTGACCACATCCGCATCCGCGAGATATCCCGCCGGTCGGATTTCCGTCGGTTCGGTGAGGGGCTGGAAGAACGCCGATTCGATGAGTCGCAGCAGTGCTTCGATGTCGGCGTGTGCTCGCCAAGTGTGTCGCACGACCAACACGTTTTGCAGAAACTCGAAGTTGCCCCCTTCGCCGTCTCGTGCTTGCCAGGGATGCGAGAGTGCTTGCAAAAACAATTGCGAGAAGTGCGCTTCGACCGTGAAGTTGAAGCCTCCACCGAACAGCCACAGTTCCATTTTCTTCGGAGAACTCTGTGCTCGGCGCAGGTCTCCTGACCCCGCCGCTGGGCCGGACCGAAGGTCTCCCAATCTGAGTTCGTGTTGGGCATCGCCGTCGATGGAACTGAAAGGAGACCTTCGGTCGATCGAAGCGGCGGGGTCAGGAGACCCGCGCCGAGCGCGGTCTTGGAGCCAAAATCGCTCGGCGTGATCGTCCACTCGAAAGAAGCCGCCGCCGCCAGTCCCGCCACCAAAGCCTCCATCTCCACCATTCCGGAGGTCTGGTCCCTCGGCGTTCAATCGCTCGACCGCTTGCCGGACGCCGGGGAGCAATCGGCCGGCTGGATACCATCGCGTGACCATTTGCTCTTTCTCCTTGGCGAGCGTTGTGATGCGCACCTGGCCTTGGTCGATGGTCCAAGCACAGTTCAGCGGTCGCAGGAGGAACTCCAACGCGGTGGCGATTCGCACATCCTTCCAACACAAGGTGCAGGGCGAGTCGAGCGCGATGCCTTCCTCGGTTAGAGCGAGGTCGTCTACGAACAATTCAATCTCAACCTGTTCTTTGAGAAACGACACGCAATCGGTCAGAGGGATGGCGTTAAAATCGACGCTGACTTTCTTCTGCAAGGCATCCCGGACTTTCTTGGCACCGATCAATTCGGGATTGGACTCAAAAAACGTGTTCATGCCTTTCGCATTGCGGTCGAGGATGTCGATGGGTTGACGCGGCTGTGCTTCGACGACTGGTGTCGCCGGTTGCTCTGGTTCTTTGGGTTCCGATTTTCTCGCGACCGGCTGACCTTTCGGCACTTCAGTCACTTTCGCAACGACCGTGTCGCCGCGCTTGAGCACAAACTTTCCGTTCTGAATTTGCAGGCCGTCGGCGTCGCCGAGGATTTCGATTTCGTATTCACCGGCCGCGAGCTTCGCCGACTTCGGCCCGGTCGTGAGTTCGAGTTGCTCAACCATCTTGCCGGACTTCTTCACGCGGACTTCGACGCCGTCGCGCAGGCTCTCGACGATCAGCGTCCCTGTGTTGGTCTCGATCGTGATGACAATGCCCAGCGCGGCCAGGAACAACAACGCCAGCGCGATGAGCAACGTGCGACGCGGCGGCGAACCGTGGGACACGTTTTCAACGTGCCCGTCCAGCGCTCGGCGCGGGTCTCCCGACCCCGCCGCTGGGGCCGACCGCAGGTCTCCCGAATGCAGTTCGGTTTCGACGGTACGACGAGAAGCACTGGGAGACCTGCGGTCCAGCCAAGCGGCGGGGTCGGGAGACCCGCGCCGAGCGCTCGATTCGGGCCGAGCGCTGGGCGATTCGATCGAGGGGCCGGGCACGTTGGAAACGTGCCCCACGAGTTGAGTCAGATCATGCCCCGCACACCACGGCGCGAGCGCGGCGGCGAATTCGCTCATCGACACGAATCGCTCGACCGGATCGCGAGACAACGCGCGGTCGATGATCGCCGCCAGGTCGAGCGGCAAGTCGGCGCGGCGTTCGCGAATCGGTGGGGCGGCTTGAGTCGCTAACGCGCGCAGTTTTTGCAGCGGCGTCTTGCGGTTCTCGTTGGCGAAGGGAGCGAAGCCAGTCAGCAGCCGATACAGCGTTGCCGCCAGGGCGTAGATGTCGGCTCGCGGACCAACCAAGTGGCTGTCTTCCAATTGTTCGGGAGCCATGTAGTCCAACGTCCCCATCAATTGGCCAACGGTGGTCAGTTCATCGACGGGAGCTTGCACTCCACTGAGCAACGCGAGGCCGAGGTCGAGGATTTTGACGTAGGACGGGCGGCTCGCCTGTCCAAGATCGTTTGCGGACGTCTGCTTGGCGGGCGGAAGCAGGCGAGCCGCCTGCTCTACGGACAGCATTAAATTGCTCGGCTTGATGTCGCGATGCACGATGCCTTGTTGATGCGCGTACTCCAAACCGACGGCCGCTTGGCGAGTGATCTCGCAGGCATCGGCGACGGAGAGCGGGCCGCAAACTTTTGCGAGCGTGTTGAGGTCGCAGCCTTCGACGTATTCCATGACGAGGAAGTGCGTGCCATCGACTTCGCCGGCGTCGGTCGCCTGCACGATGGCGGGATGGCTGAGTTGTCCGATGACGCGCATCTCGCGCTGAAACCTTGCGACCGCTTGATCGTCCCCCAGCCGTCGAGCGGGGAGCAGCTTCACGGCGACGAGCCGGTCCAGCCGCGTGTGGACAGCTTTGAAGACCTGGCCCATGCCGCCGGAGCCGAGCGGTTCGAGCAACCGATAGTCGCGCAGCACCGGGGAGCGATCGACAGAGACTTCCGAAGTCTTGGAGACTTCGGAAGTCTGATGATTCGCCAGCGCTTCCAAGGACTGCACCTTGTTCAACGCCTTTTGCAATTCGTCGTCGGTCTGCGGTTCGGCGGCGATGGCTGGGAGCCGCAGGCCGTTGGTCAGCGTGTCGGAGGCTCGGTCGAGTTGTGAGACGGTGGCCTCGCAACTGAGGCAGGCTTCGAGGTGTGCGGCGACGACGTCGCTTTGTTCTTCGGAAAGTCTTCCGAGCAGATAGTCCTTGAGCGTCGGGGCGTCGAAGCAATTGGCAGACGGCATGATGTGACCCTGTGGCGGCAGAGAGGATTGGCACACAAGATATCAACGCGGCGGCGCGACACGACTTTTTTCCTGGAGTGCGGTGTGACCCAGATGCTGGGTGCCCCAACACCGCCCTCCATTCCTATGAAATATCGACGCTCAAAGTCCCAAAACTGTCGCCACCAAACCCGGCAGAGCATCGGCTTCTTTCTTGGCGATCAAAGTCTTCATTCCAAATGAATGGAGGGCGGCGTCAAGCCGCCGCACTCCAGGTCAGTCCCCCAGCTCGCGTCGCAGGCGTCGGAGCACTCGTGACTTCGCCTGCCGTACCGAGTTCGCGGAAAGGCCGAGTGATTTCGCGATGTCGTCCGTATGTTGCTGCTCGACGGTGCTCAGCCAGAACGCTTGCCAAGTGCGGTCCTCGAATTCGCAGCGGACGCGATCCAACGCGCGTTGGAAGAGGCGTTGCAGTTCGCCAAGGTCGGTCACGTCGTGGGATTCGTCGGACCAGATTTCCGGGATCGACGACAACCGCAGCCACGCTTCGGTTCCTCCGACGGCTTCTTCGCGATCGGTCTCGCGCCGAAAGTGATCTCGCAGTTTGTTGCGAGCGATCGTCCACAGCCAGCCACGAAACGTGCCCTGCTCCGGCGAATGCAGAAAGCGTTCGATCGCTCCGGCGACAGCCGAGAAAACTTCTTGAGTCAGATCGCTGGCGTCCTCGGCCGACAAGCCGTGACGGCGTCCCCAGTGGTAGACCAGCGGGCCGTACAACTCGGTCAACCGCCGCCACGCTTGCGGGTCGCGCTGCCGCATGCGGCTCAGCCAACTGCTGGAGGTTTTGCCGTCTGAGAGAGAAGGAGAAAGACTCATGCGAAGTCTGCCACGCACAGCGAATCAGGTTCAATGCCGAGCTACCGTATCGGCCGACGTGGCGTGATGCCTAGTGCTGTGTCAGCCGTCAAACCGTGTCTTCGTCGCACACTGTGCGGGACTAATGACGAGCGATCTCGCACGAGTCCTCCCCGTTTAGAAAGCGGTTGCGGCAAGATTCCCGCGAACGAATGCGGCGGCAGCTTCGTACCTCCCATGGACGTACAGCGAGGAGGACTCGGAGGTCTCGCAGGACGAGGCCAGGATGCAGCGGCGCTGGCGCGCGCTTTGCCCGGCAGATGACTGCGGAAGCACTCCGTGGAGACGTTCTCAGCGGATGCTTTTTCCGCTCGGCTGAGTTGGCCGAGCAAGCATCTGGGTTGATCTCGAACGTAGAGGATCTCGAAATGAAACTGACTCGCGCTCGCTGTTTCGTGTGGGGAATGTTGGGATTGTTGGCTGGCCTCGCGCTGTTGCCGACTCAGGGTTTCACCGGCGGTGGAGGTGATGAGGCCGTCGAGCGGACTCGCAAGCAAACACGCATGCTTGACGATCTCTACAAGACGGCGATCGTGCTCATCACCGAGCATTACGTGAAGGGGGACGAGCCGCCCGCTGCCGTCGCCGGCAAGCTGCTGTGGAAGGAGATGAAGGCCAAGGGACATCACGAGGTGCGCTTGATTGACGCGACGGGCAATCCGATCGAAGCGTCGAACGTCGCGGTCGACGATTTCGAGAAGGGGGCTCTCCAAGAAATCATCGCGGGCAAAGCCTCGGTCGATCGCGTGGTCGAGAAGGACGGCAAGCGGTTTCTCCGTACGGCGACCAGCGTGCCCGTCGTGATGACCAAATGCGTTGCCTGCCATCCGCACTACGCCAAAGTCCCCAAGAGCCAAGCGATCGGCGCGCTGGTTTACACGCTGCCGGTCGAATAACTCGTTCCACAAGACTCGATCATGCGAATCACCGAAACGACTGAATTCTCGACCCGCGTGGCCGTGTTCTCGAAGCCCGGCGACCTCCACGAATTGGCGGACGTCCTGGCGGAAGAACTCGGCTTACACCCGACCGATGCGATGCACGAGGCGCACTCGGCACCGTGCGTTCTCTCGCCGCGATTGACCTCGGCCAACGCGGAGCGGATCACTTCGGCGATTGAACAATTGGGCCTGCACACCGAACCTGTCCCATTGGACGAACTACGCGCGTTCGAGGATCTTCGCACGGTTCATCACGTCGCCTGCCGGCTATCGGGATTGGAGATCCTCGACCTGCTGGGCCTCCCCGCCGAACTGATTCCGTGGGATGACCTGGAAGTGCTCAGCGTCGGCGAAACACCGGCGGAATCTTCGCACCATCAACAGACCGGCGAGTTCACCGTGATCTCGTCGGCCCGGCACATCCACGACGTCTACACCGACGTGCCGGCGCACACGATTGAACTCTGGATCGTGTGTGGCACTCCCGAGCGGGTCTATCGGCTCGACGCCAGCAAGCTGAACTTCGAGTCGCTCGCCGAGCAGAAGACAAATTCGATACACATCAATCTGCGGCGGCTGCTGCAAGGCATCGTCCGCCATGCGCCACACGCGCACCTGACTCCCGCCGCGCGTGAGTTCCTCGACCACGACAAGCTCACCCGCTTCACATCGCCAGAGCAGCTTCTGAACGTCACGCAGTTGCATCTGCTGATGGCTCATCGGCTCGATGCGGCAAATTGGTAGGGTGGGACAAGCTCGCTTCGAGCGCCGGCCCACCAACGGCAAATGTCATTCGATGGCGTTTTTCGCCTGGTGGGCCGGCGCGGCGAAGCGCCGCTGGTCCCACCCTACAAATCACAACAGGCCCGTCAGAGCCAGTTCGAACGAGTACAATGTCGTCGAGGAAAGGTGAGCCATGACGACCACTTCACGACAGAATCGCCGTTCACGAATCCGCCCGCCCGCGAAGGCCAGCGCGGCGGTCGGTCGCGTTCTGCAAAACGCCGCCAGCCGACTGCTCGAGGCGGCCAATGGCGAGCTCTCGGAAAAATCTTTGCACGAAGTGCGGATTGCCTGCCGACGGGCCGAGGCGGCTTTACGGCTCTGCCAAGATGCGGCCGATGGTCGAGCATGGCGCTGGCTGAAGCGACGACTGAAGACGCTGCGCCGGGCCTGCAATGACGCGCGCGATGATGATGTCCTGTGCCAGTGGGTCCAGCGCCACGGCACCTCGTCCAGCAAGTCCCTGCGTCAGGCCATCCGCACTCATCGGGCCGAGGTGCAGCCACGGATCGTTGAGTTGGCTCGACGACTGAGCGACAAGCACCGCTTCGAGCGGCGATCGAACAAAGTGCTCAAACAATTGCGAGTCTGTGAACGCCAGGGCCAGATTGCTCAGGCGTTTGGCCAGCGGCTGTTTGCTGAGGTGTATCGCTTCGTGAAGGCTCTGCCCGCCAAGCGTGATGATGCTTCCGCTCTGCATCGGGTGCGAATTATCGGCAAGCGCTTGCGCTACGCCACTGAGCTGGTGACTGAGATTTGGCCGGACGTCACCTTCGCGGAACCCAACGAGCATCTGCATTTACTGCAAGACCGGTTGGGAGCCATTCACGATCAAGTTGTGGGGGAACATCGTTTGCGCAAACGATTGCCGCATCGTTTGGCTCGTGCTGCCCGGCCGCTCGTGCGAAAAGCTCAGAGCACGGTGGTCCGTCTGCAACGAAACTTCTGGCGCTGGTGGCAAGCCTCTCCCATCGAACGCATGCTGGCCGACACCACGGCCGAGGTCTTGACGTTGATGAACCAGACGCCGTGAGCCGTGATGTGTCTCTGCGCGAAACCGCCCAGCCGCGCGCGCGATGCACACTCTGGCTGCACGAGCCGTAACCAGTCAGGGGTCAGGTCTTCAAATTTCATTTTTGGCGTCGCGAATGGGGCGCGATGTGAGTTGGAAGGGCGGTGAAAAAAGTGAGTCAGGGGTGGATCGTCAGGCCAAAAATGAAATTTGAAGACCTGACCCCGGCTCGCGCGGATTGGCATTCGTTGTGCAAGCTGCATCCCTCCGAAGTCTGAGACGCACCGCGTGTCGATCGCGGCGTGTCAGACCGAACTCTTACCGGAGGGATCACCAATGTCTCTGACGATGCCAGCCAGTCACCGAACTTCTGATGCCAGTCAATCGAGTCGATACAGCTCGGACAACGACTTCAATCAGGATGAAGCGCCGTCCCTTTTCAGCCGTGAGGAGCTGCGCCAGTTCGCGGCGGACGATGCCGAGGCGGGGCGGCGCATCGGAAAAATTCTCACCGCACTTTTTATTTACACGATCGTTGCGATGAGCATCGCGATCTGGTGGTCGTTCCGGCTGATGCTTCTTCACCAGTACTTCTCGAAGTGAATGTTGCCGGGCTGTCCGGGTCGGTCCGCGTGAAAGCCGACACGCTCGAGGAGTTCGATGACTCCCGTCGGCTGTGGGTAGACGCGCTGTCCGTGTTCTTCTTTGGGGATGCCGACCATCGCCGGATTGCCACACAGAAAAACGTGGCAGGTGCGTGGCTCGAACGGCTGGCCGAGCGATTCGGCGACTCGGCCGGAGGTGATGAAGTCTTGCAGCCGCACCTTGCCGGCGAATTCGGGATGCGCCGGATCGACGTTGTGTGGCTCACGAGTCGTGATGGGCATGTAGCGGTAGTTGGGCCAGAGCGATTCGACGCGGCGCTGAGTCGGCAGATACCCCAAGTCGCACTCGTTGCGCACCGAGACGACGTTGAGGATTCGGCCGCGATGCCCGCGAGCCAGCAGCTCGCCGAGCATCGCGTTGTGCGGAGCCTCGCCGGTTCCAGTCGCCAGGAGGATCACGTGGTCGTCGGGCTCCACAGGCGCGAGCGTGTAGCGCCCCTTCGGATGCGGACCCACAAACAATCGCGAGCCGACTTCCAGACCGAATAAGCGTGGCGTCAACGCGGGCGCGTGATCTTCCGCGTGCCGGATCAGCACCACATAGAACTCCAACTCGCCAAGCTCCTGCACGCGCAATGGCCGATCGTGTTCGTCGAGGATCGGCGACGAGATCGAATAGGCGCGCTGGGCCAGCTTAGTCTTCAGTGCTTCGGCAAGATGTTCCGCATCGCAGCCGCTGGCTCGCGGCTCCCAATAGCCCAAGCCGAGCGTCGTGTACTGCCCCGCTTCGTACGTCGGCACACCGCCGTCAGGTCGCACGCGCAGGATCACCAGTTCGTCGTTGACCAATCGGCGCAGTGTGACCGTCGCGTTGTAGTGTTGGCGACGTAAGTCGGCGAAGTTCGGCGAATTCATGTTTGGAGTTTCCTGTCGCCGAACTCGTGAGAGTTCGGACCGAAGTCTCACGACTTCGGCTACGGAAGTGGTTGGTTCAACTGCCACTCTTTGACCAAACAGTAGCAGCACGGGATCACAAACAGCGTGATGAGCGCGATGGTCATGCCGCCGATGCTGGGGATGGCCATCGGCTGCATCACATCCGAGCCGCGGCCGGTGTCCCAGAAGATGGGGGCCAGGCCGATGATCGTCGTGGCGGAGGTCATCAAGCACGGACGGATGCGTTTCAGACCGGCTTCGACGACGAGGTTGCGGACGTCATCGACGGACTGCGGCGGCTGCTCGCGGAAGAGGTCTTCGAGGTACGTCAGCATCACGACGCTGTCGTCATCGGAGACGCCGATGAGGGCGATGAAGCCGACCCACACGGCGACGCTCAGGTTGGCTCCGTAAAACATCAGGCCGATGAAGCCGCCGGAGACCGAGATGGCGATGTCGAGGAACACCAAAATCACCAGCCACCATTTGCCAAAGCTGAAGTACAAGGAAAACATCATCGACAGCAGCACCAGCGGAACCAGCAGAGACAGCCGTTGCATCGCGCGCTGCTCGTTCTCGAACTGGCCGGACCACATCCAGTAGTAACCGGCCGGCACGATCAGCGAGGCTTCGGCATGACGGTCGGCGGCGACGAGTTCGTCGCTCCGTTTGCGTTCGGATTGCAGCAGGCGTTCGGCGTCTTCGACGACACTGATTTCGTCACGGTCGCGCGTGTTGAGCGTCACATAGCCGACGAGCAAGCCGTTCTCGCTTTTGATTTCTTGCGGCCCGATGCTCGACGTTAGCTTGGCAACTTGAGCGATCGGGACGTGAGCACCGGTCGAAGTCGGAACGAGGATGTGCTCTAGATCATCGAAGCGTTCGCGCAGCTCGCGCGGGTAGCGGACGCGGATGGGATAGCGTTCGCGGCCTTCGACGGTGGTTGTCAGCCGTTCGCCGCCGATCGCGATTTCGATGACGTCTTGAATGTCGCGAATGCTGACTCCGTATCGCGCGGCGGCTTCGCGGTCGATCTCGAATTCGAGGTACGGCTTGCCAACCAGCCGGTCGGCGACGACGTCCACCGCGCCGGGAACCTTCTTCAAGAGCTGTTCCATTTGCAGGCCGACCCGTTCGATCTCTTTCAGGTCCGCGCCGTAAATCTTGACCCCCATCATCGCGCGGAAGCCGGTTTGCAGCATGACCAGCCGCGTCTGGATCGGCTGCAACCACGTCGGCAAGACGCCGGGGATCGCGGCCTGTCGATTCAACTCTTCGAGGATTTCGGCTTTGGTGATGCGACGCTCTTCGGGCCAGACGGATCGCAATGCAGGGCGACACCAATTGAGCCACGCTTGCTCGCTGTGCCAGCGCGGTTGTGGCAGCATGCGCCAGTCCCCTTCTGGTTTCAGCGTGACGATGGTCTCGATCATGCTGATCGGTGCGGGATCGAGCGATGATTCCGCGCGGCCGACCTTGCCGACGACGTCGCGGACTTCCGGGACCGTGCGAATGGCGATGTTTTGTTGTTGGATGACCTCTTCCGCGACGGTCAGCGATGCCGCCGGCAACACCGAAGGCATATAGAGGAACGAGCCTTCGTCCAGCGGCGGCATGAATTCGCGGCCGAGGCCGGGGAAGGTCTGTTCGAGACGCTGCCAACCAGCGGTTCGTGTGACGTCGAATCCGGCAACTCGGCAAGTCGCCGAGATCGGAGTGCCGACGACGGCAAAGCCCAGCCACGCGGTACACCCCAATGCGATCGCGCAAACCGGGATCATCAAAAACGTTCCCTTGTGAGCCAGCACCCAGCGCAGCGTTGGTCGATAGACCGTAAAGATGAGCTGCGAGACGCGATTCTCTTCCAGCGGGATGAGTCGTTCTTGCCCCATGCGGTAGACCAGCGCACCGACGAGGAGGCCGACTCCCAACGCCGTCGGCCAACCGGTCCAGGTTGCGCCGAGATCGAGTCCCCACACGAGCGTGACTCGCAACCCGATCATCGCCGCGATGGCGGCGACGCTCGCGAACAACAGCGAACGACGACGTGACCACGTCACCGGTTTCAGCAAGTAGTAGCTCAGCACCGGGACGACGGTGATGGCGAGGATGACCGACGCGGCAATTGCAAACGTTTTCGTGTAGGCCAACGGCTTGAACATTTTTCCTTCGGGACCGGTCAGGGCGAAGACGGGAATGAACGAGATCACCGTGTTTACGACCGCCGTGACGATGGCTCCGCCGACTTCGGTCGCGGCCTCGTAAACAACGTCGAAGTAGGGTCGGCCCCGATCGGTTGTCAGTCGCCGATAGATGTTCTCGGTCATGATGATGCCCATGTCACTGATGTCGCCGATGGCGATCGCGATCCCGGCCAACGACATGATATTGCTGTCCACGCCCAGCCAGTACATCCCGATGAAACTCATGGCCAGCGCCAGCGGCAGCGTCGGCAGCACGGCCAGCGAACTCCGCAGGTGCAGCAGAAACAGGATCGTGACGAAGGCCACGGCGATCGACTCTTCGATGAGGTTGTCCTTCAGCGTCCCCATCACTTCGTAAATGATGTCGGTGCGGTCGTAGTACGGGACCAGCTTCACTGGGACCGCCTTGCCCGATGGCAACGTGACGCGCAGGCCGGGTTCCATCTCGGCGATCTTTTTCTTCAAGCGATTGATGACCTCCAGCGGGTTTTCGCCGTAGCGCATCAGGACGACGGCTCCGGTCGCTTCGCGGCCGGCGTTGTCGAGCGTGCCGCGGCGAAACTCCGGGCCAAGCTGCACCGTGGCCACGTTCTTGACGTAGATCGGCGTCCCCCCTTCTTGCCGGATGACGACGTTCTCGATGTCCTGCACGCTGCGAACAAAACCTTTGCCGCGGATGAAGAACTCAAAGCGATTGCTCTCGACGACTTTGGCACCGACGTCGATGTTGCTGCGGCGGACCGCTTCGTAAACGTCGGGCAAGGTGACGCGATGTGCGCGCAGCTTTTCGGGGATGACGTCGATCTGGTACTCGCGCACGAAGCCGCCGAGCGTCGAGACTTCGGTCACCCCTTCCACCGATTGAAGCTGATACCGGATGTACCAATCCTGCAACGACCGCAGTTGTGCGAGGTCCGCTCCGTCCGCTTGCAGCGTGTAGTAGAAGATTTGCCCGAGCGCCGTCGCGTCTGAGCCGAGCGTCGGCAACACCCCTTGAGGCAGCCGGCCGACCGCAACGTTCATTCGTTCCAAGACGCGCGACCGTGCCCAGTAGTAATCCACCTCATCCTTGAAGACGATGAACACCATCGAGAAGCCGAAGCCGGAGAACGAGCGGATGGTTTTCACGCCAGGCGTGCCCGACAGGCTCACGGTCAGCGGATACGTGACTTGATCCTCGACATCTTGCGGCGAGCGGCCCGGCCAATCGGCCAGTACGATGACCTGTTTCTCGCCGATGTCGGGAATGGCGTCGATCGGGATGTTGGTCAACGAGTAATAGCCGACGCCGAGCAACAACAACGTCACCAGGATCACAATGAACCGGTTGTTGAGACACCAGCGGATGATGAGGTTGACCATGATGCGGTTCGTTAAGGTCGTGAGTGTCGGGCGTCCGGGGTCGGGTGTTCGGTTTTTCGGAATTGGCGGGGATCGGTCTGGTTAGCGAATCACGCTTCCTTCCCGCCAATTCCG
>CAMDDX010000096.1 GCA_945893075.1 Planctomyces sp. SH-PL62 | reverse complement strand
TGGCTGAAGGCTCCGCGCAACCTGTCGAGCTGGGACTTCTTCGACTTGCTGTTGTCGAAGGGGCATTTGGTCGGAACACCGGGCAGCGGCTTCGGCGCGGCGGGCGAGGGCTACTTCCGACTGTCCGCGTTCAACAGTCGCGAGAAGGTCGAGGAAGCGGTTGCTCGGTTCCAAAAAGTGGTGGGGTGAACCGTGACCCTGGAGTGCTGCGGCTCGACGCAGCCCTCCATTCAATTGAAAAAAAGATGTTGATTGCCAAGAAAACTGAACTCGTTGAGCCGATTTTCGTGATGACAGTACTTAGAGAGTTATCGGTGAATTTGTTGTTTTTTCGCGCAAGTTGATGAGTTTTGCACGGCGGCCAAATACGTAGCTCAGTCGCTCCTGCGACTGAGATTCCCGTTACGCGACCAATGGCAGCGAATCGCGAAATTGAGAATCAGCCAACGTTCCGAATGCGAGTCGCAGGAGCGACTCGCCTACGTTCCTGCGGCTTCACCGCCCTATAAATTGGCTGTCGATATTTCAAATGAATGGAGGGCGGTGTCGAGCCACCGCACTCCAGGAAGTGACCGACAACCCGTTCATTCGAGGACGAACCATGACCGAGTACACCGTGATCTACGAACGTGGTCCGAATAACTGGTCGGCCTACGTGCCGGACCTTCCAGGCTGCATCGCGACCGGCAAGACTCGCGGCGAATTAGAAACGCTGATTCGCGAAGCCATCGAGTTCCACATCGAAGGGATGCGCCAGCACGGCGAACCGGTTCCCGAACCCAGCATCGAAGCCGGCACCGTTGGCGTTGCGGTCTGACATGAACAACGCTGTGTCTCAACGTGATCTCGCTCAGCGGGGTGCCGTATGTGGTTCTACTATGTTTTTGGAGGTTTCTTCGGCGGACTGCTGGCGTTCTTGGTTTTGAGCGTCATCGTCCTGCTGATCGTCTGCTGGTGCTGCGGCGTCAGCGTGGATTCGCTGGCAACGTGGGGCGAGGAATCCGCGACGCTGACCTGTTTCCATTGCGGACAGCAGACTGCGGCGGGCGGGAAAACCTGCGATCACTGTGGCGGCGAGTTGCAGTGAGGAGGTGAGCATGTTTGGTTTTCATCCAATTGAGTTGCTCATCGTGGGCCTGTTCTGTCTTCTCGGATTGATCGTGTTGTGGCGAGCCTTGTTGGCGATGGGAGGCTTGTTCAAATCCGTGGGATCGGGACACGTGAAGTTGGCGTGTCCTCACTGCGGGCAGCAGACACCCCACAACAGTGGCCGCTGCGAAGCCTGTGGTCGCGAGTTGCAATGACTTGAGGCGAATCATGATGTTCAGCTTTGGCGGGTTGATTGTGGTCGCGGTGCTCAGCGTGATGCTGCTGTACGGTGCGGCAAAGGGAGTGTCGGTCATGTTGAGTTTGTTCAAATCGCTGCGATCGGGTCACGCGACGTTGGCCTGTCCGCATTGCGGCCAACAGACGTCACATGGCCGTGGTTGCTGCGATGTCTGCGGTCGCGATCTCTGATCTTCGTAGGATGGGCACTCTTGCCCGTCATCATCTGCGACGGGCAAGAGTGCCCGTCCTACAAAGTGAACCTGCCTCATGCCGAGTCTCACCGTCGAAAACTACCTCAAAGCGATTTGGCAAATTGGAGCCAACACGGGATCGACGTCGGTCTCGACCGGCAAGCTCGCACAGAGTTTGAAGGTCTCGCCCGGCACCGTCACCAGCATGCAGAAGGCGCTGGCCGAAGCGGGGCTCGCCGAGTACCGGCCGTATGAAGGAGTCAGCCTGACCGAAGCGGGCCGCACGCTCGCCCTGCGAATGCTGCGGCGGCATCGGTTGATCGAACTGTTTCTCGTGCAGACGCTCGGCCTGACGTGGGACCAAGTCCACGAAGAAGCCGAGAACATGGAGCACGCGGTCAGCGACTTTCTGATCGACCGCATCGACGATTTCCTGGACCATCCGCTGTGCGATCCGCACGGCGATCCAATCCCGACCGCGAACGGCGACCTGCGCACCAGCGGCGAAGAAGGCCGACCGCTAAGCACCGTGCCGGTTGGCTCGCGCGTACGTCTGGTGCGCGTGCTGAATCAAGACGCCGGTTTCTTGCGATATCTCACCGAGTCGGATTTTTCGTTGGGCGCGACCGCATTCGTCGATCACGTCAACGAAGCGGCAGGGCTGGTGTCGTTGCGACGCGGCGATCGTCCCGTGGCGATGGGCCGCGCTGCGGCCGAACAGTTGCTTGTGGTGATCGTGCCCACGTAATTCGGACGCCTACGTCCGGACCGGCTCGGACGTAGGCGTCCGAGCTAAGTTAAGACAACCCGGTGATTGGCGTGTAGTCGGCGAACACGCGAGCCAAGTCGAACGGCAGGTTGCGTTGCAGTCGCACCTCGCCGACATCCAGCAGCGTGTGCATGATCGTGCCGATGAGGTTGCGGATCGTGACCGGGTCCGAGTTTGGTTCGCCCGCATCCTTCGTCGATTGCCCGATGACTCGGCCCATCGGCAGTCCGCCGCCAGACAGCAACAGCGGAGCGAGATTGCCCCAGTGATCTCGGCCGCCGCGACCGTTGATGCGTGGCGTGCGGCCCATCTCGCCGCAGCAGACCAACAGGATCTTGTCGCTCAAGCCGCGTGCTTCGACATCTTCAATGAACGCCGACACGGCGTGATCGAACGGCACGCCGCAGTATTTCATCCCCTCTTCGACTCCCGCGTTGTTCACGTCGGCGTGATTGTCCCACACAAAGTTCGTCGTCACAGTGACGAACTTGCAACCCGCTTCGCACAACCGCCGCGACAGCAGCAGCAACTTGCCGAGCGTCTGCGTGTGGTCGGTGTAGAACTTGTGGTTGTTCAACTTCTTGTCGATGTCCTCCGGCCGGATCAGCGGCGCAGTGTCGTAGCGCGCCACCGTCTTCGGATCTTCTTTGCTGAGATCAAACGCCTCCGCAACGCCGCGCAAGATCGTGTCGAGCGCCTGCTCCTGAAACTTGTCGAGTCCATCCGCTTCGCCGCGTGTGTCGACCGTGCGACGAATACGATCAAACTCCTGCCGCAGTTTGCGGCGGTCATCGAGTCGCTCGCGCGGCAGCGTCAGCTTCAAGCTTTGTTGGAACGGCCCGTCGCTGCCCGGCATGAACGGTGCGTAGGCGGCACCGAGTGCTCCGGCATCGGTGAAACGTCCGAAGCCGGTCTGCATCGCCTGAGCTTGCGGATTGATCGCCTGCGGAAAGAGCGCCGCGTTGACTGGCATCCCCGTCAGCGGATGCACCGTCCCCGCCACGCGAGCGTAAATGGAACCGAGATTCGCCTTCAGCGAGTCCGCCGAAACAATCGGCTTGATATCGTGATTGCCGTCGCCGGTCACGAACGATCGCACAACGGAAAGTTTCTCGGCCAGTTGAGCGAGTTTCGGATACGTCGCCCCAAACGTGATTCCGGGCAGAGCGGTCTGGACCTCGCCATTGATGCTGCGAATGCCTGTCGGCGCAGTCATTTTTGGATCAAACGTCTCGATTTGACTAGGACCACCGTGCATAAACAGGAACACGACCGACTTATCTGTCGCAACCGATCGCCCGGCTGCCGACGCCGTGGTCCGCAGCCAGTCGGCCAGCGTCAGCCCGCCCAGCGTCAGGCCGCCAATGCGCAGGAAATCCCGGCGAGAACCGCGAGCCAACGGATCGAGAATGCTCAGCATGAAGCGACCTCCTCGTGGGGCACGTTTTCAACGTGCCCGCATTTTCGAGCACGTTGAAAACGTGCTCCACGAACGGCAACCAATCGGAATGACCTTATCCGTATCGGCCGCTGTGTCCAAGCGAGGTTCGCATTTTTTACCACGGACGCATGGAGAACTTGCTGCGGCTGCAACGTTGTCCGATCACTCCGGCAGCAGCGGCACGCAGACCAACTCACTGTCGCTGCGAGCGTACACGCGCGAGCCGGCGAAGGCGGGGTGTGCCCAGGTGAAGCCGATGATGTTGCTGCGCGATTGCTCGTGATAGCCGGTCGCGTTGAGCCGCGCGAGGATCAGGTCGCCTTCGCTGTTGAGGATGATCGCGCGGTCGGCGTCGCCGAGCCACACGAGGCTCGCGTGCGGGTTGCGGCCGCGCGGAGTCATTTGGTTGTCGTCGTCCCAGAGCTTCGTCGAGGTCTTCAGCTCGAAGCAGGTCAGGCCGTATTGCTTGTCGAGCAGATAGACGTGGCCGTCGCGGTACAGCGGCTGCGACATCAGGCCGCGCAGGAATTTGTTTTCTTCCCAAGCCAACTCCGCTTGCTCCGGCTGCGCTCCGAGACGAATTGCTTTTGAGCCATTCCAGTAGCCGCAGACAAGAACGAAACCTTCTTGAAAGATTGGCTCGGCGATCGCGACGCCGTAGGTGATCTCATAGGGCACCTGCCAGAACGGTTTGCCGGTCGCGGGGTCGAGACTGCGAATGTGCGACGGAGTCCAGCAGATCAACTGCCGCCGCTCGTTGTGCGTGACGATCATCGGCGTCGCGTAGCCGGCGGCATCCGAATGGCTTTGCCAAACCTGCTTGCCCGTGTGTCGATCCAATGCGGCGATGCTGTGCTCGTCCTTGCCTCCGGGTTGCACGATGACGTTGTCGCCGTCGATGAGCGCGGAGCCGGCGAATCCCCACTCCTGCAATCGGCCTTTGAGATCGCTGACGTAATTCACCGACCAAACTTTCTCGCCGGTCGTCGCATCAAGACAGCGGCATTCGCCGAGTGCTCCGACCGTGAAGAGTTTGCCGTCATGCCACGTCGGAGCGGCTCGCGGGCCGTTGCCATAGTCGAGCTTGCCGTACGCGACCGGGTATTCGTGTTTCCAAATCTGCTGGCCGGAGTCGGCATCGAAGCAGAGCACACGTTCGGTTTCGGGTTCCTTCTGGCGATCCATCACGAAGACGTGCTGACCGACGACAGTGACTCCGGAGTAGCCGCCGCCGATCGGCACCTTCCACTTTGGCTTCAAGCCACCCTCCGGCCATTTCTCCGGCAGCTTGGGGCCGTGCCATGTGCCGTCTCCGCGAGGTCCACGCCAACGCGGCCAGTCTTCGGCCGTCGCTTGGCTGGCAAAACAGACGACGATCAGGGCTGTGATCCAGCGGTGCATCGGAAATCTCCATCAACCCCACCGAGCTTGCCTCAGTGGTTACCGGGCTTTTGAACTACGGCGATCATAATTTCGAATGCAACGCCGCGTAGTGCATAAGTCCGAATCCACCGAGGCAAGCTCGGTGGGGTTTGTGAACGTCGCTTGGTTGAGGGTTAGTGTGTTGCAGCGGCCTCTTGTTGAAAGACCTCGGCGATGACTTCTTCCAGGGGACGGTCTTGGACGCTGACGTCTTCGATCTCATAACGGCTGAGCAACGCCGTGAGAGTTTGTGCGACTTCGCCGCGCGGGATGCGGAGCTTCAAGCGCGGCGACTTGATGTCGAAGACCGTGCCGAAGCGTTCGAGTTCGGTGGAGGCTGGCAGCTCGCTGGCGAATTGCAGTTCGATGATTTTGGTTTGGCTGAAGCGGCCCACGATCGTGGCCAGTGGGCCGTCGTGCTGGATCAAACCTTGATTGATGATGACCGCTCGCTCGCAGAGAGCTTCGACGTCTTTCATGTAGTGGCTGGTCAGCAGCACGGTGATCTGCTGCTCGCGCTGGTAGTGCTTAAGAAACTCTTGGACCTTCCGCTGCGAAACGACGTCCAAGCCGATCGTCGGCTCATCGAGCAGCAATAAGTCCGGGCTGTGCAGCAGAGCGGCGATCAGTTCCATGCGCATCCGCTCGCCGAGCGAGAGTTCGCGCACCGGTTGATTGACGAGCTTGCGGACTTCCAGCAGATCGGACAGTTCGTCGAGCCGGCGCTGAAAAATGTCCGGCTCGATGTGATAGATCGCCTCATGCAGCCGGAACGATTCTTGAGCGGGCAAGTCCCACCAGAGCTGATTCTTCTGGCCCATGACCAGCGAGAAGCGGCGGCGATACGCGATCTCTCGCTGCCACGGCGTGAAGCCCAGCGCCGTCGCGGTGCCGGAGGTCGGATAGATCAATCCGCTGAGCAACTTCAGCGTCGTCGTCTTACCGGCTCCGTTGGGGCCGAGGAACGCGACCATCTCGCCTTGGCGGATCGAGAAGCTGACTCCGCCGACCGCAGTGACGGTTTTGTATTCGCGGTGGAAGAGGCTCTTGAGTGACGCCGCTAAGCCCTCGCGTTTTTGGAACACGCGATAGACCTTGGTGAGGTCGCGAACTTCAATGGCGTTGGGAGCATCGGCGGCGGGTGACATGGGCGTTATCGTAGGAGCCGCGAACGATGGGCAGTAGGCATCGAAGCCGTACCGCGACCGTCAGGGAGCGGCCCGGAGTGGTGAGCGGGCCACTCCCTGACGGTCGCGGTACGGCAATCAACGGCTTGAATGGAAAATGAGAAATGAAAATTGAGAAATGCAAAATGTGGGCATGGCGTGGGTGGATGTCATGTCTGATGGTGCTGGTTGCCGGATCGTCCTTCGCTGACGAACCCAAAGAACCGAACGCCGCGCGGTCGGTGCATCTTGGATTTCCGGCTCCGGAGGCGACGGTCTTCTACAACGAAGTGACCGTCGAAGAATCGGTGCCCGGCAGTTACTTCATGGTGTGCGGGTTCAAACATGGCTACTTCGGCATTCAAGAGTTGAGCGGGCCGGAAGACAAAATCGTCCTGTTTTCGATTTGGGATCCGGGCGAGCAGAATGATCCGAACTCGGTGCCAGCGGATCGGCGCGTCGAGGTGCTGCACAACGACAAAGATGTCCGCGTTGGCCGCTTCGGCAATGAAGGGACCGGAGCGCAGTCGTTCTACAAATTGAAATGGAAGATCGGGCAGACGTATCGCTTCTGTGTGAAGGCGACGGTCGAGAAGCCCAAGACCTCGTTCGCGGCGTATCTGTGGCTGGACGAGTCGAACGAGTGGAAGCATCTCGCCACGTTTCGCACGCAAACCGGTGGTGAGCCATTGCGCGGGCTGTATTCGTTCCTCGAAGATTTTCGCCGTGACGGTCGCAGTGCCAAGCAGACTCGCCGCGCGACCTTCGGGAACGGCTGGGTGAAGACGGTGACTGGCGATTGGGTCGCGCTGACGAAGGCCCGCTTCACGGGCGATAGCACGCCGCTCGACAACATCGATGCTGGTGTGAAGGATCACCGCTTCTGGCTGGCGACCGGCGGGGAGGTCACGAATCATGTCCCGCTGAAGTCGATACTTTCGTGGACGCCGCTGGAACTGCCGGCGGACTAATCGTTCTCAGCGAGATCACTTACGGACTTGTAACCGAACAGGCGCAGCGACTGAGTTGTCCCGATACGGCCACTTCCGCCAAGCTGGCGAAAGCCGAGCACGATTCGTGCTCGGCAGGTCGTCCCCCGCCTCTTCTTCAGTTACGAGATCCCATCGATGTCGAACGGTCACGCTCCAGTCGTCGGAATTTCCCCGCGTGAACTTCCCCGCTTCGCCACGTCTTGGACCAAGGATGTCGTGACGGGGTTCCTGGTGTTCTTGATCGCCCTGCCGCTGTGCTTGGGCATCGCGCTGGCCAGCGACTTTCCACCGATCGCGGGAATCTTCGCGGCGATCATCGGTGGGCTTTTCGCTCCGTGGATCAGCAATTCGGAGCTGACGATCAAAGGTCCGGCGGCGGGGTTGATTGCGATTGCGGTCGGGGCCATCGGCGAGTTTGGTCCCATCGCGAAAGAACTGGGATATCTGACCCCCAGCGATCCGATGGCCTACCAATTTCTCGGAGCCTACAAGTTGGTCTTGGGCGTGTGTGTTGTCGCAGCCGTGCTGCAAATCGGCTTCGGCTTGTTTCGATCCGGCGTGCTGGTCGAGTTCTTTCCGATCTCGGTCGTGCATGGCATGTTGGCGGCGATCGGAATCATCATCTTTTCCAAACAAGCACACATCCTGTTGGGGGTGAAGCCGGAGGCCAAAGAGCCGCTGCTCTTGCTGGCCGAGTTGCCACACAGCCTTGCGAACTTAAACCCGGAAGTGACCACCGTCGGGGCCTTGAGCCTGCTGATCCTGTTTGGTCTGCCGCTCATCAAGCATCCGCTGTTTCGCCGCATCCCCGCGCCGATGGCGGTGCTGGCGGTTGCCGTGCCACTCGGTTTGTATTTCGACTTCGATCATCAGCAAAAATACAACTTTTTTGGGCAAGAGTATGAGGTCGGCCCGTCTGCGCTGGTCGATCTTAAGGACAACCTGTTTGGAGCCATTGAGACTCCCGATTTTCGCGGCGTGTTGACCGGGACCGGCATCAAATACGTCATCATGTTCGCTCTGGTCGGTTCGCTGGAGTCTCTGCTGTCGGCCAAGGCGATCGACCTGTTGGACCCGTGGCGTCGCAAGACGAATTTCAATCGCGAATTGCTGGCGGTCGGGATCGCGAACACCGCCTCTGCGGCGATCGGTGGGCTGCCGATGATCTCCGAGATCGTGCGCAGCTCAGCCAACATCAACAACGGTGCGCGGACGCGGTTGTCGAATTTCTTTCACGGCGTGTTCCTGCTGCTGTTCGTGGCGCTGGTGCCGTTTCTGATTCGCGAGATTCCAAACGCAGCACTCGCGGCGATGCTGGTTTACACGGGCGTGCGCCTCGCCTCGCCGCGGGAATTCGTCAGCACCTATCGCATTGGTGGCGAGCAACTCGTGATCTTCGTGGCCACCGTGATTCTGACGCTGGCCACCGATCTGCTGGTCGGAGTCGCGGGGGGCATCGTGGTCAAAATGGTGATTCACTACTTCAACGGCGTGAAGCCGAACGAATTCTTCACACTCAATGCCGAAGTGGAGTCTCAAGAAGACAACACAGAACTCGTCACCATGCATGGCACGGCGATCTTCACCAATTGGATTCCGCTCAAACGACTGCTGGAAGGACTCGGCCGCGATCCCGATAAGCAGATCATTGTTGACCTGACGAACTCGCCGCTGGTCGATCACACCGTCGTGGAGAAGCTGCACGAGTTTGAACGGGAATTCGCGGAACGCGGTCAACAATTCGAGGTGGTTGGCTTGGACGGGCACCGCTCGTTGTCTCAGCATCCGCTAGCCGCGCGGAAACGGGGCTTGGTGCCGGTGCGGCGAATCACGATTTACGCGAATTCCACTTCCGAGATGCGGTTGCTGGGCAAGCTGATGGAACTCGGCGCGACGGGCTTCACCACTTCCTCCATTTCGGGAGCCGGCCGGAAGCAACTCGCCGCGAGCGATCTGTCGACAGAAGACGGCGTGCGCATTGAGGTCTTAGTCCCGGCCAAAATCGCTCGGAGCATCATCACTTACATCGACCGCGAATTGCTCCCCGATCCCTCCTGCCGCGTGACGGCCTGCGTCGAGAATGTCATGGTATTGCGCGCGAACGCGCTGTGATCGGCTCGGAGTTTGTCGTCTTTCGGCAACATGTTGCCGGAGTACCACGTCGGCGTTTCCGCAAAGCAACACCAGACCGCACCGCCGAACCATGCGGGAGTCGGCACGCCGATTGCCTGAGTCGTGTGACCCTTGAGTCGTTCGCTCAGATTCGGTGCCGCATGATGACCGTCCACGAAGCCGTTGATGTGACTCGCCCCAGCCAACTGCGGCATGTGTGGCATTCGCTGTGGTCGCGCACACCGCGAGCTTCGTTTCGGCAGACCCCTGAGTTTTTAGAAGCGTCACTGGCGGCCGTCAGCCTCGACCAAAACCCGTTCTGCCAGCTTGATCCGCAGTTGACCGCTGAATGGCAAGGTCCGAATGACTCGAAGTCGCACTCGGCCAAGTCGTCTGAGGATCGCTGGCGGTTTCTGATCGTGTCCGCGTGGCAGCGGCCGATCGGGATTATGCCGCTTCGCGAACGGCTCGTACGCCGCGCCTTCGGGACGTTTCGAGTGCTCTCCGTGCCGCAGTCGCCGTGGGGCAGCTTGCCTGGTCCGGTGGGACCGCATCCCGCGACCACCTTGGCGGCGGTCGTGCGGCACCTTGTCGACAAAGACGATTCGTGGGACATCCTGGAACTTCCCGAAGTGGTGGCTGACGGCGTCGAGCCGAATCGCGTGCCGCAAGTCTTCGAGTCCTCCGGACGTGCAGTCTTTCAAAGGCCGTCCCGCGAGTTGTTGGGTTTGGAACTGCCCGCGACGTTCAGCCAGTTCTGGGCGAATCGTGACAGCGCTGCGAGACAATTCTGGCGCGAACTGAACTCGCAGCAGTCCCTGAGGTCGGTCGAGAAATTCGTCCGCTGCCGGCCGGACGGTGCGCGTTGCGGAGACACGCTCCGCGATTGGGAATTCCTGAAGCAACTGGAACGCGTCATCGGCTTGCAAGCCGGTACTCCGCACGGTCCGCTGAGCCAGAAGATGTTTGAATGTCTGCGTGAGACGCACCCTCTCGCCGTTGATGCCGGTGCAGCGGATGTCGCCGTGTTGTTCCACGATTCACGATTGTCGGCGTTCGCGTACAACTTTCATTGTCGCTCGCGGGTCGAGACGGCTTTGCTGCTGGCTGATCCGCGCGCTCCGCATGCTCGCGAGCGGCTGATCGGCCTGATGCTGCGCGACGAGATCGCTCGCGGCGACACCTGGCATGTGTTCTTGCCGAACAGCGTGCCGGGAACGGCTGTGGACCGGCGGCTGTGGGGGCCGATCGAACTGCACGAGACGACCGTGACTCACGACCGGTGCGCTTCAATTCGCTCGCGATTCCTGCACTGGCTGGACGGCGACCGGCCAGTTACTTCAGCGTCTTGTTGCTGAAATCAGAGATTGCCGACCCAATGAAATGCAGGATGCCTTCATCGAAGCGTGTCGAGCCGGTGACGCGACCGGCGTTCGCGTCCAATTTGGTTTCGAAGGTGCCCTTGCCCGACTTGAACGTGTCGAGAGCGACCTTGCGGAGCGCCGCACGATCTTTCCTGTCTTTCAGGTCCGCCTCGGTCAGCTTGATGTCTGACGGCAGCGCATCCAACCGAGCCCGCCGGGTGTCGATCAATTCGATCCACGGACCGACCCGTCCGAACAGCGTCAAGAAATTGTTGGCTTGCGCGGCGTTGCCCTGACCCACCGCACCCAGGGCGAGTTTGAGTTGATCCAGCGATTTGGTGCCGACCGCAACCCACCAAGCGTTCGAGCCGGTCGCTACGAACACCGGAGCGCCCTTGCCGAAGATCATCTCGAAGTCTTCGTGGTTCTCTGGAATTTGAATGGAGTGGATCGCATAGTCGCCGACCTTCTCAACGTCGAGTTGCACTTTGTAGTCCGCATTCATTTTCGGGATCAGTTCCAGAATTCCCTTGAGAGCCTGGCCGTCCTTGGCCTTGATGCCGAAGACCAGATTCGACTTTTCACCGTTGGCCTGCGACATCTCGATCAGGGCATCAATGACGCCGACTTTCACTTCGGCATCGACCATGTCAAAAAACAATTTGGACGCGAGCTTCATCGCCTCCTTTTGGTCGGCTGACTTGGTGGTCGAGGCAGCAATGTCCACGTCCGCCGCGGCTCGATACAGCGGCAGGCTGGCGACCAAGCTGGACTGCCGGAATTCATCCAGCGGGAAATGCAGGCGGCCACTGAGAATCGCATCCGGAGAACGTGGCACGCTGGCAAACATTCCCGGTGTCTGACCGAGCAACTTGGCGCTCGTATCCAGTGCGCTGCCGGGAATCGTGGAGAGTTCAAGATCCAGCCGCGCTTCTTTCTTCGGAGCGTCGGTGATCCAGCCCAATGTCAACTCGTCGGATTCGGCGATGAAGCGTTCCAGCTCACCCAGATTGTGTTCGAGCAGTGCCTTTTGCACCGCAAAGCTTTCCGGGGTGTCTTCCGGTTTCTTTTTCAATCCAGCCAGAAGATTCTCTTTGGCCTTTTGAAAATCGGCGCGGCGTGCCTTCTGATCCGCGTCGCCCTGCTTGACGTTCTTCACCATCAAGCCGACGTCGTAACTCTTGGCAAGCAACGCCGCGATCACGGCTCCCTTCGTGGGATCGGGAAGATTCGCTGGAAGCAAGAGGCGGTCCGTGGCGATGGAGGCATAGGTGATCGGCGGATTGAGTATTCGCAGAAACCCGTTGAAGGCCGCACCTTTCATGGGATCAGTGCCGCCTCCCAATTGGAAAAAACCTGCGGTCAAACGCTTATTAGGAATTCCGATGCCCGCCAAGTTCGCCAAGAATTTCTGGCCGAGTGGCTTGGGGGGCTGCGGCAGCAACGGAAAGTGAGCACGCACGTCCGAGCCGTTCGCGTTGAACAAGACGTCGACCACGACCGGCCTCTTCGGGTCCGTGCCGGCGAAGGTCTCTTCCAGAAAGGGTTCCAGCAGCTTCCAACCTTTGACCCCCTGCGGTCCGGCCAGTTCGCACAAGAACTTGAGATCGGCCATGAGTTCGGCGGTCGAATTCAACGCTGCATGGATCTGAGGCGCGTGAGCAGGCGGTGCTTGTTGAGCAACGGCCACTCCACCAACGAGTCCCAACGACCCACACAAGACCAGCGCGATTTGGCGAATGATTCTCAAAGTAGACTCCTTCCAACGGCCCAACGGGGAAACTCGGCTGAATTGGTGGACGGCGGCGACACTTTCCATTCGAGGGTTTGCCAAGCAAACCGCCGATCATGCCGAGCCGTGCAGGTTGTGCCCGATCAATTGGCGGGCGGATTCTAGGTCGATGGGAAAAAATGGGACAAGACGGGAAAAACCGCACGCGATCACATCACTCGTGCGAGCACGAGACATGCATTGTGACCGCCGAAGCCGAAACTGTTTTTCAGAATTCGGCGAATCGGCATCGGGCGCGCCTCGTGAGGGACATAGTCGAGATCACATCCCTCGTCAGGATTGTCGAGGTTGATCGTGGGAGGCGCGACTTGGTTCTGCAGCGCGAGCACCGTCGCGATGACTTCCACTCCACCCGACGCGCCCAGCAAATGTCCCATTTGGCTTTTGATGCTGGATACGGCGATCTTGCGCACGTGCTCACCGAAGACGGTCTTGATCGCGAAGGTTTCGGCCTTGTCACCCAGCGGCGTACTGGTGCCGTGAGCGTTCACATAGTCGATGTCGCTGACGTTGATCTTGGAGTCCTTGATCGCACATTGCATCGCGCGTGCGGCACCACGACCTTCGGGATCGGGAGCGGTCATGTGACCGCCGTCGGCCGACATGCCGTAGCCCAGGATCTCCGCCAGAATGTTCGCGCCGCGGGCTTTCGCATGTTCGTATTCTTCCAGAACGAGCACGCCCGCACCTTCGGCCATGACGAATCCATCGCGGTCTCTGTCCCACGGACGACTGGCTCGTTCGGGTTCGTCGTTGCGAGTGGAGAGCGCCGCCATGCGCGAGAATCCAGACAACCCCATCGGTGTGATGGCCGCCTCGCTGCCGCCAGTGACCATCGTGTCGGCCATGTCGAGTTGAATCAGCCGAAAGGCGTCGCCAATCGCGTTCGTCGCGGAAGCACACGCGGTGGCGACTGCGCTGTTGGGGCCTTTGAGCGTCCAATGACAGGAGATGTTCCCGCTCGCGGCGTTCACCATCAGCTTGGGAATCATGAACGGTGAGACTCGCGTCGGCCCACGATCGAACAAGAGATTGTGCTGTTGCTCGATCTCTTGCAGTCCGCCAATGCCGCTGCCGATCAAGACGCCATATCGGAACGGATCCCCTTTGGTGAAATCCATGCCCGATTGCCGGATCGCTTTTCCAGCGGCCCCCATCGCGAATTGTACGAAGCGATCCTGTCGCTTCACTTCCTTCGAGTCGATCGCGATGTGCTCGGACAACTCGAATTCTTTGACCTCGCCGGCGAAGCGGACTTTGAAGTCCGAACAATCAAACCGGCCAATCAGACCAACGCCACTTTTGCCCGCGCAGAGGCGATCCCAAAAATCGGGAACCTCAAAGCCGAGCGACGTGACGACGCCCAAGCCGGTAACAACTACTCGACGACTCATCCTTGTGCTCTTCCCGTTGCCAGGACATCAGCTTTGCATACTGGCTGAACCGCAACCATCCGTGGTGTGGGTTCTCGCTTCACGCGACTCGCCTCGACAGGCTGACATACCGGTGTTCGCTCAGATGGGGCAGCCGAACGGCTGACACGTGCCTGCGACCGTCAACCCCAGGAGGCCGACGTCCATTGAGTCGCTTATGCGGCGTTCTTCTTTTCCGTGATGTATTTCACCGCGTCGCCGACGGTCTTGATCTTGTCGTAGTCGTCGTCGGGGATGGTGACCTCGAATTCGTCCTCGAACTCCATGACGAGTTCCACGACATCCAGCGAATCCGCCTTGAGGTCGTCGACGAATTTGCTTTCGAGTTTAATTTCTGTGACAGCAACACCAAGTTGCTCGCACACGATGGCAATCACTTTTTCTTCAACAGACACGGAATAGCCCTCCGAAGGCTGATCGCTGTTTTGACCCACTCTGAAATTCGTCCGCACGTCATCGCGGCCACTTGGCCGGGAGGTGTGTTCACTGATTTTGACAAAACGCCCAAGCCGCCCCGTCAAAACGCGGGCACATATAACCGTTTCCGAAAAACGTGTAAACGGAGAAGCTGGCTAGGAAATCGGCAGATCCGCGGAGAATGCCCCTGGGCACTGCAATCTTCCATTTCGCAGGCCGGGGTTTATGCTGCCTGCCTCTGCGTGCCCGCCCACCGAACCATCCCCCCGAAGGAGTCCCGCCATGCGTTTGGTTGCCTCGTTGTGTTTGATCGCCGCTCTCGCTTCGCCGCTGCTCGCCAACAATTGGCCGAATTGGCGCGGGCCGGCCTACAACGGCGTCGCGTCCGGCAAGGGCTATCCGACCGAATGGAGCGCGACCAAAAATGTCGCGTGGAAAGTCGAACTGCCTGGCCGAGGATCGTCGACGCCGGTGGTGTGGGGCGATCACATCTTTTTGACGAGTGCCGCCGACGGAAAGAACGCGTTGCTCGCGTTCAATCGCAACGGCAAGGAACTCTGGCGAGTCCCGATTGGCAAAGATCGCGGCGGCAAGAACAAAAAAGCTTCGGGCAGCAATCCCTCGTGCGTGACTGACGGCCTGCACGTCTTCGCGTACTTCAAGAGTGGCGATCTGATGTGCGTCGATTTCGCGGGCAAGGTCGTGTGGCAAACGAACCTGCAAGATCAATACGGCGAGGACACGCTGTGGTGGGACTTGGGGACGTCTCCCGTGCTGACTCAGCAGAATTGCGTCGTGGCGGTGATGCAGTCCGGACCGTCGTATCTCGTCGCGTTCGACAAGGCGACGGGCAAGGTCGCTTGGAAGCAAGACCGCAATGTCGATGCGCCGGAGGAATCGGCTCACAGTTACTCGACCCCCGTGGTGTTGAATGAAAACGGACACGAGACACTGGTCGTGCTGGGGGCCGATCACGTGACCGCTCACGACGCGGCCAACGGTCAAGAAGTCTGGCGCGTCGGCGGATTGAATCCCGATCCATCCGCGCTGAAGCGACTGCGTTCGATTGCTTCGGCCGTGGTGTCCGACGGCATTGTGATTGCCCCGTATCAGCGCGGCCAAGAAATCACGGCGATCAAGCTGGGAGGTCGCGGCGACGTCACGAAGTCGCATGTGGCCTGGGTCAAGAAGGGAATTGGGACCGATGTTCCGACTCCGGCGGCGGTGGATGGCAAGGTCTATGTGCTCACCGACTCCGGAAAAATGCGGGGCCTCGTGACCTGCTTGGACATCAAGACGGGTCGCGAAATTTGGTCTGGCCAAACGGAGCAAGGTCGTCTCGGTTTCAGTTCGTCGCCCATCGTTGTGGACGGCAAGCTGTATGCGACTCGCGAAGACGGAGTGACCTTCGTGCTCTCCGCCGGCCCGGAGTTCAAAGTGCTCTCCACGAATGAACTGGATGGTACGCAGACCGTCGCGACTCCGGTCTTCACCGATGGCAAAATCCTGATCCGCACCGACACACACCTGTATTGCATCGGCGGCTGAAGGCGTGGGGCAGGTTTTCAACCTGTCCGGCTTCAGACTCAAGAATTGTTTTTGGCTGGCTAAAGACTGTTGTCATCATGGCCGGGCAGGTTGAAAACCTGCCCCACGATTAGGAGTTGAATCATGCGACTCGCGCTGCGACTAACTTTTTGCGGACTGTGTTTGATCACGACGGCTCTTCAGGCTGGCGACTGGCCGAATTGGCGCGGACCGGATCGCGATGACGTGTCGAAGGAGACCGGGCTGCTCAAGGACTGGCCCAAGGACGGCCCGCCGCAGGTGTGGGTCAACGGCGATATTGGTTTGGGATATTCCAGCTTCGCGATCGCCGGCGGCAAGCTCTTCACCATCGGGGCGCGTGAGGACACCGAGTTCCTAATTTGCCTGGATGCGAGCGACGGCAAGGAGCTGTGGGCGGCGCAAGTCGGAACACGGTTGGGTGACAGTAAAGGGGACGGCCCGCGCGGAACTCCGACGATTGCCGGCGACGCGGTCTGCGCGATGGGCGGACAAGGGATGGTCATCTGCGCGGCGATTGAAGACGGCAAAGTGCGTTGGCAGAAGTCCATGACATCGCTCGGCGGCAAGAAGCCAGGGTGGGGCTTCTGCGAATCCGTCTTGGTCGATGGCGAGCGAGTGATTTGCACTCCCGGCGGAGGGGAAGGAGCGATCGTCGCGCTCAACAAGGCGGACGGCGAAATCGTCTGGCGATCGACCAAGTTGACTGACAAAGCAGGCTACTCGTCCGTGGTGCCGGTCGAATTGAATGGGCAGCGGCAGTATCTCCAATTGTTTCAAAGCAAAGTCGCCGGTATCTCCGCGAGTGACGGCAAGCTGCTGTGGAAATCCGACTGGCCCGGCCAGACGGCGGTGATCCCGACCCCCATCTATCGCGACGGACATGTCTTCATCACGTCCGGATACGGCGTCGGCTGCAAGCTGGTGAACGTGTTCGGTGAGGACAACCAAGTCGAGGATGTCTATTTCAATCAGAAGATGAAGAACCATCACGGCGGAGTCATCTTGTTAGGCGATCATCTTTACGGGCACTCGGACAAAGTCGGCTGGATCTGCATGGAATTCAAAACCGGTGAAGTCGTCTGGACTGAAAAAGACGCTTTGGGAAAAGGCTGCGTCACCTGCGCCGACGGGATGCTTTACTGCGTTGATGAAAAAAGCGGCACGGTCGTCCTCGCGGAAGCGTCGCCAGCGGGTTGGAAAGAGCACGGTCGTTTCACCCCCGCGCAAAAACCGACACGCCGCAATTCGAAGGGCATGGTCTGGACGCATCCGGTCGTCTGTAACGGAAAGCTATTTCTGCGAGATCAGGAAATGCTGTCGTGCTACGACGTGAAGGCTCGTTAAAAGAGGGAGCAGGAATTTCGACCCGACCTGCCTGGAGTTCGCCATGAGCACTGCTCTGCAAATCACGATTGCCGAATACGACCGGCTCACCAAGAAGGGCTTCTTTGAACAACTGCGCAATCGCCGTGTTGAACTCATTCGAGGAGAAATGCGTCAAATGAGTCCCCCCGGTCCTCGTCACGAAGAAGCGGTTGATGCCTTATCCGAATGGAGCCACGAGCAAGTGGACCGAACTTTGGTTCGGGTTCGCGTGCAAAGCACGGTTGGTTTGCCAGACCTCGACAGTGTTCCGCTGCCGGACGTGGCCTGGGTTCGCCGCCGTTCCTACCTCAAGGCACGGCCCGAAGGTGCGGATCTCTTTTTGGTCATCGAAGTCTCCGACAGTTCGCTGAACTACGATCGTGGCACGAAAGCCAAGCTCTATGCTGCGGCGGGCATCGCCGATTATTGGGTCGTCAACCTGCGAGACGAGTGCATCGAGGTCTTCCGCGATCCGCAAGAGGGAGAGTATCAGTCGCACGAAGTCTTTGACCGGGGCCACACCGTCCACCCCTTGAAATTCCCGAAGCTCAAGCTGTCCGTCACCAAACTGTTCGACTGGTATGCGGCGTAACACCTCTTCCGACTCAGCAACCTTGAAAGGCATCTCATGCAACGCACGAAAGAAAAACTGGCTCGCGGTGAAACGGTTCGATATGCCGCGATGGGGCGAGTGCTGCACCACAACGTCATCAACATGATCGGCTTCAACGGCGGCTTCGATGGGCTGTGGCTCGACCACGAGCACGTTGGGTTCTCGATGGAGAATCTGGAGATCGCCTGCACGGCGGCACGCAGCCAGAACCTCGACTGCTTTGTCCGCATCGCGCCGACCGATTACGCCATCTTCACAAAATGCCTGGAGGCTGGAGCCGGCGGCGTCATGGCGGCGATGGTTTATACGGCAGAGCAAGCCGAGCAGATTGTCCGCTGGACGAAGTTCGCACCGCGCGGCAATCGCGGTCTGAACGTCAGCGGCTTCGACGGTCGCTACACGCTGACGCCGCTCGCCAAGTTTGTGGTGGAGGCAAATCAAAAGAATTGGCTCGCGATCCAGATTGAAACGCTGTCGGCCGTGGAATGCGTGGATGAGATCGCGGCGATCGACGGCGTCGATCTGCTGTTCGTCGGCCCCTCCGATTTGAGTCAGGCTCTGGGCGTGACCGGCGACTTCATGCACCCGAAATGCCTGGAAGCGATCGACAAAATCGCCGCCGCCTGCCGCAAGCACAACAAGCCTTGGGGAGCCGTCACGCCCAACGCCGAGCATTGCGAGATGCTGTACTCGAAGGGCTGCCGGATGTTGTCGGTGACGAATGATTCGCGCATCGTGCAAGCCGGACTGAACGCGGTGAAAGCGAACTTCGGCAAGTTCTTCGCGTAACGGGGTCGGGAGTCTTTTTCAGGTCGGCAACAGGCTCATCGACAACGTCAGGCGATTCGACATCGATCGGCCATTTGTCCGACCTGAAAAAGACTCCCGACCCCTTCGCTCACCCCTTCGGTTTCATCGCCAGCAGTCGCAGTTGCTTGTCGTGATGCGCGGTCGCGAGTTGGATACCGTCCGGGTGCAGCGCCAAGTCGCGGACGGCGTTGGCAATGTTGAGCGTGTGAAATTCGTTCTTCTCGCCCGGCTTCCAAAAGAAGAGGTGCCCGCCGCCTCCGCCACCCACCGCGCCGATCAAAAAGTTTTCGGGATGCAGGACGGCACCGAAGGCTTTGCCCTGCAAATTGGCTTTCGTGAGATGTGCGATCGTCTCTTTGCCGCTCTCCCAGTCGATCATGCAGAACGCGGGATTACCGACTCCAGCGAAGGCGTTCGAGACGTTCGTGATGCCGCCAGCTACGAATTGCTTGCCGTCTTTCGCGAACTGCATCGAGTACGGCCCGCCGTAGTCGGCCATAAACGTCGGGTCGAATTTGTGGATCGTCGCCACCTTGAACGACCGCGCCGCCTTGCCGGTCTCGACTTCCCAGTCGATGAAGTTCGCGACCAGATCGCCGGAGATCAGATTCTTGCCGCCCGGATGAAATGCGACGTTGTAGACGTGCCGCTCGTGGCCGGTCATCTCGCGGACGAGGCTGCCGTCATCGACCTTCCACAGCTTGACCTTCAGGTCGTTGCCGCACGACGCGACGAACTGCCCGTCTGGGCTGATGTCGATCGCTCGAATCCAACCGGCGTGAGCCTCGACCGTGCGGATCGGAGCCGGCTTCTCGGCTGCCGCCGGCCACCAGACGAGTCGGCCGTCATGTCCGCCGGTCAGCACGGTTTCCCCTTTGTTGGCAAACGCGATCGCTCGCACCCACGATTCGTGGCCCCCTTCGAGATCGGTCTTCGCTCCGCTGGCCAAGTCCCAGCGCACGACCTTGGAATGCTGCATGCCCACGAACACGAATCGGCCCGTCGGATCGAACCGGCAAGCGATCAGCGAGGCTTCGTTAGCGAACGACTTCACGACATGCGTTTGAAGGGGATCGGCAGGCATGATCGGTCTCCCATTAGTAGTAGGCACACTCCGTGTGCCGTCTGACGGCACACGGAGTTTGCCTGCTACGACTTTCTGGCGGGTGTTCGCGATACACGATAAGCTCGCGCGGTCGCGTTGGGGAGGTGCAACGTCGTGATCGTGGGACTGGGCACGGACATCGTTGAAGTCGAGCGGATCAGCAAGATGATCGAACGGCATGGAGCTTCGTTCGTGAACCGCATCTTCACGCCCGGTGAGATTGGCTACTGCCAACAACGCAAATTCTCGGCCGAACCATTCGCCGGTCGCTGGGCCGCCAAAGAAGCGGTGATGAAAGCGCTGGGCACCGGCTTCATTCAAGGGACGCACTTTCAAGAAATCGAGGTCGTCACCGAGGAATCCGGCCGACCGCGCATTGTGCTGCACGGCTCAACCGCCGCCCTCGCCAAGCAAATCGGTATCGACGAAATTCTCGTCACGATGTCTCATTGCCGAGAGTACGCCACTGCGACCGCCATCGGCCTGAGAACTGGTTGACCGGCCGAAAGCTGATGGCCGAAAGCCGATGGCCGTTATCCCACTTTGAACTTCAAAGGACCAACTCATGCGATGTGCGCTGAAACGAATCCTGCTGATCTGTGTCGCGGTGTTATCGGTGACACCACTCTTGGCCGCCGAGTTCGATTCCGCGAAGCTCGTGAAAATCCGCGAGCGGATGCAGGGATTCGTCGATCAAAAAATCATCGCTGGAGCCGTCACGGTGGTCGGCTCGAAAGACGGCATCGCCTCACTCGAAGCCGTCGGCGTGCGAACGATCGAGACCAAACAGCCGATGCCGAAGGACGCGCTCTTCCGCATCGCGTCGATGACCAAGCCGATCACCGCGATGGGCATCATGATCCTGCAAGAAGAGGGAAAACTCTCCGTCGATGATCCGGTCGAGAAGCATCTGCCGGAATTTCGCGGCCAACGTCTGACCGCGTCGCGCGAGGGAGACACCGTCACGCTCAAGAAACCGTCGCGGGCGATCACGTTGCGAGATTTGTTGACTCACACGTCCGGCCTGCCCGGCGGATTCCCACCGGGGCTGGCCGACTTGTATGCCACTCGCCAGCGGACGCTGGCCGAGGCGGTGCTGGTCAGTTCGCAGCAACCGCTGGACTTTGAGCCGGGGAGCAAGTGGGCGTACTGCAACGCCGGCATCGACACGCTCGGCCGAGTCATCGAGGTCGTTTCCGGTCAGTCGTTTGAGGAGTTCCTGGCGGCGCGGGTGTTCCGTCCGCTGGGGATGAACGACACCGCGTGCTTCCCGTCGGAGCTACACGTCCCGCGCATCGCCGGGCTGTACGAAAGCAAAAACGGCGAGTTGGTCGTCGCCAACCGCCCGATCGTCGGCCCGGCGACCGGAGCCAAGCATCCGATCCCGGCCGGCGGGCTGTACTCGACGGCGGCCGATCTCGCCAGGCTGTATCAAGTGATGCTCAACGCTGGACGGCTCGGTTCCACGAAAATTCTCTCGCCGGAAAGCGTGCTGACGATGACCAAAGTGCAGACCGGCGATTTGCCCTGCGGCTTTGTTCCCGGCATGGGCTTCGGCTACGGCTGGGCCGTTGTTAAAGAACCACAGGGCGTGACTGCGATGGTCTCCCCCGGCACCTTCGGCCACGGCGGTGCCTTTGGCACCCAAGCTTGGATTGACCCCCAACAAGACCTGTTTGTGATTCTGCTGATCCAACGGGTCGGTCTGCAAAACGCCGATGGCTCAGATTTGCGCCGTGAGTTACAACAACTTGCTGTCGATGCGATCAAGCGTTAATGCTATTCTCAAATTGTCCCTCTCGACGGTCATTGAACCTTCCTCCGTCCAAGCTGCTAGGAGTTGAATCGATGCGTCAGTTTTTCACCTCGCTGTTTTTGACCTGGGCCGTGTTGGCACCCAACGGACTCTCCGCGCAGGAGCCGGCAAAATCGGATGCGGCGATACGAAAGTTCGTCGGCATCGGTGCCTGCCGGAACTGCCATCGGAGTGGCTCGCTCCCCAAGGCGACTGACCCGGACTTGGACCCCTTCGAGCGAGCCGCGCTCGGCAGCACTAGTGGTGCGGTCGATGACAGTTGGGTGAAGCTGGACGAGTACAAGACTTGGCTGGCGGACGACAAGCACGCGCAAGCCTACACGTCGTTGCTGAATGACCGATCGAAACGCATGGGAGAGTTGCTGGGCGTCGACGTCTCACGCGATAAGCGGTGTCTGGCCTGCCATGTGGGATCCCCGTTGTCCTCATTGGGGGGCGACAAGAACCTGATTCCCGAGGAGTTGGTCAAAGATCCCCGAGTCTTTACCGGAGTCAGTTGCGAAGGCTGTCACGGTCCGGCGGATAATTCCCGCGCCGCGGACGGAACCGAAACGAAAGGCTGGTTGGGGCCGCACATCGCCAAAGACTCGTGGCGGTTTCAGTCTCCCGCTGACAAGTTGAAGAATTTCGGTTTCTTCGACGTCCGCTCCGTCGTGGCCCGCACGAAGCTGTGCGTGTCGTGCCATCTGGGCAGTGCCGCTGAAGGGCGGTTCGTCACGCACGAGATGTATGCCGCGGGACACCCACCGCTGCCGGGTTTTGAGTTGGCGAGTTTCACGGAGCAGTTACCCAAACATTGGCGCGAGTTCGACACCAAGGATCCGAAGATTCGCGAGCAGTATTTAGACAACAACGAGAAGTCCGGCGACATCTACCACAAAGCGACCTACAAGCTGGAGAACCTCCACCAAACAAACAGTGCGCTCATTTCCGCGCTGGTCTCTTTCAGCGAGAACGTGAAACTCGCAACCGCACTCGCGAATCCAGACCTTGTGACTCCGGTGACCAAGCCGAATTGGCCGGAACTTGCTCAGTTCGAGTGCTACTCTTGCCATCACGACTTGCAGGACAAAAGTTGGCGTCAGCGCCGAGCCCTCCACGGTGCGCCCGGACGGCCGCTGCTGCGAGGCTGGCCGATCCCGTTGACCGTCATCGCGGTCAAACAAGCCGGAGGCGACGAGAAGAAGTTTCAGGAGCTGTGGGCTCCCGTCGAAAAGTTGCTGGACGCCCAGCCGTTCGGGCACCGCGATCACTGGAACAAGGCCGCCGGGCCGCTCACCACCTGGCTGGACGAATTGGCGTTAGCGTTGGAGCGAAAGCCATTGCAGCGCGACGATGGGTTGACGCTCTTGCAGAACATCGCCGCTGTCGGCGAGGGCAAGCTGTGGAGCGCCAAGGGTGCGGAATTGGAACTCTGGGATTACGACACGGCACGGCAATTGGCTTGGACCGCACGGGTGTTGCAACGGGAATTATCGACCGATCGCAGCCCCAAGCCGCTCCTCGATCGTATGGCTTCCGTTCAATCCAACCTCACTGACATCGAACAGGCTTTTATCCTCGACCTCCTCAAAGGCCGTAAGGTGCAGCAAGTTCTCCCAGGTGGAGTGAAGGGCAAAGAAGTTCAAGAAGCCGACCTGGAAACGACGCTGAAACCCATTGCGAAGTACAACGCGATGGAGTTCCGCGAGAAGTGTCACGCTCTCGCCGGCAAGCTCTCGGCAAAGTAGTTGTCGCCACCTGCGTTGCGTTTCATTCCTCTGGCCCCATTCGTCTGCCAAATCTTTGATGGCAAGGGAATGGTGCCAGAGGACTTCTTGACGCGACCGATTATCCGTGTCACAGAAATTAGCCGCGCGGCGCTAGCCCCGGTTACACGGCATGAACCGGGGCTAGCCTGAATTATTCACGGCTAGAAACAAAAGCGGCCTCCTCGCGCATCTAAGTGGTTGGATTGAAAGCCACTTCAGAACACGCACGGAGGCCGCGATGAGTTTACAGACTGCTTTAGATTTTGCATTCGAGTTTGGG